>NZ_JAMYNH010000031.1:0-49293 GCF_040318975.1 Mesorhizobium sp. M0983 | reverse complement strand
ATCGGTGATTGCAACGTCACCACCGTGCCATGGCCGCTCGCCCTTCAGAGCAAGCGCCGTTCTCTCTCCAAAACTTTTTGCAGAACCTTCAGGACACTATCCCAAATAGCCCTCGCCGATGCTCCGGCTGCGCCAAAGGCTTGTTTGGATGCCTCAGCTTGGACCTGGTGGCTTGGCAACCAGGGGCAGTTCTAGACCGGTCGGGGCGCGGCCAGACTTTCGAGTTTCAAGATAAGCCGCCACGGATTTGCAATGATCTCCACGACGCAGCCATAGCGCTGGTCGCTCGCGCAACCCTATGGGCGTCCTGGGGGCTGCTCCTGCGGAAACTTGTCTTCATGGACGATTGCCACGGCCCGCACAAGATTGCCTCTCACCTCGAAACCGATCCAGTGTCCGTCCATCAGGTGTGTTTGTCTCGGACAGGCGAGGAAATAGTTCCCCGCCTGCTGGGCAACAAAGTTGAGTTGTCTCTTCTCATTAATTTTAATCCCCTCTAGCGGAGCGGTGTACGCCCCCCAAATCGCATCCTCAGCCTCCAACTTCACTGGCATCTCCGACCGAGCATAGACCCTGGTCACCATCAGACCGTGCCTGAAATTCGAAGAGCCATTGATGAACTCGATCTGTACCGACCATTCGTCTGGCACGATGATCGTGAGATTGCCGTCCCAGTAGCCGTTGAAGTCGATAATGTCGGTCCGGATGTTGTCCCTGCGGTACCGCTCGACTTGGTTCCAATCGGCGACAATCTCTATAGCCACCGTCTTGGCTGCCGGATCGTTTTTGATCCAGCTCGGGACGAAAGGCTCCCCAGCCAGCGCAATTCCAGGCAACAATCCAAAGGCGAGAAGGGCAAGGTGGGCAAAGCGCGCCATCGCAATCAGAGGCTCCTCCCGAGCGGAGCGGCCAAGCTTAAGCGACCGTAATCGAAATCGACTAGGCCTATCCCTCAACGAAGAGAATACCCCCAAAACAAGATCCACACCAGCAAACCCCCTTTTGGCGGAACGGAACAAAACTCGCCGTCGCCGGAGGCGCCCCCAAGCGAACGCCCCACCTCGCACAGGCCGATGTCTGCCGCCGAAAAGCGAAGGAGGGTAAGGTTATCCCGCCAGGCTGATCGCCGCTCGGCAAAGGTCTCCTTCGGGCCGGAAAGCGGACAGATGCTTTTCTAACCCGGAGCGACACGAGCAGACCTTTTGTCCGGCGCAAGTGTCGTCCTGACGTGACCCAATGCGGCCTTCAGTTGCGAGCGTCGCTCGCTGGAGCTGCGTCAGTCGGTCGGGGGCCAATGGTATTTTCAATGGAACGCTAATATATATGGAAAACCGAACGAGCAGCGCCTGCCAGATACTTGAGGAATGCCATGCGAAGGCTCATCTTCACGGCTATGTGTATCGCCGCCGCAACAGCCGCTAACGCCCATGATTGGTACGAAGACAAGATTGACCCACAGACCAAATTCAAGTGCTGCGGTGGTTCTGATTGCCGCGCCGTACCTCGGTCTTCGGTGCGGTCCAGGGTAGACGGTGGGTATACTTATTTGCCGCATAATTTCACCATCCCACGGGACCGTGTGCAGCAATCCCCGGACGGGCAATACCATATCTGCGAAAATAAATATGTCGTAACCAATCAGCTGTATTGGCGTTGCTTCTTCGCACCTCGTGTCGATGTGTCTATACTTCTAAAGCATTAACCGCGCGTCGCTTCCGCGATTCACATCCGCAAGGTGCTAGTCCATTAATTCTGTTGGACTTTCTTCAAAATTGTCGAAGCTCAGGCGGTGCGCGACTGCCTCAGGGATTTCATTGAGTACATCGCCGCTACCGAGAGCAACTCCATGGGGCGCTGCCGCGGGTGACTTCCAGCGGACTCCGCAAATTCGGTGACAGTCCAGATTTTATCGTGTCGGCATGGCCGTGGTTGTGTAGATTGGCTGTGTGGCCCGCCTTGCCCGTATTGTCCAAGTCCACTCGCCACGAGACGCAACGCGGTAACGGCTGGCGATTTCGACCACGATGGACAGCCAAGCGATAGGGGTAACTGGCGCGGGATCATCAGCACGGTTCATGCGAGAGCAGCATTCGCCAGAGGCCGGAGCTACGGCTGCAGTCTCGAATTTGACGCATCAGCACTTGCAAATCGTCGGCCGAGGTCTTTTGCTCGCGCGATAGTTGCCCTTGACCGTGAATGGTTGGCGAACAGATGAATAAAATCGATCGACGGCGGCCAGAGTCGGAAACGGACGCCACCGTAAATGCCGCGAGACTTGGAACTCGACTGCGCCTCGCCCGCCAGACACGCGGCATGACGCTGAAGAGCCTGGCCGCGGCTGCGAATTGCTCGGAAAGCCTGCTGTCCAAGATCGAGAACGGCAAGGCTTCGCCGTCTCTGCCCATGCTTCACCGTCTGGTCGAGGTTCTCGACACCAACATCGGCTGGATGTTCGAGCAAGTCGATGACGACGAGGCGATCGTATTCCGGGCGGGCGCAAGGCCTTTGATTGCGCTCGACGCGCTACGGCGTGGCGAGGGCATTTCGCTCGAACGCATCATTCCGTATTCGCCTGGCCACCTCTTACAATGCAACATCCATCACATCGAGGCAGACGGCGAGAGCGAAGGCCCGATTCAGCACGCCGGCGAGGAAGTCGGCTACGTGCTCGCCGGCCGGGTCGAACTGATCGTCGACGGCAAGCGACATGCTCTCGCCACCGGCGATGCCTTCGTTTTCAGGTCGGAGCTGCCACATCATTACCGCAATATCGGCAAGGAACGCGCCAGCATCTTCTGGGTCAACACGCCGGCGACTTTCTGAGCAACGCTCAGCGTTCATTTGGATTGACAAATATTCAAGTCTCTTGAATGCTTGCCTCGTGCCTGTAGCACCAACGGGAACCAGCCGGTCTGGTCCGCAAGCAAGGGGAACCGAAAATGCGTCTGTTCAAACTTCTCGCCGGCTGTGCCGCCGCCATTGCCATGGGCTCGGCAGCCATGGGATCGGCGCTTGCCGATACGTTCGCACTCGTCAACATCAACCAGCAGGCCCTGTTCTTCAACCAGATCAACGAGGGCGCGCAGAAGGCAGCCGACGCCGCTGGCGCCAAGCTGGTCATTTTCAACGCCAACAATGTGCCAAGCGCGCAGAACGACGCGATCGAGAACTACGTCACGCAGAAAGTCGACGGCATCATTCTGGTTGCCATCGACGTCAACGGCGTCAAGCCCGCGATTACCGCGGCCAAGGCGGCCGGCATTCCCGTCATCGCCATCGACGCGCAGATCCCCGACGGCGACAATATCTCGTTCATCGGCGTCGACAACACCAAGGCCGGCGAGGACATCGGCAAATTCTACGCCGACTATGTGAAGACCGAGATGGGCGGCAAGGCCAAGATCGGCATCGTCGGCGCACTCAATTCATTCATCCAGAACCAGCGGCTCGACGGGTTCAAGAAGGCGGTGACCGAAAGCGGCCAGGCCGTCACCTTCCTGGACACGGTCGACGGCCAGAACGTTCAGGAGACCGCGTTGAGCGCTTCGGAAAACCTGATGACCGCCAATCCGGACATGAACTCGCTCTATGCAACCGGCGAACCCGCCTTGCTCGGCGCCGTTTCGGCTGTGACCAGCCAGGGCCGCACCGGCGACGTCAAGGTGTTCGGCTGGGATCTGACCAAGCAGGCCGTTCAGGGCATCGACGACGGCTGGGTGGTGGCGGTCGTGCAGCAGGATCCGGCAGGCGAAGGCAAGGCCGCGGTCGAAGCGTTGGGCAAGCTCAAGAAGGGCGAGAAAATCGACCCGATCATCAATATCCCGGTGACGATCGTGACCAAGAAGAATGTCGACCAATACCGCGCGATGTTCAAGTAAACTGCGTCGGCGACCGAGCCGCGGCGCCGCCTGAAGCTGCGCCGCGGATACCTGGCAATCGCGTGGAATCCCAGATGAGCAGTGGCCAGACCTATCGGGTGCGGATGAGCGGCATCTCAAAGCGTTACAACGCCATCCAGACGCTCGATGATGTGTCGCTGACGCTGAAGCCGGGCGAGGTGCTGGGGCTGGTCGGCGACAATGGCGCCGGCAAGTCGACATTGAGCAAGGTGCTGTCGGGGGCTGTGGTTCCCGACGCCGGCACCATCGAGATCGACGGCAAGCCGGTGATCTTCAGCTCGCCGGCGGACGCACGTGCGGCGCGCGTCGAGATGGTCTACCAGGACCTGTCGCTCTGCGACACGGTCGATGTCGCCGGCAATCTGTTTCTCGGCCGCGAGCCGCGCCGCCGCATCGCCGGCATTTCCTTTCTCGACAAGAAGCGCATGCACGACGAGACGCGCCAGATGCTCGATCGGCTCGGTATCGTCATTGCCGACACGCGGCTCAAGGTCGAAAACCTCTCCGGCGGGCAGCGCCAGTCGATCGCCATCGGCCGCGCCGCCTCGTTCGAGCCGGCCGTGCTGATCATGGACGAGCCGACGGCAGCGCTTGCGGTGGCCGAGGTCGAGGCGGTGCTCGAACTGATCCGCGCGGTCAGCGCGCGCGGTGTCAGCGTCATTTTGATCACCCACCGGCTGCAGGACCTGTTCCTCGTCTGCGACCGCATCCAGGTCATGTATGAAGGGCGCAATGTCGCCGAGCGGCTGATCGGCGAGACCAATATCGAGGACGTGGTCAATCTGATCGTCGGCCGCAAATTCAGTGCGCGTTCCGCCACCAACGGCTATCGCGGTGGAGCGCCGGCATGAGCGATGCGATCCACGCTGCCCAGCCCTCACGAGTGCGCAAGGGCACCTGGCGCGATGCGCTGCTCGCCAATGGCAGTGTCGTCTCGATCGCGCTGTTCTTTCTGGTCGTCTGCATCATCTTCTCGGTGGCGACCGACGCCTTTCTGACGTCGCCTAATCTGTTGAACATCCTGCGGCAGTCGGCGCCGCTGCTGATCGTCGCCGCGGCAATGACTTTCGTCATCACCACTGGCGGCATCGATCTTTCGGTCGGCTCGGTACTGGCGCTGGTGGCAACGCTGTCGGCGACGCTCTTGCAGTTCGGCCTGCCATGGTCAGTCGTTATCCTCGCCATGTTGGCGCTCGGTGCCCTGCTTGGCGCGGTGCAAGGCTATTTCGTCGCCTATGAGGGCATCCCGTCCTTCATCGTCACGCTTGCCGGGCTTTCGGTGATCCGTGGCGTGGCGCTGCTGATCACCGGCGGCTATTCGATCCCGATCGAGCCCGGAAGCGCTTTCACCGTGCTGGGCCGTGCCTGGTTCCTTGGCGTGCCGGTGCCGGCGCTGATCGCGCTGGCGATCCTGGCCATCGCCTATCTCGCCTTCAACGAGACGCCGTTCGGCCGCTATGTCACCGGCATCGGCGCCAACGCTGAGGCGGTGCGGCGCGCCGGCGTCAACACGCGGCAGACGACGCTCTTCGTCTATGTGATTTCCGCCACCGCGGCAGCCCTTGCCGGGATCATCATTGCTGCCCGGCTTGGATCGGGATCTTCGAATGCCGGACAGGGTTTCGAGCTGGAAGTCATCGCCGCCGTCGTGCTCGGCGGCACCAGCCTGTTCGGCGGCCGCGGAACGATCATTGGCACGGTGCTCGGCGCGCTGACCGTGGCCGTCATCGGCAACGGCCTGATCCTGGCGCATCTGTCGCCTTTCCTGACGCCGATTGTCACCGGAACGATCATCCTGGTCGCCATCTGGCTGAACTTCCGCCTGTTCCGCGGCGCCGTGCGGAGCCGTTGAGCCGATGGGCGGTCTGTTCGATGACGCGGTGCCCGGCCAGCGGCTGGCGATCGGGGTCGAAACCGGCCATGTGATGACCGTGCTCGGCCCGGTTCCGGTCGAGGAGATGGGCATCACGCTGATGCACGAGCACATCTTGCTCGATGGCGCGCGCAGCTGGAAATGCCCCTGCCATCCCGATGACATGGCGGTCGCCGAGCAGCCGGTGAACATCGAGATCATCGGCGAGTTGCGAATGAACCCATACGTCAACCGCGACAACGTTTCGCTCGACGACGCCGACCTGGCGCTGTCAGAGCTACAGCGCTATCGCGCACTGGGCGGCCACACCGTCGTCGATGCCACCAATATCGGCATCGGCCGCGATCCCGAAAAGCTCGCCCGTATCAGCCGCATGTCCGGCCTGAAGATCGTCATGGGCACCGGCTTCTATCTCGAGCACACCCATCCCGAATGGCTGAAGGCCATGGATGTGGACGCGGTGACCGAATTCATCGTCAACGATGTCGGCGGCGGCGAGACGCAGCCGCCGATCATGGCCGGGCTGATCGGCGAGATCGGCGTCAGCAAGGATTTCACCGCCGAGGAGCGCAAGTCGCTGACAGCTTCGGCGCGCGCCTCGCGCATCACCGGCGTGCCGCTGTCGATCCATCTGCCGGGCTGGGAGCGGCTGGCGCACGAGGTGCTCGATATCGTCGAGGCCGAGGGCGCCGATCTCCGCCATACCGTGCTCTGTCACATGAACCCGAGCCACGACGACCCCGACTACCAGACAAGCCTCGCCCGGCGCGGCGCGTTCCTCGAATACGACATGATCGGCATGGACTATTACTATGCCGACCAGGACGCGCAATCGCCCTCCGACGAGGAGAACGCACGCGCCATCGCCGCCCTTGTCGAGGCCGGTTTCGGCGACCGCCTGCTGTTGTCGCAGGATGTCTTCCTCAAGATCATGCTGACGCGCTTCGGCGGCTTCGGCTATGGCTATATCCTGAAGCATTTCATACCGCGCCTGAAACGCCACGGCGTCGAGCAGGCGGCCATCGACCGCATGCTGATCGCCAATCCGAAAAGCGTATTCGCGCGGCTGTAAGCGGCCTGGAATTACACGGGAGTTCAAATGTCCAAGAAGAAGATCCTGCTTGCCGGCGAATCCTGGGTGTCGACCGCGACCCATATCAAGGGTTTTGACCAGTTTCCGACCGTCACCTACCACACCGGCGCCGACGAATTGCTGGGCGCGCTGAAGGCGACCGATTTCGACGTCACCTTCATGCCGGCGCATGAGGCGCAGCGCGGCTTTCCGCAGACGATGGAGGCGCTGTCGGCCTATGACGCGGTCGTGCTATCCGACATCGGCGCCAACACGCTGCTGCTGCATCCCGACACCTGGGTCCACTCGAAGCCGACACCGAACCGCCTGCGCCTGCTGCGCGATTATGTCAGCGGCGGCGGCGGTCTGTTGATGTTCGGCGGCTACTATAGTTTCCAGGGCATCAACGGCGGGGCGCGCTACCGCAAGACGCCGGTCGAGGACGTGCTGCCTGTGAACTGCCTGGCCTATGACGACCGCGTCGAGGTTCCGGAAGGTTTTGCGCCCGTACCGAAACCAGGGTCGACACATCCCATCCTCAGGGGCCTTGGTTCGGACTGGCCGATCCTGCTCGGCTTCAACGAGGTGAGGCTGAAGGACGGTGCGGAAGTTCTGGCTGCCGTGTCGTCGGACTATGGCTCGCTGCCGCTGCTCGTCACCGGCCACTATGGCAAGGGCCGCACCGTGGCCTGGACATCCGATGTCGGGCCGCATTGGTTGCCGCCGCAGTTCATCGCCTGGCCAGGCTACAAGACCCTGTTCGAACAGATGCTGGGCTGGGCGACCGGTGAGAGCTGAGCCATGCGCGTCCACGTCGTCGGCAATGCCTGCGTCGACACCATGTTTCGCGTCGGCCGCTTCCCGGCCGCGGGCGAGACTTTGAATGCCGTGAGCTATGCCGACGGGCTCGGCGGCAAGGGCGCCAACCAGGCAGTCGCAGCAGCACGGACTGGTGCAGAGGTGACGTTCTGGACGGCGCTCGGCAAGGACCCAGCTGGCGCATGGATCAGGAGCCGCCTCGACAACGAGCTGTCCGACCTTGAGGTCAGCCAATTCGAGCTGCCGAGTGACCGCTCGACCATCGTCGTCGATCGAGGCGGAGAGAATTTCATCGTCAGCGGCGTCGCCTGCAGCGAAGCGTTCGATCCGATAGAACAAACTGCGCTTGCCCGCTGGATCGCGCCCGGCGACATGCTCGTCTGCCAGGGAAATTTGCCCCTCGCCGCGACCAATGCCTGCCTCCGAGCAGCAATGGAAAACGGCGCGCGCACCGTCCTCAACGCCAGCCCCATCGATGCGGCATCTGTGCCCGATCTCGGACTGGCGGAGGTTTTGGTGGTCAACCAATCCGAAGCGCAAGCCCTGACCGGCCAGAGCGATATGGCAGCCGCCGCCTGGGCGCTGGCGGCCAGAGGCGCAGGTATTGTCGTGATCACGCTCGGCGGCGAAGGCTGTCTCGTGCTTGGTCCGGACCAGACGGAACCGCTTCGCTTGCCGGCGCCGCGCGTCGAAGCACTCGACACCAGCGGCGCCGGCGATGTGTTCTGCGGCTGTCTGGCCGGCGGGCTTGCCCGGGGCATGCCGGTCACCTCGGCACTGGAGCTGGCGCTCGCCGCCGCCGCAATCGCCGTGACACGGCCGGGCACGCTGGCATCCTGTCCTTCCGCCTCCGAGATGGCGGCGCTCATCGATCAAATGGAGCTCTCATGACCCAGATCGGCCAATCCGGCGGCGACGCGCTCGTGGACCTTTTCGGCCGCACCAAGGTGGTGATCGGCGTCGTTCACCTGGCGCCGCTGCCCGGCGCGCCGCGCTATGATGGCGAGGCGATCGAGGCGATTTACCAGCGCGGGCTCGACGATGCCCGGGCCTATCTCGATGGCGGCTGCGACGGCGTCATCGTCGAGAACCATGGCGACATCCCCTTCGCCAAGCCTGACGATATCGGACCTGAGACGGCGGCCTATATGGCTGTCGTCTCAGACCGCATCCGCCGCGAGCTCGGCAAGCCGATCGGCATCAATGTGCTGGCCAATGCCGCCATCCCGGCCTTGGCGATCGCTAGCGCCGCCGGCGCCGGCTTCGTCCGCGTCAATCAGTGGGCGAATGCCTATGTCGCCAATGAGGGCTTTGTCGAAGGCGAATCGGGCCGTGCGGCACGCTACCGCGCCAGGCTGCGCGCCAACGGCATCCGCATTTTCGCCGATGCCCATGTCAAGCACGGCGCACACGCCATCGTCGCCGACCGCCCAGTGGAGGAACTGGTCAAAGACCTGGTCTTCTTCGACGCCGACGCCATCATCGCCACCGGCCAGCGCACCGGCCACGCCGCGGATTTGGGCTACATAAGCATGATCAAGCAGGCCGCCGGCCTGCCGACGTTGGTCGGCAGCGGCGTGACGCCGGACAACGCCAACGATATCCTCGCCATTGTCGACGGGGTCATCATCGCCAGCGCGCTGAAGCACGACGGCGTCTGGTGGAACCAAGTCGACTCTGCTCGAGTAAAGGCGTTCATGGGTGGTCTGAGGCGATAGCTGACTTCAACCCCCCACCGCACCGAAGGGCCGCAGTCACCCGCGCGAGGGGGCGGGAGCTCTTCGGGCTCGCCCGCCGCCCAGAGCAAAAGATGGGCATCGAGCAGAAGTTTCATGCGTCGCCGCCAAACAGCTTCCCGATTTCCTCATCGGCCATGCGATCAACCTCGTCTGGAACTGAAAAAACTGCCCGGCCATAAACCCAACGCGACGCATTTCGCCGGCCGCAGGTGCGTCTATGGCAACGACCTTCACCATCGGCTTGCCGGATCTCGCAATTATGAAGGATTCAGCTTTGACCGCCCTGTCGACAAGACGAGACAGATGCGTCTTGGCCTCGTGAATATTGACGGTGTGCATTGCGGGCCCCGCGACTTAGTCCATGCAACTTAGTCTACTCGGGTCGATCTTCCACTATTGAGCGACTTCCTCGCGCCTAGCCGGCTCCTAGCAAGGAAGGGATTTCGACCTAATGGCCCGAATTCGCCGTTAGGAATGGCTTGATCAGGATGGTAGCTTCGCTCAACCACAGCAACGAAGTCGGAGGCGATAGTTCGATGAGTGTGGGGAAGGCATCTCGCCCAGTAGTGCCGTTGGACGCCCGTTTCGACTTCGATGCCGCCGATCTTCGACGGATCTCGAGACACAGTAACTGTTTGGATCAAGTCCCGCATCGCCTCTGCGGATTCGGAGTTGCCAGCCCCAATTCCTTTGGCAAGCCTATTTGAAGCTGGTTTAGTTGTTCATCGTAGCGTGCCGGCACCACAGGGCTCCAAACAAGTCACCGCGCATGGGTGTCGGCTGATCTCGACAAGGATCTCGCCGGCACTGACCAGTTTCTCGATCTCGCGGAATTCGTTCCGACGCTGCGCTCTCGCCTCGCCGCGAGACTCGAATTTCCCATTGCTCACCCGACGATTAATACCGCTTGCGCCTTTTGCGTCAATTAATAAATTTACGCATGGAAACTCTCGGACATTATCTGTAAATTTTCGCCTTGCAGTTGCACGCATGGCGGGCAGCGCCGAGGAACCACCCGGGATCGGATGTCTGTGACGAGAGGATTTCAATGCCGATGACGCACAAGACCATGGAGGATTTCGCCCGCTCCTGCGGCGTCTCCAGGCCGACCTTGTCGAAATATTTCGAGGATCCAACCAGCGTCAAGCCAGCGACGCGAAAGCGGATCGAGGAGGCACTCCGCTCGTCCGACTATCAGCCCAATCTGTTTGCCCGCAACCTGAACCGCAAGCGGACCCGCAGCATAGGCATCGTGGTGCCGACTCTCGCCGATCCTTTCTATTCCGAGATGGTCAGCCGCATCGAACTCAGGCTGCGCCACGAAGGCTACTGGCCGATCGTGATCTCCTCGCACGGCTCGCGCGAACTCGAAGTGGAAGCGACGCGAACCATCCTGTCACTAAAAGTTTCCGGTGGGCTGATCGCGCCGCTCGGCCTGCGCTCGGACCACCGTGCGCTGGAGAAGCTGACGCAGGCCATACCGATCGTCTATTTCGATACCTATCTCGAGAGCGGCACGCCGTTCGTCGGCAACAACAACAGCCAGAGCGTTTCGACGATCGTCGATTACCTCTGCCGCTCCGGCGGCGCGCCGGTCTATTTCGACATCCCGCACGTCAATCACAATACGCGCGAACGCCTGCACAACTATGTAAGCGCCATGCAACGGCTCGGGCAAGAGCCGGTGATCATTGGGGACACCCATGAATACACCTGGGATTTCGAACGCATCGGCTACCAGCAGATGGAGACAATGCTCAGCAATGGTGGCTTGCCGGGTAAGACCATTTTGTGCGCCAATGACCGCCTGGCCTTCGGCGTCATGGCGGCCGCCTATTCGCAAGGTCGCAAGGTCGGCCGCAAAGGCGATTGCGACCTGCGCGTCGCGGCCCATGACGACCACCCGCTCAGCCGCTACACCTGTCCTGCCTTGACCACCATGGCGCAGAACTTCGCCGCTATGGCGGGACGCAGTGTGGAGACGCTGCTGGCCCTGCTTGATGAGGACGGGACTGCGGTTGCACCCAAGATCAATCTCGACGCGACGCTGGTCATGCGTCAATCGGCCTGAGCATTTCCAAAGGCGAGATCGAAGCCGCGCCATGCGCGGACCGCCGCGCTGACCGCTTGCCGTGCAGCCGGGCTATGGCGGCCCATCGAGACGAAGCCGTGGATCTGGCCATTCCAGCGGCGCAGGGCGACCGGCACTCCTTCATCTTCCAGACGCTTCGCGTAGGCCTCGCCTTCGTCGGCGAGAATGTCATGGCCGGCGATGGCAACAAAGGCCGGCGCCACACCGGCAAGGCTGGGCGCCTTCAGCGGCGACACGCGCCAATCGTCGATATCGCCGGCATGGGTAACATAGTGGTCGCGGAACCAAGTCATGGTTGCCGCAGTGAGACCAAAACCCTCGGCAAAGCGGCAATAGCTGTCGGCCGTCTGCGCGGCGTCCGTATTCGGGTAGAACAGCAGCTGCGCCGTCGGCGGATTCTTGTTTTCGCGCGCGAGCAGGGAGAGCACCGTGGCGAGGTTGCCGCCCGCACTGTCGCCTGCGACAGCGATGCGCTTCGCGTCGACGCCGAGATCGTCGACGGCACTTTGCATGAAGGCAAGCGCCACGCGGCAATCCTCGATGGCCGCCGGGAACTTGTGCTCCGGCGCCAGCCTGTAGTCGGGACAGACGACGACGCAGGCGGCCATGTTGGCAAACCAGCGGCAGATCTCGTCATGGGAGTCGAGATTACCGATCACCCAGCCGCCGCCATGCAGATAGAGCAACGCCGGCGCGCCGTGCGCGGAAGCTCCTAGCCCACGATAGATCCTGAGCGTCAATGGGCCGCTTGGTCCGGCGATGGTGCGCTCGGTCAGCGAGGCGACCGGCTCGCGTTCGCCCTGCAGTGTCGGAAAGCCCTGCTCATAGGCGTGGCGGGCTTCCTGAGGGCTGCCGCCTCGAACGGCTTGGCGGCCGCCTGCCGGCCGAGGTCGAGCACATGCCGGGCTTCCGGATCGAGCAAGGGCGAAGGCGATATTGTCATGGACGGCCCCCAAACTCAGGCAAGCAGGCTTGCCGCCTCGTCCTCCGCAAGGAGTGGCGGCTGATCGACGGTTCCATTGACTGCAACCGACTCGCGGCTTTCTCCCGAAGCGAGGGTCGCTTCCATGATCTCCAGCACATGCAGCGCAAGGTCGCCGGACGCACGCGGCTTTCTTCCGCTCAACAGCGCGCGTGAAAGGTCGGCGACGCCGAGCATGCGGTAATTGGCGCGATCGGGCGCGGCGAAGGGCCAGTTGCGAGCGCCGTAGAGTTCGCTCTCGCTTGTGAAGTCAGCCCAGTCGGCTCCGCGCTCCGAAAGCGAGACGGTGCCGCCGAATGTGTCCGGATCGGGCAGCTTGAGCGAGCCTTCCGTGCCATGCAGTTCGATCGGATGGTTGGAGTGCTTGAAGACGTCCCAGGAGGCGCCGAAGGCGACGGTAACGTCTGAGCGGAATTCCAGCAGCGACAGGATGTTGGTTGGCGTGCCGACCTTGAAGGTGGTGTTCCTGTAGGGACCCTCTGCGGTGATCAGGCGCTCCTCCTGGCCACGCGTTGCCATGGCCATCACGCGGCCGACCGGCCCGAGCAGGTTGACCAGCATAGTCAGGTAATATGGCCCCATGTCGAAGACCGGGCCGCCACCGGGTTGATAATAGAATTGCGGATTGGGATGCCAATGCTCCATGCCGCGCCCCATCATGAAGGCGGTGCCGGTCACCGGCCGGCCGATCGCGCCCCCGTCCATGAGGCGGCGCGCCCGCCGGCCGGCGGCGCCAAGAAACGTGTCGGGGGCCGAGCCGAGCAGCAGCCCGCGCTTCGCCGCCTCCGTGACAAGACGGCGACCGTCGTTGGCCGAGGTCGCCAGCGGCTTTTCGGTGAAGACATGCTTGCCCGCCGAAAGTGCTGAAAATGAGATGTCGAAATGCGCCGACGGGATGGTCAGGTTGAGGACGAGGTCGATCTCCGGGTCGGCCAGAAGCGCGTCGACGCTGAGCGGACGGATGCCATATTCGCTGGCGCGCAAGGCCACCATGTCGGCGGAAATGTCGGCGCAGGCGCGCAGTTCCACCTCACCGAACAGAGCCGCATTGCGCAAATAGGTCATCGAGATGTTGCCGCACCCGACAACGCCGATGCCGAGCTTTGTCTTTGATTTCCCGTGCATTTCGATCGTACCTCCCAACACGTCAGCGGCCTGGACCGCTGCGCGGCAACGGATCACATTCGCAAGCCGCTATACAACATTTTAAATATTGACGCGCGTAAAATTGTTATAGAACATGCGAAAATGCTGACGAACGTCGGGCGCGCTGCCGGCCCTGGGAGGAGAAATGACTGACATGAAAAATCGGCCGGCCGCCGGCTCGAAGCCCGTGCTCATGTGATGATCGCCGACCGCCGGCAATTTCTCACTGGAAGCGCCGGGCAGCTGGTGCAGTAGCGCGGCTTGCGCGCAGGACTGGGCGTTCGCCGGACTCGCGCCAGTCGCGCGCCGAGCTTTGCCAACACCGCCTCGGGGGAGGCTGACGCAGGGCGGCATCAAGGAAGGAAAGGACGGTCGTGAAAAACCTGAAAGTCGGTTGCCAGACTTTTACTTGGGAAATGTTGGGAGACCGCTTTGCCGGCGGCCCCGACGATCTCGTGAAGGCGATCGCGGATGGCGGCTATGCCGGCATCGAGATCACCGACACGATGATCGGCCGCTATGCCGGCAGGCCGGCGGAATTCGCCACCGCACTGAAGGCGACCGGCCTCACCCTCGTCTCCTTTGCCTTCGGTTCGAAGAACGGCTTCACACTGAAGGAGAAGATCGGCGCCCTCGAGGCCGCGAAGCGCTGGATCGACTTTGCCGCCGCCTTTCCGGGCGCGCAGGTGTCAATGGGTTCGGCCACCGTCGTCTCGGACGGCCGACGCGACGACAAGTTCGCCATCGCGGCCGAGATCTACAACAGGGCGGGTGAGCTCGGGCGCAAGGCCGGCGTCGATGTCGCGGTGCATCCGAGCTCGCACCACAACACGCTGCTGTTCGACCGCACCGACTACGACCGCATCTTCGGGCTGATCGACCCGTCGCTGGTTGGCTGGGTGCCCGACACCGGCCACATATTGCGCGGCCACAACGATATGATCGACACCCTCACAACCCATCGCGACCGCATCCGCTACGTTCACCTGAAGGATGTCGATGCAAGCGGCACTTGGGCAATGCTTGGCAAGGGCGTCTGCGACACCCAGGCAGTGATCGCCATCGCCAACGCCGCGCCCAACTTCAACGGCTGGCTGGTGTTGGAGGAAGAATCCGACGCCGCTGCCGCAGATCCGGCCGCCGCGGTCAAGACCAACCGCCAGACCATGCGCGGCTACGGCGCGTGAGGAACAGATCATGATCCGGAAACAAGACCGCCGCCTTCGTGTCGGTGTGCTCGGCTGCGGGCCGATCGCGCAATTCGCCCACCTCGAATCCTGCGTCAAAGCAAGGAACGCCGACCTTTATGCTATCTGCGATGCCGCCCCCGACCTTTTGGCGCGCATGGGCGCGACCTATGAACCTGAGAAGATGTATGGCGACTACGACGCCATGCTGGCCGACCCGGAACTGGAGGCGGTGATCGTCGCGACCTCGGACGCCTATCACGTGCCGATGGCGATCAAGGCGCTCGAGGCCGGCAAGCATGTGCTGTGCGAGAAGCCGATCGGCGTCTCGGTCGAAGAGGGCCAAAAACTCGCCGACGCGGTCATGCGCTCCGGCAAGGTGCTGCAGGTCGGCCACATGAAGCGCTTCGACCCGGCTCTTGAGGCGGCGCGCGATTTCGTCCGCGACGAGATGGGCGAGATACTGGCGCTAAAAGCCTGGTATTGCGATTCCACCCACCGCTACACCAACACCGATGCCATCCAACCGCTGCCGGTCAGCAGCCGGCTGGCGCGCAAGCCGGCCGGTAATCCGAAGGCCGATCTCAGGCGGTACTTCATGCTTGCGCATGGCTCGCACCTCGTTGACACCGCACGCTTCCTGTGCGGCGAGATCCTCGCGGTGCGCGCCCGTCTCAACCAACGTTTCGGCGCCTATTGCTGGTTCGTCGAAACGGAATTCGCCAACGGAGCGCTTGGCCATCTCGACCTGACGGTGGCTGTGCGCATGGACTGGCACGAGGGCTTCCAGCTCTACGGCGAAAACGGCTCGGTGATCGCGAAGACTTTCAATCCCTGGTACTTCCGGGCAAGCGAGGTCGATATCTTCCATGAGAAGGATGCAACGTCGCGCAAGCCGCTTGGCGCGGACGGCCATTTCTTCCGACGCCAGCTCGAAGGCCTCTCCGACACCGTGCTTGACGGCGCGCCGCTGCGTGGCGCCGACGTCGAGGACGGCCTCGCCTCGATCCGCGCCATGGTGGCGATCGCCCGCTCGGTCGAAACCGGCCAACGCGTCGAGATTGCTGGCGTAACAGGAGCGGTCTGATGGAGATCGGGGTGTTCGCCAAGACCTTTCCGGGAAGCGAGCCGGCCGGTGTGCTGGCCGCGGTGCGCGACGCCGGATTTGCCGTTACCCAGTTCAACCTTGCCTGCGCCGGCCTGCCGTCGATGCCGGATGCGGTGCCGGATCACGCCATCAGCACTATTGCGGCTGCGTCTGATGCCTCCGGCGTCGCTTTGGTGGCGCTGTCGGGCACCTACAACATGGCCCATCCGGACAGGACGGTGCGCCACGACGGCCTGCGCCGTCTTGGCGCGGTCATCGAGGCCGCGGCAGCGCTTTCGGTTCCGCTCGTCACCCTGTGCACGGGAACGCGCAACGCGGACGACCAGTGGGCGCATCACCCTGGCAATGCCGATCCGTCGGCCTGGGCCGATATGGCAAGCGAGATGGAAAAGGCGCTTGCTCTGGCCGAGCATCACGGTGTCGATCTCGGCATCGAACCCGAACAGGCCAACATCGTCACATCGGCAGCGGACGCGATGCGCCTTATCGCAGAGATGGGCTCGAAGCGGCTGCGCATTGTGCTCGATCCGGCGAACCTGTTCGAACAGGCGAGCACAGGGCAAGCACGCGCCGTCGTCGCTGCAGCAGTCGAAGGCACCGCAGGCCACGTC
Source organism: Mesorhizobium sp. M0983 (assembly GCF_040318975.1). Lineage (NCBI taxonomy): Bacteria > Pseudomonadati > Pseudomonadota > Alphaproteobacteria > Hyphomicrobiales > Phyllobacteriaceae > Mesorhizobium > Mesorhizobium sp. M0983. The sequence goes on along the minus strand of NZ_JAMYNH010000031.1, from coordinate 32,765 downwards.
GCCATGGCCCACGCTAAGGACCGTTTCGCCGACGGCCGCTTTGCCACCGTCGGCCGCGGCGTCGTCGACTTCGCCGATTTCGTCGCCCGGCTCAAAGTGTCAGGCTTTGACGGGCCGCTGGTCACGCACGGCCTTTCAGCCGAAGAGGCACCAGGCGTCGCCCGGTTCCTGAAGGGGCTGGCCTGATGGCGCGCCCGGCCACCTTGTTTCGCGACGATGCCACGCTGCGGATTTCCGATGAGGGCGACGGGCTTGCCGTCGTCTTCCAGCACGGACTGGGCGGCGGCGAGGCACAGGTCGCGCAGGCTTTCCCCATCGACGCCGGCTGCCGGCGCATCACGTTGGACTGCCGCGGACACGGTGAGTCCGATCTAGGCAGCCGCCGACCGTTTTCAATGGCGATGTTTGCGGACGATGTTCTGGCCGCCGCCGACCAGGCCGGCCTGGACCGTTTCGTCGCTGGCGGCATTTCCATGGGCGCCGCGATTGCGTTACGCCTTGCCTGCCGTTGTCCGGACCGCGTCGCCGGCCTGATGCTTGTGCGGCCGGCCTGGACGTTCGAACGCGCGCCAGTGAACCTGCAGCCGATCGCCGAGGTCGCCGGCCTCATCCTCGATCATGGCCCCGACAAGGCCAGGACGATCTTCTCGCGGTCTGAAGTCGCCGCGCGCCTGCAGAGCGAGGCACCAGACAATCTCGCCTCGCTGTTCGGTTATTTCGACCGCCCGGATGCAGCATTGTTTGCGCAAGTCCTGGCCGACATCGCTGCCGATGGAGCTGAGGTCTCGGCAAGCGACGCCGCCACCCTTGGCATTCCTGTGCTGGTCATCGGCAATACTGTGGATGCGGTGCATCCACTATCGGCCGCGCATACACTTGCGGATGCCATCCCCGGCGCGGCCTTTGTGGAGATCGCCGCCAAGGCGCTCGACGGCAAAAGGCATTTCGCCGAGCTGCAGGCCGAGATCACCACGTTCCTTCACGCCCACTTCAACATCCGGAGCCTTGTTGCGTCATGACGAGCAAATCCTTATCCGGCCGTGTTGCCATCGCCGCCTTGCCGCGCAACCGGCTGCTCGGCGAGTTTTCCCTGTGGTCGGCCGACCTGGCCAACATGGAGCGCGATCTGAAGCGCATAGACGCTTATGTCGACCTGCATCACATCGACGTCGCTGACGCCCGCTTCACCCCCGGCTTCCTGTTCTTTCCGGATCTGGTGGCACGGATCGCCAAGCTGACGACAAAGCCGATCCATGTGCATCTGATGGTCGAAGCGGAAATCGTCGAGGAGCAAACGCGCCAGTTCATCGAGGCCGGCGCCGACCTCATCAGCGTCCATGCTGAAAACGGCGAGGCCGGGTTGCGCGCCGTGCGGCTGGCGCATGAGCTCGGCGCCGAGGCCGGCGCGGTGCTCAGGCTGGAAACGCCTGTCTGCGCCGTCACGCCCTTCTTGCCCGAAGTTGCCTTTGTGACGCTTCTCGGCACGTCGATCGGCGTCAAGGGCCAGGCGCTGTCCGATCAGGCCTGCCCGCGCCTGATCGAGGCGCGCGCGCTGATGCGAAAAGCAGGTGGAGAGAACCAAATCATCTTGGCTGCCGATGGCGGAATCCGACACGAGACGGTGCCGCGCCTGCGTGCTGCCGGGGCCGAAACGGTGGTGCTCGGATCGCTGGCGTTCGGCGACCCCGACCTTGCGCAACGCATGGCCTGGCTGCATGGGTTGAAGGTCACCGCCTGATGACCAAAGTTGCGCTTGCATTCGATCTCGGCGGAACGGAGCTGCGGGGCGCGCTGGTCGAGCGCAACGGTCGGGTTGTCGCCCGCGTTTCGGCGCCGACGTTGGCGGGTGCGGGATCGGAAGCGGTGATCGGCCAGATCATCTCACTTGCTGGCAGGCTTTTGGTCGAGCGGCCGCAGGCAGAGATTGCCGGCATCGGCGTCTGCGCGCCGGGGCCGCTCGATCCCAAGGCCGGGATCGTGATCGCGCCGCCGACGCTGGCCGGCTGGCACGACGTGCCGCTGCTCGACATTCTGGGCAGGCATTTCGGCCTGCCGGTGCGGCTGGAGAACGACGCCAATGCAGCCGCGCTGGGCGAATGGCGTTTCGGCGCCGGCCGGGGTAGCGGATCGGTGGTCTTCGTCACCGTGTCGACCGGCATCGGCGGCGGCGTTGTTGCCGATGGCCACATCTATCATGGCCGACGCGGGCTGGCAGCCGAGATCGGCCATATGACCATCACCGGCGAAGGCGACCGCTGTTTCTGCGGCGCCATCGGCTGCTTCGAGGCGGTGGCATCGGGAACCGCGCTCGGGCGGCATGCCACGCGGCTGACGGCTCCCGGCGACGGCTCACTGCTCAGGCGTCTTTCCGGCGACGGCGATGTCTCGGCCAGGCACGTCGTCGAGGCCGCTCGCGCCGGCGATATCAGGGCCCTGGAACTGGTCGAGGCCGAGGCGAAGTGGCTGGGCATCGGCTTCACCAATCTGTTGCACCTCTACTCGCCTGATCTGATCGTGATGGGCGGCGGCCTCGCCAACGGCTTCGATCTGCTGGCGCCGCTTGTCAGGGGCACCGTCGAAGCGCGGGCGATGCCCGCCTATCGCGATGTGCCGATCGTACAGGCGCAGCTCGGCGACCAGGCCGGCCTGGTCGGCGCGGCAAGCCTGATCCTGCGGGAGGGCAAGCCAGGAACGTCACTGGCAATGGCGCAGAACGACGAGAGAAGATGACGCCGGCACTCGCCGGGAGCGCTTCGGCCGCAGCGAATTCGAACTCCGGCGTCAAACGCAGCGCGGCACCGAGAGGCTGATGGCAGACGGAAGGCACTCACACGTAGCGCACTTCGACTCCCAGCTTGTCCAATCGGCTACGAATCCCATACGGCATACCAGTGTCGGTGATGATCAGATCGACACGTGACAACGAGAATGCCTTGGACGAGGCGCCGATATCCCATTTGCTTGAATCTGCCACAAGGATCACACGCCTGGCCATACGAACCAGGTTACGCTTCGTACGTGCAATGTCTTCTGAGACATCGACGACGTCGAATGAGTGATCTATCGCATGCGCGCTGACGAATGCCTGGTGAGCCACAAGACCGCCCACGGCCTTGTCAAAATCCGACACGATCGTGCTGACCGTCTCGGGATAGACCCGACCGCCTATCATATGCACGTCCAGTCCGGGACGATACATCAGATGCTGCGCGATGTTCATCGCGGTTGTCGCTACTACGACATTGCTGACCGGAGGCATCTGCATTGCGACCTGCAGCAACGTCGAGCCGCTGTCGAACACCACGGACTGGTTGTCTATGATCTGGCGCGCCGCCATCTGCGCGATACGCCGTTTGGCATCGAAGTTGCGGTACATCCGTTCTTCGAAGGCCGCGGCGGGCGAATCAGCGGGCAAGGCAATTGCGCCGCCATGCGTTTTGATCAACTGCTTTTTTGCGTCCAGAATTTCCAGGTCGGACCTAATGGTCACCTCGGACACGCCGAAGTTTTCCGCCAGTTGGCTGGTGCGCGCCTGGCCGGTCCGTTGAAGCTCGAGCATGATCTGATGTCGTCGTTGTTCCGCCAGCATGTGTGACCCCGAATTGCTGTTTGAATAGCTGCACGCTAACCTTTCGAAAATCGAACCCCAAACCGGCAAGCGTTTGCGAATCCTTGGGATAGCGCGTCATCGTAGCGAACGCTAGCGGTCGCAATCGCAATCTTATATCAAAACGAAAGAAATCGAAATATTGAGTATTGTTTTGCTTTCGAGTTAGGGTCCCTCTCAATGTCAGATCAAAAATCGCGAAGGGACTGCACCGATATGGGCCTTGGAACTAAAATTCGCTTGTCGCGGCTGTTCTCGCATCGATCTGGAAACCTGTTCGGTGGTGCGGTCGACCATTTCGTAGGCTATGGCAACGTCCGTGAGGGCGGCCTTGCGGATCTCCCCGGCGCGCTCAAGCGAGTGATGGCCGGAGAGCCAGATTACATCAGCATTCAGCCTGGTGCGGCGCGTCATCTGTGGCCGGCTTACGCCGGCAAGGCGGCGCTGGTCATTCAGGCGGGGTGCTTTACGCCCGACGATCGGATCAGTCAGTTGATCGCGACACCCGAAGATGCCGTGCGCTACGGTGCCGATGCGCTGGCCGTCGCCATTCCGGTGCGGGGCGATACCGAGGGCCACTACATTCGCTGGCTTACCGATACGGTCAACGCTGCTGCTCGTTTCGAAATGCCGGTCGTTGCGCATGTTTATCCGCGCGACTATTCAAACGGCTGCAAGATCGTCTTCACGCCCGACGAGATCGCCTATGCAGTTAGGATTGGCTTTGAGACCGGCGTCGACGTGATCAAGGTCGGATACACTGGGGACTTCGACTCATTCAAGGAAACGGTCGCCACTTGCCCGGTTCCCATCGTTATCGCCGGCGGCCCGAAGACCGAGGATCTTCTGGGCGCTCTGACCCAGACCTCTGAAGCCCTGCGCGCCGGCGCGAAGGGTGCGGTCGTGGGGCGCAATTTGTGGGGGCATGGTGACACCACGATGGCAGCGCGTGCGTTCAAGGGCGTCATTCACGACGGGATGGCGCCGCAAGACGCTTTGGCGGCTGCGGCACGTGAGCCGTGACCGGCGATCTTCAGGTCTTGGGCTTCGGAGCCTTGGCGATTGACGACATCATCTATGTCGACAGCCCGCTGGGTGCCGGCAAAGGGAGGGTGACAAATCGCACGAGGGACCACGGCGGCAATGTGGCGACGGCACTCGTTGCTGTCGCCAAGTTGGGCGGGCGTGCCGGTTTCATCGGCTGGCTGAGCGATCAGCCACATTCAGATGTCAGCGCCCGCGAACTTGAACGACACGGTGTCGACATATCGTTCGCGCCACGTCGTTCCGATGCCAGGCCGATCCGGTCGGTGATCACTGTGGCGCCTAATGGTGACCGGTTCATCGCCTATGATGATGATGTGCCGCACGGGACCTCGGATGCGCTGGCCGACAGCGTCCTTGCGCAAGCCCAGGTACTGTTGATCGACGGCTACGCCACGCAGGCGGAGATGGTCGTTGCTCGTGCCCGCACGCTGGGTCTGGCGGTGATCGCCGATATTGAGTGGACAATCGGACCTGCAACCGACCGATTGATCCGCCTATCAAATCACCTCGTATTCCCTCTGGAATTTGCGCAGACCTATACAGGCGAAAAAGAGGCGACGGCGATCCTGCGCAAGCTGTGGTCGGATGACCGCTCCGCGGTCGTGTTGACCGATGGCGATCGAGGCGCCTACCTCCGGCAAAGGGACGATGCCGTTTTGTGGCACGTTCCGGCCTACAAGGTCAGGGCAGTGGACACGACCGGCGCGGGGGATTGTTTCCATGGGGCCTATGCCTTTGCCCTTACACAGGGAAAGCAGCCTGTCGCCTGCGTTATTTATGCAAACGCCGCGGCCGCGATCTCGGTAACGGGCCGCGGTGGCCGTATGGCTCTGCCAGACCACAATGCCTGTCTCGCGTGGATGGCGAAAGAAAATGCGCCTGTGCCCATACCGATTACGTCGCCAGACTGAGAATTCATCGCTCGGATATTGCCGCTTCTGGGGGAACGTCCGGGGAGCGCGCCTTGGCTGCGCCGATGACACTGCCGGTTCGATCTGCAGTCGCGCTGGGTGGAGGCTATTCGACGTTTAGCTAGCGCAGATAATAGGGAGGATGTGACGTGGCCGTTGTTGTGTTGGACAAGATTTGCAAGACCTACGGGACGAAATTCCAAGCAATCAGGGATCTTAGCCTGACGATAAACGATGGCGAGTTCCTCATTCTCGTTGGCCCTTCGGGATGCGGAAAATCGACTGCCTTGCGCATGATCGCGGGGCTGGAAGAGATCAGCAGCGGAACCCTGAGCATTGGCGGCGAGAATGTTGAGGATCTGGCGCCGAAGGACCGCGATATTGCGATGGTCTTTCAGAATTATGCCCTTTATCCGCATATGACAGTGTTCGACAACATAGCCTTCTCGATGAAGCTTGCGGGGAAGAGCAAGGCCGAGCGCACGAAGCGCGTCCATGAAATTGCAAAGACCCTGCAATTGGAAACGCTGCTGGACAGTAAGCCGGCGGCGCTGTCAGGCGGACAACGCCAGCGGGTCGCCATGGGGCGCGCGATGGTGCGCGAACCGGCGGCCTTTCTCATGGATGAACCCTTGTCAAACCTCGATGCCAAGCTGCGCGTGCAAATGCGCGCGGAAATTGTCAGCCTGCAAAGACAGTTGGGGGTGACCACGATTTATGTAACACACGATCAGACCGAAGCCTTGACCATGGGCGACCGGGTTGCGGTCTTAAAAGGCGGTGTGCTTCAGCAGGTCGACACGCCAAAGACACTGTACAATCGGCCAATCAATGCCTTCGTGGCGGGTTTCATCGGGTCGCCGTCGATGAACCTGTTCGAAGGCCGTTTGCACAATGGCAGGATCGACCTGCCGACCTTTTCGATCCCGGTGCCGACGAGTGCGTTTGAGCGCTCGCCTGGTCTGACCGCCTTCGAAGGCAAGACACTCATCTTCGGCATACGCCCCGAGGATCTCTACGACAGCAGTCTGGAATCGGGATCGCGCCATGCCACTCTGCCGGCAATCGTAAAGTCGACGGAGGAATTGGGATCCGAGCTTGTCGTTCACCTGAGTGTCGATGCGGTTCGAATCGATTCCGGCGACCCAGATGCCGTTGAAGATCTAAGCGGTGCGGCAAACGCCGTAGCGAGGTTTGAAGCCGTCAGCGCGGTCGGGCCGGGCGAGTTGATTAATCTTGCGATCAACGCGGCCAAGTTGCACTTCTTCGATCCCCAGACGCATCTCGCAATTTAGCGTGATCCGCGAGGGTTGATCCGGAAAGAATCGGACGCGCAAATTTCGTTAGACGCTGGCTCCACTCTGGTGTGCGAACCCTCGCTCGACCATCAAATCGGTTGGTTGAGGGTTATTTTAAGGCCGTGACTTCTAAGCTGCCAGATCGTAGCCGGCCAGGAGCCAAGCATTCGTGGGCGACTAAGATCGTTGGCTTTGCATCAAGGGAAATTTCGGGCCGTCCTCCTTGGCAAACGGTGCAACCCTGCTCGACATCGTTCAGCGTGCGACACGCCGATTTTTTCACCGGGAGCTCGAGATCGTCTCGTGCCCATTGGTCACCCAACAAAGCGATCAAGAGTCGCCTGAACGCCGTCTAAATTGCGACGTCTTCGCAAGTGCGTGACCTCGCCGAAAGCCCGCTTTTCCGTCCGATCGATGCGCCTTTCATTTGTTTTCTTTTTAGCAAACTGGCTTTCGTTTGGTTACGAAATTAGCCGAGAAATGCGACGCGAGCAATGTGTACAATGGAAAAAATACGCCGGAAAGACTCAGACAAAAGCGCATATTATTCAACTGCTTACATTTATTTCTGGCTTCCCATTTTCCCAGCCATTCTTCACGATCCTAGTTCTTGATTGACACAAAGACCCGGAAGGGAACCTAGTTTGATCGCGATCGGGAGGATCGAGCCAAAACATCGCTCCGAGGAGGGAAACATGAACGTCAGTAAATATATTGTAGCGGCTTCGTCCGCTGTGGCCGTCTGGGTACTATCTGCCACCTGCGCCTTCGCTGAGACCAATCTCGAATTCATCCAATGGTGGGAGCCCGAAATGCCCGCTGGCGCTCTGCGTGGCATCATGGATGAGTTCGAAGCTAAAAACCCTGGCATCAAGGTGACGCTTGTCAGCGGCCCCTACTCCGCCACCCATGATCAGATCGTGGTCGGCGCCGCGTCGGGTACGCTCAGCGATGTCGTCGGCCTGGACGGCGCATGGGTCAACGGGCTTGCAAAGCAGGGCGCAATCGCGTCGATGGACAGCCTAATGGCCGACGCCAAATATGACCCGAGCCAGATCGCTGACATCATCAAGGTCAACGGCCAAAGCGTCATGTTCCCGCTAGCCTCGTTCGTATACCCGGTCTTCGTCAATCTCGATCTGGCCAAGGCTGCCGGTGTCGACAAGATGCCGACTACCCGCACAGAATTCGCCGCTGCCGCGAAGAAGATGACCAATACGGACAAGAACGAATACGGGTGGGTGCTGCCGCTATCGCTGCAAAATCCCGGCGGCATCCAGAACGACGTGATGTCTTGGGTGTGGGCTTCCGGGGCGTCGATGCTCAAGGACGGTAAGCCCGATGTGGAAAATAGTGCCGTGGTCGGTACGCTCGAATACATCAAGTCCCTGCAGGACGCCGGCGTCATATCGCCAGGCATCTTTGCCAAGAAGGAACAGGACAAGGTCGAAGAGTTCGTCAACGGCCGCGTTGGAATGATGATCGACTCGCTGGCACATATCAATCTTATCCGCCAGCGCAACCCCGATCTCAAGTTCGGCATCTCTGCCCTACCTGCGGTTGATGGCTATTCGGGTAAGCGCGGACTGCCCTATGCCTCGTGGGGCATCGGCATCAGCAACAGCACCGAGCACAAGGCTGAGGCCTGGAAGCTTGTTGAATATCTGATGAGCCCGGAAGTGAACGGCCGCCTGGTATCGCTCGCAAACGCCTTTCCAGGCAATGTGCACGCGAAGCCTGACTTCTCGAAATCGGACCCGCTATTTGAGGAAGCCTTCAAGATCTACCAAAGCGGCCACCTGGCCAACGAATTCGTGGGCCTGCCCGTCGCCGAGGACCTGATGCGAGACATGAACGTCGAAGTGCAAAAGATGTTCGACGGCCAGCAAACCGCAAAGGACGCGGCTGCCAATACGCAAAAGCAGTGGTTGGTTGACTTCGCCAAGTAGGCGCAGCTCCAGACAATTCCGGCAGCGCGATATGGTTCTATCGCGCTGCCGCTGCATCGTAACCAGACGATACGTTCCTACGATCAAACGGGTTACACCTCATGAGCCTCGCCAACGAAGGTCTGATCGTCACGCCAACGAAAGTGCGCAAGCGTGGCATGATCTCTTACAAGACAAGAAAGAGGCTGATCCCGCTGTTTTACGTGGCACCAGCCACCTTTTTGTTTTGCCTGCTCATGCTGTTTCCCATGATCACGGTCCTGCGCTATTCGCTGATGGACGGCGCGATCATGAAAAAGGACGCTGCTTTCGTAGGGTTGCGGAACTACGTGACGATCTTCGCAGATCCGGTTTTCTGGCAGTCGGTCGGGCAGACCCTCTATTTCACGGTGATGAGCGTCATTTTCCATCTTCTAATCGGCTTGGCCTTCGCGCTCTTGCTGAACACCCAACGCGTCCATCCGGTGATTAGAAGCATTCTGCGTGTTCTCTACATCTTGCCCTGGCTCTTTACGGCAGTGATCATCGCGATCATATGGCGGTTGCTTTTGGATCCCAACGGCGTGGTCAACAGCATCCTGATGGCGCTCCATATCGTCAACTTCAAGGTCGAGTGGTTCTCCTCGACGAAAACCGCGCTCCATGCGTTGACGTTTGCGAACATCTGGGCGGGATACCCGCTTTACATGGTCAGCTTGCTCGCCGGTCTGCAGGGCATCCCCAAGGACCTTTACGAGGCCGCAGGCATCGATGGGGCCAATGAGTTCCAAAAGTTCCGGTACATCACGATTCCGCAGCTGATGCCGATCATCATCAGCATCGCCTTGCTGGATTTCATCTGGACGATGCAGGTCTTCCCGCTGGTCTGGATGACAACGGGCGGTGGCCCGATCCATGCGACCGAGGTGCTAAGCACGTATACCTATAAGCTTGCGTTTTCGAGTTACGAATTTTCACAAGCCTCGGCGAGCGCGATCTTCATCCTGATCATCTCGATGGGCGCGACTTACTTCTACATCAAACACCAGAAGGCCAGGTGACCGGCAATGGCAAAGCGCTCTTCTTTCAAAAACACCGTATTGCCCACCGTACTGACATATCTGGGGCTCGCGGCCGGTCTGGTCTTTGCAGGTTTTCCCATCCTGTGGATGTTTTTCACTTCATTGAAATCGAACACCGAGATCTTTGCCCTACCGCCGAGGCTGCTGCCCGACCATTTCACCAACGTAGCCTACCTTTCGATCTTCAATGATCCAGTCAAGGTGCGCTTCTTTCTCAACAGCTATCTCGTCGCGGGAGTGGTAACGCTTCTGACGCTGCTGGTCGCCATTCTTACGGCCTATGGCTTCAGCCGCTATTCATTCCGTTTTAAGAATACGCTCAACGTCTTCATCATCAGCACACAGACCGTCCCGCCGATCACACTTCTCATTCCCTATTTCGGCATGGTCGTCGCGTTCGGTATTTTCAACACCTATTTCGCGCTGATTCTAACCTACATGGTATTCACCCTGCCTTACGCAATTCTGCTGATGACCGGCTACCTCAACACCCTGCCAAGGGAACTCGATGAGGCGGTGTTGGTCGATGGCGGGTCAAGTTGGACAGCGCTGTGGCGTGTGGTTATCCCTCTTTCAGTGCCTGGCATCGTCGCGACTGCGGTCTATACGTTTCTGTTGGCGTGGAATGAGTTCCTCTTTGCGCTCACTTTGACGAAGTCGACGGACATGCGGACCGTTCCAATCGGTATCGAGTTGCTAATGGGCCAACATGCGTTCGAATGGAACGAGATGATGGCGATGAGCGTGCTGGGATCGCTCCCGCTTCTGATCCTGTATCTGATTGCACAGCGTTATTTCCTCGCAGGCTTGGCCGCCGGGTCGGTGAAGATCTGAGCGGCTGGACTCCCAGTTCGCCGCTCTCGTCATCCCGTTGAGGGATTGGCCGGAATGGTGTTGCTGAACACAAACACCCCCAATGCCCGGCTACCCGGTTCGAACGTGATCGTCCATTCCTGCCAGCAGGGAAGCAATCAACGCTGGGATCATACTGGCGGCCAACTTAGGAGTCGTGCTTCCGGCCTATGCTTGACCGCGCATGACGGCGCACAGTTCACAATGGAAAGCTGCACTCCCGGCACGCGCAATCAGATTTGGCACCTGCCTCTCCTGCCTGCCGCACCTAGATGCTTGTGGCACGGGACAAACAGAATTCGATTCCTCGCAGCAGCCTCTAACAGACGCGACAGCGCAGTGCGAAAGACCACCGCGGAAAACTTAGGAAAGAAGCTGTACGGATTGTCCCTGCGCCGAAAGCAGTTTGGCGGCCTTCCGGTCAAACGAGACGAAAGTCTCCCCGCCAAGCCAGCCGCCGTCAAAAGCGATCACGCCGTCCGCGAAATCGCCGCCGGCATCGAGGACTGACAGCCCTGCCTCAACTGCCGGCCGGTTGACGACAACATTCGCGGTGTTCAGCAACGCCCGGATCGCCGCGGCAATATTTTCGCGCTCTGTCTGGTATTGCCTGGCCAGAACCCAGGCGAACTCGCACAAGGCCTGCAAGCTCACGGCCACGATGTCCGCTTTGGCCAGCAGGTCGACGGCAACGGCCGCCTGCCCCTCATCATCGGCGACATAGGCGCGCAGCAGCACATTCGTGTCGGCCGTAACCCTCATTCCTTGCCGGACCCGGCCGCGGCGCCCGCTTCCGCTATCGCCTCGTTGATCTCCTCGATGCTGAGCACCTGGCCGTTCGTCTTGCCTCTGAGGAAGCCGTGGAGGTCCCGGAACGACCCTTTCGCCCGTGCCGCCTTCAATTCCGCCCGACCGTCGGGCAGCAGATCAAGCTCGATCTTCTCGCCCGGCTTGATGCCCAGATGTTGCAGCACGTCCTTGCGGAACGTCACCTGTCCCCTTGTCGTCACTGTTAACGTTGTCATATTAAACATTTCCTGTTCATCGCAATAAGATAATGCAAATCTGCATTATTATCAATGCAGATCGTCGGGGCCAAGCTTGGCGTCCATGCGGCGACAGAATCGGATTCCTGCCGTTTAGAAAGCCGCCAGGCACTGTGGATTCGCTCTCGCCCCCTAGTTCGGCAGATTCGTTGATTTCCCAACGTCGAGTGGATCACGAACGGTCGCTTCGAGTATCTCGAGATAGCTTTTTCGACGTTGCGGCCGGTCTGGACCGCTGCCCTCCATCTGCTCTGCGATCTTCTTCAGATTTTCCGCCGCCGGCCAGAAACGACCATCACCTTGGCGAATTCGCTCATAGCGGACAAACAGGGCAGGTCAGCCACGATTGGCGGATCCAAGGGGCTCGCGCACTTCCGTGCTAATGGACATCTTGCAACCGATGCCGACCGGTTGCCCAAGAAAGCGCTTCTTCGAGCCGGTCGTCTCCCCAAAAAGTTTCGCCATTTACCACGAACGCAGGCGAACCGAAAATTCCGTATTCGCGCGCCGCATCGGTTTCCATCTTGAGCCGCTCGTGGGCGGCGGGTGCGTTGGCCTGAGCGATCACCGCATCCACGTCTTTGCCGAGTGGCCGAAGCACGTGTTCAAGGTGGGCTCTGTCGCCGAGGGCCACGCCCTCCAAATACCAAGCCTTGAAGCTCTCGATTGTATAGTCCTCACACCAGCCGCCTTCCGCGGCGACCATAGCAACCCTGTTGGCCAGAAGGTCGGGGTCGGTTGGCCAGATGGGTGCATTTACGAAGGGTAGCGCGTGAGTTCGCGCCCTGCGCTGCACGTCACGCCACATGTATTTGACCTTGGCGGTCTGCGAGCGAAGCGCAATGTTGTTTTCCGCCATGACGGTGCGGACATTGAATGGACGCCATCTGACGGTAATGCCAGCGTCCCTCGCCAAAGGGCCGATACGCATGACGGAGAGGTATGCATAACCACTCCCAAGGAAATAGAAAAATTCGAGTTGCCTCATCCGCTGTCTCCTCGACACTGTCTGGAGCCCGGGCGTTCACGCGATCGTCGACGCCACCACTACGCTGCCAGCTGCCCTTACCAAGACTTCACGCGTCGCCTCCCAGTTTCCTGGTCGTCATGGCGCATCGAAGGCATCCTGCCCAAACATCAGGGTAATTGCTGAGTTCCTGTATTGCGCAAGCGAGATCCCTGTCTTCGCTCTGTGAAAAGGCTTGCCGAATTGCTTCCCAACCACGCAACGTTACAGTGGAAGAGACGATCCACCTGGCATCTTCCGCCTAGGCTGAAGCACAAGCTGCTGCCTTGAACCGATTCACGAGCTGCAACGTATTCTCTCGTGATTGGGCAAAGTCTAAGCTAAAGCCAACTATGGCCTCCTGCCTCCCGACGCACACTATCGCCCAACGTTGGAGCGTAGGCAATATTGTATTAGCGTCAACTTGAATACCGCCATCGTCGCTCCCGGCTCACCCTGGCGCGGCGAATAGGCATTGGTGACGTGGTGGCGATCACCGCGGCACAGGGCGCGGGCCTATCCGCGTCTCAGCCGCAGCTCGCGCGTGACTCCCGGCGGCGAAATTCGAACTCCGGACCCCTAGAGTCGAAGTTACTAGTGTCAAAATAGTTGTTTTAGATGAATTACTTAATCAAAATGTCGTTTTCGAAAGCCTTGGAAATCCAAGATCATCGGATCGCCTAGAGTAGAGGCTTCGTCTCGCGCACTTCCTGGTTCTGTCCGCGATCGATCCAGCCGTTGGCGATTGAGCAGCATGGAATCGCCGAATTCATGCGTGCGATATCGGTGCTCGGCGAAGGCCGCGGAGGCCTTGGCGAGCAGAGCATCATCGGCAAAGGCGCGCAGCAGCTCGAAATGGCTTTCGCCGGGCTGGTGGACGCCTGTTAGAATCGCATCGACCACGCGAAGTGGGGTGCCCCGCGCGATGCGCCCTGTCGCAATGCCATTTGCGGCACGCACATTGCCGCCGGGATTGGCGGCTGCCTCAAGTGCGCGCACTACGCTCGTGCCGATCGCAATGATGCGGCTGCCGCGCAGCTTCGCCCGCGCGACCTGGGCCGCGGTGCGCTCGGGAATGCGGTACGGCTCGTCGAAAGGGAGGCGCAAGTCGAGCGCGGGGTCCCCGGTGGAAGACACGCCCGCGGCATGCGTGAGTGTTGCGAAGCCCACGTCTCGCCGACGCCAGGCCTGGAGCGTGCGCCAGTCGAGTGCGAACCCTGCCGAGGGCGCCTCGAACGCCACCGGCCCGGCGGCAATCTTCGTCCAAACATTCCAAAGTGCCAACGGTTCGCGAACATTGGCATATTGGATCGGCCGGCCGTGCTGCGCCACTCCTGCAAGCACCGCTGCGCGGTTGCCTCGGAAGCGCAATTCGAGAAGGCGAGGATGGTCGAGAAGGCGCTCTATGACGGCTTCAAGCCGGCCGAGCCGGAGGTGATCGCCTGGTGATAGCGGGGGCGGAGGCAGCCGATTTTCCGTGCGCATGCGGTGATCGCCCGCGCCGAAGGCAATCGCCAGGAAGTTGGTTGGGTCGGGAAATGTCAGCCAGCCTGCCAGGCGGATCTCGATCGCCTCGTCGCTGGGAAGGTGCGTGCCGCGCAAGCTGGCAGGCAAGGTCGCGGCGTCATTGGCGATGACAAGATCGCCGGCATCGAACAGTATCGCGAGTTCAGTGCGCGGCAGGTCGCGCGTCGCGCCGTCCGCCTCCACGACGAGCAGCCTGGCGGCGCGCCGATCCGGACGGTCGGCGGCAATCATCCGCGTGTCTCGGCGAGAAGTGTTGCGCCGGCCGGCAACGTATCGAGCATCTTTTCGATGATCTCGGCAGCAGCCAGGTCGGGACGCTTCAATGTCGACGGATCGGCGTCAGGAAGCGCCAGCGCGTGCAGCGGGGTGTCCATATCGCCGGGGTCGAGCGCGAGGTGCCGGATGCCGTCGGCCTTCGCCTCCTCGTCCCAAATCGCCGTCAGGTGAGCAAGAGCGGCCTTGCTCACACCATACGCGCCCCAGCAGGGATAAGCGTTCACCGCCGCGTCGCTGGAAATGTTGATCACCAGCGCGCCACGGTCCTCGCGCGCGGACGCGGCAAGTGCACCGAACAGTGCTTTCGTCAGCCGGAACGCGCCGACGAGGTTGACCGCGAGCGCTTTTTCCAGCTCCTCGCACTCGGTATCGGCAAGGAGCGCCAGTGGAACGGGCCCGAGGCTCGACGCATTGTTGATCAGAACGTCGAGCCCGCCTAGGCTCGCGGTGACCTGCAACGCGATCGGGTAGATGTCGTCTTTTTTGCCGACGTCGCCGACGATGCCATGTGCGCCCGTCTCGTCAGCGATGCGTTCGACGTTCGCGGCAGTGCGGGCAACGAAGGCGACGAACGCACCCTCTCTGGCAAGCTGCCGGACAAGGGCCAGTCCTAGGCCGGACGTGCCGCCGGTGACTGCTACACGAAGTCCCTGAAGATCAATGTTGGTCAGCATTGACGATACTCCTTCAATCCGTACAACTTATTGGTACAAGCTGAAGTTAACTTGAGGTCAAGCATTCATTCCGTGGATCGATGCCGACCAGACTCACGTATCGAGGCGCACCTTCGCCTTGTCGGCCAGCGGGCTGATCGCATGCGAGCGGGCCGGAACGGGCGCAAGCGCAGCCGCGATCATGCCGAGCCGGATCGCCTTATCGTCTTGACGCCGCGTATTGGCTGTCGATCGAGGCGATCGGCTCCGAGTTCACCGTGATTATCAGGCCGGTGAAGGAAGCGTGTCGCCGTGCAAGCGCCATCGGGTTGCGGCGGCGGAAACAATTCTCAGCCTCGCCGAACGCCACCAGTACACTACCAATCTGCAGGCGCGGGGCTTGGGAGGCTCGCGATCGGGCCTGGTCGGACTGATGCCGCCCATCCACGACAATCGCTACTTCTCCGCCATGGCGCAGACTTTTGAGGGACATGTGCGCAGCCGGGGCCAATGCTCGGTCGTGGTCAGTGCCAGCCGCGACCAGGAGAGGAACGGCGGACGCGGAGACGTTTTCTCGATGACGGCGGCTTCTCCGGCTGACCAAGGCCCACCGGCTTCACTCAACCAAAGAAATATGATCATGATCTGGACCGAGACGATCGGCTTCCTCGGAAGCTTCTTCGCCGTTCTCACCTACTCAATGAAGCCTCAATGAAGCCATGCTGTGGCTGCGCATAACGGCGGTGCTGAGATGGTTTGTGCTTTGCCGCCTATGGCGCCCCTCATCGGCAGCTTACCCTGAGCCTGATGGAACTGGTGCTGCTGCCGATTAATGCCTGGCGCCTGTTCGAACTTCTCCATCAAACTCAGCCGGGCCGGATTCAGGGGGCCCGAAAATGCCAACACCGCATCTCTGGCTGCTGCTCCGGTGGGCGCTTTCCCTCTGGGTGCTCGGCCGGATCTGGCTTGTGATCGCCGCTAGCGACCGCTTTCAGGAAGTGGCAGAGCTCGTCTCAACCGCCGAGACGAGGCGCAAATTCGCCTAGCGCCTCAACGCCGCATAGTTCCGCCTTTGATGGGCGACAGTGGACCGGCGGTTTTCGGGATGACCATCTTCCATGCCGAACGGCTGTGATGCGACGCATTGCGGAAATCGAGCCCCGTAACTGAGCGGTGGCTTTCAGAACATGATGACCTCTCAGCGAAGTCGAGAGGCCATCGTGATCAGATCTCGGTTCCCTCGGCGATGTGAGCGCGTCCCCGACCTCGACATCCGGATGGCGAACCGTATTCTCGATCTCGGTGTGCCCAAGCAGGATCTGAACCGCCCGGAGGTTGCCTGTTGCCTTATAAGAAGCGGATCGAAACCGGAAGTTCGACGCGAATTCAACGGAGAGCTCGCCGGCTGTTCACGCTGCTCTACGCGCTCAGTCCTAAGACAAGCCGCCAGAGAACTGGCCTTCCAGAAGCGACGCAGGTCAAGGGAACGTCGCCTCGCCGGGCATCTTTGCAACTGCGACGATCACTCTGGCACGCCGGAGATGCCCAGCGCCTCGACATAACGCTCGGCGAACACCTCGTCCAGCCACGGGTTGATCTGTCTCTGCAGGGTGAGCGTGTAGGTCGGGAACGCCTTCATAAGACGCCGCGCCGCCGCCTGCGCCTCGTCCAGCCGGTTGAGTTTGACCAGCGCCATGATCACCACCCGGTGCGAGGAGCCGTAGTTCGGCATCTCGTGCAGCGCGCGTTCTCCCCATGCCAGCGCTTCCTCGTAGCGCTCGAGCATCAGGTAGCTCATCCCGATGCCGGAGAGCGCGATGCCCTTCTCGGGGTCGATCGGGCTCAGCCGCATTGCCCTGTGAAAGTGCTCGATGGCGACGAGCGGGCGGCTGGAATGTGCGTTCACCCAGCCGCTGCCCGTATGGCCCTGCGCCGAATTGGGGTTGAGCAGCAGGGATCGCTCGATCGTGCGCAACGCCATCTCGTAGTCCTTCGCGCTGTAGGCGATCACCTGCGCGGCGAAGCGTAGGCTCGTGGGATCGTCGCGCGCTTCCGCCAGTACCTCTCGCGCCATGCGCGCGGCGACTCGGATATCGTCGGGCTCGTGCCAGCACTGGCTCACGGATAGGCTGCGGATATAGGCGCCGAGTGCCTTCGCCAAGTTGAAGCCAGGGTCGATGCTGAGCGCCTCGTTGGTGAGCCGGCGCACGTCGGCAAAGCCTTCGCGCGTCATGCTGTAGAAGCGCGGCAGCGCGCGAAGGTAGAGGTCGTAGGCGCTGATGTACTCGGTCGGTTTCATGCGCGCCTGCTTGATCTCCTGCAGCCGGATGCTCGGTTCGACCGCACCGACGACGCTCTCGGTCACCTTGTCCTGCAGGTCGAAGATGTCGCTCACATCGCCCTCGAAGCGGTCAGTCCAGACATGGTGCCCACTGATCGCGTCCACCAGCTGCCCGCTGATACGCACCCGCGATCCTGCTCTGCGGATGCTGCCTTCTAGCACGTAGCGGACGCCCAGCTCGCGCCCGACCTGGCGCAGGTCTACCGCCCGGCCCTTGTAGGTGAAGGACGAGTTGCGGGCGATCACGAAGAAGGAGTTCACCCGACTCAATCCCGTGATGATGTCCTCCACCAGCCCGTCGGCGAAGTATTCCTGGTCGGGGTCGCCGCTCATGTTGGTGAAAGGCAGGACCGCGATCGAGGGTTTCTCGGGCAAGGGAGGCGATGCAGCCACCGAGGCGCTGGTGTCGGACTCGACGCGGTAGGCGCGCACGGGCCGCTCGATGTTCTTGAGGCGCAGGTTGCCGAGCGGCCTGAAGCCGCAATCGAGCTTGCCCTGAAGGTGGTCGTACGCGGTGCCGGAGACGACCACGGTGCCGGGATCGGCGATGCTTTCGAGTCGGGCGGCGATGTTGACCCCGTCACCGTAGAGGTCGCCGTCCTCCTCGCAGACCACGTCGCCGAGATTGACACCGATGCGCAAGCGAATCCGCTCTTCCTCGGGCATCTCCGCCTCATGTTCTGCCAGGGCCTGCTGAATCGCCATTGCCGAGGTCACCGCGTTAACGACGCTCGCGAACTCGCACAGCATGCCGTCGCCGGTGAGCTTGACGATCCGACCCTGGTGCACAGAGACCAGCCGTTCGAGGAGGTCCTTGCGGTACATCTTCAGCCGCTCGAGCGTGCCGCGCTCGTCGCGCTCCGTCAGGCGCGAATAGCCGACCACGTCGCAAGCCATGATCGCTGCGAGGTGGCGCTGCGTGGTCACTGCACCGCTCAGCCAAGCGCCTGCACGCGGGCCGCCCCGCGTCCATGTCCTGCCAACTTCCAGACGCCCCATGCGCATGGTATCTATCTCTCCCAGTCGCCGCCGTCGCCGATATAGAACGCAGAACGCAGCTCGACCTTGCCTTCACGAGGTTTCGCTAACCCTCTTGCGAGGCGTGGAGCGTTCCAGTCGCCGCGCCCACGCAGCCTCTGGAGACGCTGACACGTCACTCCCAGAAGGCCGGAGATATTTCTTGCCCTGTGTAACCGGTTGACGCCACCGTGGCGGTGCTTTTGTCACGGCGATGTAACAGCGAGATGGCCTGCGAGCGCGCGCATCGGGCATTACACCAGACGTTTGCGCATAGAGGTGCTGAGGTCGGCAGGTGGTGCGGGCGCGACCTTCAGCATGGTCAGCTGCGATGTCTGGCTTTTGGGCGAAAGCAAAATCCGCCTCTGCGGCCGATATTGAAGCGTAAAACTGCCATTCACTTCGTGATAGATGTAGGCCGGCTTCAATTCAGAACCGACCTCGGCCAAAGGCTACCTTTGAGCCAAGATGGCCTTAGTTGCATGTGATTGGGCAAACACGCCGACTTCCTCAGTCGGCTATTGTCAAGCCGCTCGGGCTTCATGTCTTCGCCGCTCACCATTTTGTCACGGCGGAGAAATCGAGTTTGCCTGAGCCGAGGATAGTCACTTTCGCAACGACGCCCACCTCGGCCGGTACCCTCAGGTCCATGGCGCCATGGGCCTTGGCGAAGACCAGGAATTCGGTACGCGTGGCGTTGACGGCCTCGGTGACGAGGATCAAACCAGTCGAATTCGGCATTCCGGCACGCATACGTATTGGTGGTCAGGCTCGCTGGCGGACGCCCTGTTCCGCCTCTGGTTGGCGCGAGCTAGCCTTTCGAGCCGGCTGGGGCGATCGCGCCTGGAACAATATCCGTGTTCTGAGCCACCTTGATTCGCCATCCCGACTGCCCTTCTTGGACAATCAGAAGCAATATGCCTTTCCTAACCCCGGCCGGGGAGCCGTCCGGAGCAAATGCTCCCGTTAGCGTCCAAGTGTAATGAACAGAAGCAAGCCCCGGAGCCAATTTCACAACCGACGAGATATCGCCTTCTAATCGGCTATCCCGAAACATGGTGTCATGGGTGGCTCGGTGCGCCGCTTCGATCTCGGATCGGTTCTTCCACCAAACACCTACGACGTTAACGAAATTAGCATCGGAAGCGAACAGAGACGCAAACTCATCCATGTCATGCCGGTTTCAAGCGTTCGCAAAAGCGGTAGCGACATGCTCGGGCTTATCAGACGTCACGCTCATGACCCACGTCTCCTGCGTACCTCCGCTAAGCATATAGGAGCCCGGACCGGATGCGACACGGCAAAGGTCAAATTTCAAATTGACGCACTAGCGGCAGCGGAGGAATTGCGACATCCAATGTGGGATCCTGTTACGATCCCCTATGGCCATCCGAATAGTATCCTGGCGCTTCTTTCCGCCTTCGCCTACGGATTCGCAAAACTCGTTGAACGTTATGGCGGCGTTGGCGATCAGCCTTCTCCATGTGAAGAAGGCTCAACCCTTGATTGCCCAGACCGCAATGCGCCGCCACCTTAAACCTGAGCCTAAGCATTCGAGCGCGCTTGGAATAGGAAGTCGCGTTCGCGCCAATCAAGCGGAAGACCAAAGTCTGCACGGCAGAAGAGCGAATTGATGGCTATCATCGTGACATGATAGCGTTGCCGCACCTTGCCCGAGGACGGCGTCTTCGCGCCATTCCATGCACATGCCATGCGTCGCAGTTGCGCCACAAATGCTCAGGGCGCCAGTCCGGCCTTCCCCCAAGTGACAATCCTGGCGTCAGGCGCCGCAGGCTGATGGATGTTGTCTGGTCGGTCATCTTTGATGAAACCGTACCGGATGCAGACGCCGAAGGGGGGCGGAAGCCGACTAAGAGCCCGCCAATTTCGTCTAAGTTCATGTCCGCCGTTTGCAAGTAAAAATGCGAAAAGACACTACGATGCAAGGACTTAGCTTGCGTTCTTGAGCCTTCGACCTTTCTCTAGCACGCGGCAGTAGTCCGGAGCAGTGGGTCTGAGTGCCCCTATTCTGCTCCTAGTTTTTGACGTTCGGAGACGACTAGATGGCCAAAATCAAGCTAACCAAATCTGCGGTTGACGCCGCCGCCCCGCAGGACCGCGATTACGCATCCGGCAGGGTGAAGACGGTGCAGGGCGCGGCGATGCCGCGCAGCACGTGTTCGCCCAGCGGCACCAGCGGTGTGGTGATCTCGGCGGCGAGCGCGCCCGAGATCAGCACCGAGCGGCCGAGCGGCCGGCATAGCCCCTCCAGCCGGCTGACCAGGTTGACCGCGGGGCCGATGGCGGTGAAATCCAGCCGGTCGACCGCGCCGATATTGCCCCACAGCATCTCGCCGAGATGCAGCGCCGCGCCGAACGGCAGCCGGGGCAGGCCCTGCGCCTGCCGCCCCGCATCGAGATGGGCCATGCCGGCGCGGGCGGCGACGACGGCGCGCAGCGCCGCCTCGCAGGCCTCGGCCGGCGCAGCGGTGACCGGGAAAATCGCCAGCATGCCGTCGCCGATAAATTTCAGCACTTCGCCCCCAAAGGCGTGCACCGCGCCGGCGACGCGGTCGAACCAGGCGTCGAGCGCGGCGATCACCGTCGTGGGCTCGGTTGACTCGGACAGGGCGGTAAAGCCGCGCAGGTCGGCATAGAGCAGCGCGGCGCGAATGGTTTCTCCGGTGCCGCGGCGCAGGGACCCGCCTTGCACCCGGGCGGCACTGCGCCGGCCGAGATAAGCCTCGAGCAGCGCTGTCAGCGCCGCCCGCGCCGCAAGTGCGGCAAGGGGCGCCGCGGCGAAGCGCGCGGCCTGGCGCAGCCGGGCAGCCTCGGCGGGGCCGAACGGCCGGGTTCCAGCCCAGCCCAGCACCGGACTATCCGGCGCCCGGCCAACCGGGCCCTCCTGCACCGTGCCGAGCTCCGCCAGCCAGTCGCGCCCGGCCTGGCCGAGCGGACCGCCGGCGAAGCTCAGCGCCTCGATCACCGCCCCTGTCTCCGCCCGCCAAAGCCAGGTGCGGCGGGTGATGATGGGATGCGGCACCGCGAGCGTCAGCGCGCCGCCGGCCAGCGGCAGGCCGTCAGCCAGAAGTCGGCCGCCGAGCTCGGCCAGAAACCGGTCGGGGGCGGCCGAGGCGCCGGCCTCGTCCACCAGCCAGGCGAGAGGCGCGGGCAGATCCATGGCGCGATTATGCGGCCACCGCGCCCGGCCTGTCATCCGCGCCGTGACGATGCGCAGCCGGCCCGCCGATCTATCCCCCCGCCCCCGGCGCTGGTACGGTCCGATCCTCGATGGCGCCGGGTTCGACCCGCCCTGCGAGCCGGCATCCGCCGTCAAATTGCAACGGGCTCACGGGCGGCGATATCGCGCGCGGAAGGCCGTCACCGCCTGCCCGTGTGGCCGTATTTGGGATCCGGGCCGGGATCACGCCCGGCTGCAACCTCGCCCAGCCTGCCGAGGTAATGAGCCCAGCCCTCCGCATGGCCGGCGCATTGCTCGGCATTGGGCAGGCCGGAGTGGGTCAGGCGCAGCAGCGTTCCGTCCGGCTGCTCGATCAGATCGATCTCAACCAGGCTCGATCCCGGCGGCACCTCATCGCTCTCTTCCCAGCCGAAGCTGTATGCCAGACGGTGCACCGGCACCACCTCCCGGAAGGTGCCGCGAGCGACGCGAGCCCCGGTAACATTGACGAGATAGAGCCCGCCGGACTGCGGCTCGAGCTGCGCCTCCGTTCCCATCCAGCGCAGGATCTTCTCCGGATCGGTCAGGAGGGCAAACAGCGCAGCGGGGGGCGCCGGGATGTGTGTCTCGCGGCGGACGACGAGGGCCTCTTGCATCGGCTTCCTCCATAGTTGCGACAGTTGGAGCAATTGTAAACCAGTTGGCTGCTCGTGCGATAGAATAGGATCGGACATCTACTCTGGAGTGACAAGTGTGGCGAGATTCCGATGGGCACTCGCCGATCACAGCCGCGGCGCATGCGCTCCGCTTCGGGAGCGTTCGAAGCGTTGGGTGCCGCATCCGATATCCCGAGGATCGATTCTCAGAGATCAGTTGCATCACCGGAGATTGGTTTCGGGCTGACGCCACGCGAGCTGCACGTGCTGCGGCTGGTGGCGACCGGCAGGTCGAATAAGGTGATCGCTCATGAGCTCTGCCTCAGCGGAAAGACCATCGACCTGCACCTCTGCAAATTCGCAGAACCTAAGCGCCAAAACTGGCGCGGTGCTCCTACGCGTAGCTGATTCCCGTCAGTGACCGGGGTTTCGGCGCGGAAACAGGCAAGCTGCGGCAGCTTCATGCCCCGTCGTCGCCCTCACGCCACCAGACGCGGAGCAGTTCGTGCAGTCGCGGCGACATCGTGGAGTGGCGGTCCTTGCGGCCCTTGCCCTCCTGGACGCGGCCGAAGTTGATCGGCCGCAACACCAATGCGCCCAGTATGATGATCGGCCAGCGGGCCGCGGACATGATAGTCCATCAAGAAGTGCTGCAGTGACGCCCGTCGATCCCGGGCTCCTACGCAACATCCATTTAGGGACCATCTCTCTATTATTCTGCAGGCGGACGCGTGCCGGTTCTCAAAGGACGTGTTGAGCGCGCCATCAGACACTCCAGGACCGGCTTGTGAAGGCACTGCGCCTGCGCGTCATCAGCACGATCAAAGGAGACCAATGCTTATGCGCCTGAGTTCATGGCGGACTTCAACGCTCGCTTTGGCAAGGACGATCCTGCCGGTGGCTTCGGCGAAGCGCCGGGCCGGTGATCTGAACATTCCCCTTTGCGGCGATATCTTCGGCATTCCACGAAACGAACGACGGGAGTTGGATATGAGAACGGAAATGTTGCTCGACGCAAAGGTCTCGCCGAGTCGGCCACAGGGCGAGTGTTCAGGTTCTGAGCAGCAGGCTTGAACTTCTGTACGACAACGAACTCAGCCTGATCATTCTCCCAATTGACTGCCGAAAATGACCGCCTTCTTACAACTAACCGCCAAGCCACATTTGGCATTTGCAACTCGCGCTGGGGTGTCGACCGCTTCTCTCACGCTCCCCCCATATAGATTTCCATGATCTGCCGGTCGTCGCGCACGTCCCGACGCGTCCCCTCGAAGCGCTTTTCGCCGGCCGCCAGGATGTAAAGCTTGTCCGCAATCGGCATCGCCTCGCGGATGTTCTGCTCCACCATCACGATGCCAATGCCGTGCGCGGTGAGGGTGGTAATGCGTTCGAGCGTCTCGATGACCATGGCCGGCGACAATCCGGCGGAAGGCTCGTCCAGCAGAATGAAGCGCGGTTCCGAAACCAGTGCCCGCGCCAGCGCAAGCATTGCCTGCTCGCCGCCCGAAAGCGAACCGGCCGCGGTACGCCGCCGCCGTGCTAAAGAGGGATATTGCTCGATCAGCGCCTCGATGCGCTGCTCGACTATCCGCCGGTCCGCGATGGCGTAGCCACCCATGCGCAAATTCTCCATCACTGTCAGGCGCGGAAACACACCGCCGCCCTGCGGCATCAACACCAGACCCTGGCGCACCACTTCATGGACGGCAAGGTTGGAGAGTGTTGATTCACCCAGGCGCGCCGTACCGCTCCACACCGGCAGCGCGCCGACAATGGCCTTGAGCAGGGTCGACTTGCCACTGCCGTTCGGCCCGAAGATGCAGGTAATCTTGCCAGCTTCCGCGCTCAGCGAGACGCCATGGACGATCTCCTGCTTGCCGTAGCCGGCGACGATGTTGTCGGCGGTGAGCGTGGTGCTCATTGTGGCCGCCCCAGATAGGTCTGCATAACTTCCGAATTGCGAACGATGTCGTTGAAAGGCCCGGTGGCCACGACACGGCCTGCATCCATGACAATGATGCGGTCGCACACGTTCCGCACCATTTCCATGTCGTGCTCGATGACCAGGACGGTGGTGCCGCGCTCGCGCAGCCGCGCGATGGCCTCCACGATGATCTTGCGGATGCTGGGATGCACGCCCGCTGTCACCTCGTCGAGCAGAATGAGCGAGGCCTGGCGCATCACAACGCGCCCGAACTCCAGCAGTTTCTGCTGGCCGCCCGAAAGATCGGATGCGCGGTTGTCTGCGACATGCTCCAGCTTGAGCAGCGCCAGCGTATCGGCCGCCCGTTCGCGCGCGCCCCGCCAGTGGCCCTCGGCCGCAGCCGCCAGCAGGTTTTCGGTGACGCTCATATTGTCAAACATGGCCGGAATCTGGAAGGTGCGAGCAAGCCCCAGCCGCGCGATCGTGTGAGCCTTTCGGCCGCCGATTTCGTGACCGTCGAAGCGGATCTGGCCACGATCCGGCGTCACCGTGCCCGATATCAGGTTGAACAGAGTCGACTTGCCAGACCCGTTAGGCCCGATCAGGCCGGCGATCTCGCGCCGACCGACGTCCAGGGAGACACCGTTGACGGCCTTGATGCCGCCGAAATGGCAGTGGAGTTCGCGCACGACGAGAATAGGTTCGCCGGTGCCAGAAGTTTTGCCCTCGGCGGCGCTCAACTGGGCCGTCCCGGGCCGCCGCCGACAAGATTGCCGACCGCCTTGTCCAGCACGGCGCCAGACTTGGCCACGCGCCTCGAAAACATGCCGACGATGCCGTTCGGCAGAAACAGCACCACCAGCACGATGGCCGCGCCCAATATGGCGATATAGAACGCGGTGTCACCCCAGTACATCCAGATGATGCGGTTTACGACAAAGAGCGCCACACCGCCCAATGCCGGCCCCCACAGGCTGCCCAGCCCGCCCAGCAGCACCATCACCACCATCTGATCGGTGATGTCGCCGCCGAAGACGCTTTTCGGATTGATGAACGTGACCCAGTAGGCAAAGATCGCGCCAAATACCGAGGCGGTGACGGCACTGAGCACGAAGGTCTGCAGCTTGACCAGCGAAGTATTGATACCGATAGCCTCGGCCGCCGGCTCATGATCGCGCAGTGCCTTGACCTTCAGCCCGAAACGCGAGCGCTCGAACAGCGCCCACGTAATGAGATAGGTGAGCGCAGCCGCGCCGAACATGGCGAAGTAGAAGAAGCGCTCGTCAAGAAAGGGCGGCAGCCCAATGCCGCCGATGCCGCCGGTGAAGTCCATCACCGAGGCGAACTGTATGAGCACCTCGGCGAAGGCCCAGGTGGCTATGGCGAAATAGGCGCCGCGCAGGCGCAGCGTCGGCGCGCCGATGATGATGGCAAACAGCGCCGTCACCACGATACCGGCCGGGAGGGTGGCGAAGAAGGGCCAGGCGAGCCTGTCGCCCATCAGCAGCGCCGTAACATAGGCGCCGAGCCCGAAGAAGGCCGAATGGCCGAAATTGATGTAGCCGGCATAGCCGCCGAGCATGTTCCAGGAGCAGGCCAGCCCCGCCCACATCAGCGCGCCAGTGGCAATGCGCAGCCAGTAGTTGTTGACCAGCATCGGCAGCAGCGCCAGCACAACGATTACGGCGATCAGCAGGAGGAGGACGGCCCAGCGTGGCTTCATGTCCCGCCTCACAAGCCGTGCCGCAGGATCCCGCGCGGAGACACGAGAAGGACGAGGAATAGGGTGCCGAAGATCGCCAGCAGCGAATAGCTCGACCCGACATAGGTCGCGACGAAGGCTTCGATGACGCCGAGCAGCAGCGCGGCGACGAGGGCACCGCCGACGGAGCCCAAGCCGGCAAGCACAGCCACGAAAAATGCGAACAGAGTATAGCGCAGGCCGACTTCCGGGTTCACTGAAAAGATTGCACCCATTAGTACGCCGGCCATGGCAGTGATGCCTGCGTAGAGCCCGTAAACAGTGGCGCTGAGGCGGCGGATGTTGACGCCCATCAGTGCGGCGTTCTGCCGGTTTTCAGCCGTCGCTCTGATCGCCAACCCATAGCGGGTGCGGTAGAGGAACAGGAACAGTCCGCCGGCGATGGCGATCGCGAAGACCGCCGCGGCCACGCGGATCAGGGGCACCGTCACGGGCCCGACGGCGAGGCTCTCGCCGCTCAACACGGTCGGCACGCTGTGGGTATTGAAGCCCCACGCGGTCAGCATGCCGCCGCGCAGTAGCGTGAACAGGCCGAAGGTCAACGCCAGCGCCATCAATTCCGGCCGCGCCGTGCGGCTGTTGCGGACATTGTAGAGGATCGGCCCAATCAGATAGCCGATGGCGCCGAACAGCATGAAGGCCACGGGGATCGCCAGGAATCCGTCGACACCCAGTCCGGCACCCATATAGTAGCCGAGATAGCCGCCCAGCACGACCCAGCCGCCCACCGCGAAATCGATGACATGCAGCACGCCGAAAGCGAGCTGGAAACCGATCGTAAAAGTGGCGATGACGCCGCCGATCAGAAGGCCGTTCAGCAAGGTCTGTAGGAATAGATCCAACGCGGGAACCGTCCGTCAGCCAACGAAAGGGCAGAGTGCCGCGGCAAAGCGGCCGTACACACGATAGCATGGTCCGTCATTTTCCGAGCACGCGCAACCACCGTCATTGCGCCGGGCAAGGGTGATGGCGACGAGGCCGCCCCCACCCTGTCCAGAACCGGCTATTTCCAAGCTGGCAGCGGGTAGGTGAGGTCCGCTGCCGCGGCCTCTTTCGGCCCCACCGCTACGGTCTTGCCACCCTGAATCTGGATCAGCACCGGCACCGGCTGGACGTTGTCGTGGTAGTGGTTGCCTTCCTTCTCGAACTTGATCGGTCCGTAGAAGGTCTGGATGTCGGTCGCGGCTATCGCGTCCTTAAGAGCAACCCTGTCTTCAGGCGTGAGCCCCGGCTTCTTGCCAAGCCGCTTGACGGCATCGCCGAAAACGAGACCGCTGGCCGCGCAGGCCGCTTCGGTATAGTCGGGCTCGTGCCCGGACTTCTTTTGCGCCATCTCGGCAAACTCCTTTGCGGTGCCGAAGAAGTCGTCCTTATATGAAACCGACGGCAGCCACACGGAGACGCCGCAGGTACCGTCGGCGTCCGCGGCGAGCGCCTGGGCGAAGGCCGGGTCGGTGACGCCATAGTGCATTATCAGCGCCTTGGGCCGGAAGTTCAGCGACTTGGAGGTCTTGACGACATTGATCAGCGGCTCCTCATGGCCGCCGACGGCGACGATATCGGGATTGAGCGCTGCGATCTTAGAGATGACGGGAGTAAGGTCGCCAGAGGCCGGCACCAATTCGTAGGCGACGACTTCCAATCCGGCCTCCTTGGCCCCGTCGCGAAAACCTTCGCCGGTTTCCTTCGAGAAGGGTTCGTTGACGCCGATCACAGCAATCGTCTTGGCCATGGGGTTAGACAGTTTCGCCAGCACGGCCAGCGATTTACCCGCAGTGGTGTCCACGGCCGGGATGATGCCGAAGTTGAATTCCGGCTTGGCCTTCCAGACGTTTGGGGATTCCGCGGAGCCGGAAATCATCGGCACCTGGTACTTCTGGCAAATCGGCTGCACGGCGATAGTCGAGCCGCTGGTGTAAGGGCCGAATAGCACGTCGACCTCATTCTGGACGATCAGGCGCTCGGCGGCATCCGCGCCGGTCGCCGGGTTGCTTTGGTCGTCACCGTAGAACATGTCGACCTTGAAACGCTCGCCGGCGACTTCAACCCCGCCCTTGGCGTTGACGGCCTCCGCCCATAGGTCGTAACCGCGTTTGGTCAGGTTGCCGCCGAGGATGTTCTCGCCCGACAGCGAGGTGATAACGCCGGCCTTGAATGTCGTCACCTGCGCGCATGCCGCTCGCACAAACGGGCCCAACGGGCCGGCTGCGAAGGCGCCGGCGCTGACGCCGAGGAACCGACGGCGCGAAAAACGTTTGCTGTTCGTGAACATCACTCAACTCCCTTCATCCGTTATCAGATTGGAAACCGACGATATCTCCTGTTTATACCACTGTATGCCTTTTGTGCGGACAGAGAAGATATGCCTGGGTCAACAGGCAATGCGTAAGGCGGCTTCGGGTCATCAACGCGTAGAGGCGCCGCAGGCTGTGGATGCTCAATGCCTCGTCGTGCACCAGCTTCGTCGACGTATGCCTTTTGGGCGCCATTGGCGCCGCGAGCAGTTGTAGACGCGGCTCCTATTCTGCACCTAGACAAGTTTGCGAGGCATCAAGGAACGAAGGTCTAGTCATTAAGACATTGATTTTTCTATTGATTTATGTTCCTCGCGACGCTCCGTCGCATGGTAGACAAACCACTTTTTGAGAGGCAAGGCGCGAGATAGCCCTCGGATCATGGTCGCGGAGGGGTGGGATTCGCCGATCATGGCCTCTTCGCCAAGATGACGCCTTCGGCAGCCTTTTGATTTCTTTAAAACGGTCGCCGCAGTTTCGAAGATGGAGCCCCACGGAACCAAATCTGTCCGCTCGCGTCCGGGTTGGCTGGGCAAAGCCGGCCCGGCGCCCGAAGGCAGGCCCAAGCGGACAAGTTCATTCCAAATTGGGTTACTCGGGCCGTTCTGCCACAAAGAGAGTATCGGAGAGAAGCCCAAGCCGGTCGCGATCCGCGGCGGGTATACGATCTGAATTTATTCGGGTGACCGTAAAGCCGGCGTCCTCGATACGCTCCTTGATATCCGGTCCGTAGGCTCGCACGTGATCCGATCCACCAAAGCGCTCGTCGCGCTCGCTCAGTGACATAGATGGCGTCGCTTCGATCGTTTGGCGATAAATAAGCGGCACCTGGATCCAGACCTGCCCTCGGGGCTTAAGAGATGACCAAAGTTGCCGAAACACATGCCGATCATCAGGTACGTGTTCCATGACATGACTTAAGACGACGATATCGAGATCGCTGGTGCGACGCATGTCCATCAGGTCAATTTTCACGGTATCGGGGCCGTACCGTCCCGGCTCGAAATCGGCTTTGATTAGATTGCCCGCTTGAGAGAGTCTCTTTGAAAGACCCTTCTCGCTCGGCGCAATCTGGAGAATTTCAAGCTGCCCCGCCGGCAACTTGATAAGCCTACGGTCTAGAGCACAAATCAAAAACCGCTCACGATCCACGGCATGACAAAGCGGGCAGATAAGAGTGTACGCTCCGAAACGGTAAAAAGCCGCGACATCGCGATCGCAGGCATTGCAGTGATGAGCCTTGCTCATCGGGAGGAGCGTCAGGGCAAAGGCTCTGAGCCAATCTCGGTACGAATGAAGTTTGCGTGTGACCCGCCGTACTGTGATACGATCACCATAGCTGCGAAAAAGAGATAGAAGTCGGCTTTCTCGAACATTGTTCTTCCTTGATGGTTTCAGCATGTCGCCTCTAAGGTTTTTTCACCCAGGGGACGATAATTAGCGCCAGCTGATATGAAGTCGAGTCTGCGGAGCAGCCCGTGCTCCCGATCGGTCGCTGACGATGCAGGGCGTGGGAGCCAGGCCCTCGCGCTAACGCTGGGACAGCGGCCAGCAGGAACACGCGCTGGCGGGGCTGCTAGTCCTAGTTGTCCTATTCGAACCCCGCCTTTGAAGAGAAAATTCGATCATCGTCATTGCTGCGCCTTGTCCGGGCTTCTCGACAATGGCCCGCATCGTCAAATTCGCCGGCCACTCGCTGCGCGCTGGCCTCGTCGGCCGAGGTCGACGAACGCTATGTGCAAAAACAGCTCGGCCATGCCTCCGCGGAGATGACCCGCCGCTATCAGCGTCGCAGACATCGCTTCCGCATCAACCTGACCAGGGCTTCCGGCCTCTAACGAACCCCCTGCTCTGCCGTTGTTCCGCCGCTCAGGTTCGCGCGAACGGCCTCACCCTGAGCGCCAAAAGATTGGTTTTCGGCCATTCGGGCTGCCCCGGAGCCTCCGGGCCTGTTTCATCGCCAGGACAGCTGGTCTTTCGGCAGCCGACCGCTCGGATCGAACACGTTCACTTTGTGCGGAAGATCGGGACCCCAGTCCCATAGCACCAGATTGCGGTCTTCCGTCTCCGCGCCCGGAGCAAAACTCGGCACCAGAATTCCAGCGATGCCTTCAGGCCGCAGCCGGTCATAGATGGACCAGGATGCAGGTCGCTCTCCGTTGCTGAGAGCCGTGGCCCAGGCGCTCCCCATGTCCGCAAGCGTGACAGAAGATTCTCCCCTGCCCTGCTCGGTTGTCAGATCAGTGATGTCCTCGCAGTCCACCTCATAAGAGCACAGCACGCAGGGGTCGATGCGATGCGCGAAGCCCTGGTTGGCTTCCTTGACAGCCGTCATGACGGTCAGCGCCAGATATAGCGCGGGCACACCTTTGGGATTGAATCGAGCGCCCCTGATCGCCGCTCCATCACCGGAACTCGGCTTGAATGCCCAACGTGGATCATGCGCCCTGTAGCAGGTTCCGACAAACCTCAAGCAAAGCCACCCAGGGCCATGTGATCGAGGTAGTCGCGAATAGCAGCGGCCTTGCCGTCCTTCACGAGGGCTTCGGCGGTGCGTCCACCGAATGCCGGCAGCGGCTGGGCTCGGTACCAGGCCATGGCCTGTTCCTTGCCTCCCGCCCAATCCGTCACGCGGCTGATGATTTCGAGCATCTCGCGCAGACGCCCCTGCGTCTTTGCCGTGCGGCTGCGCTCCAGCCGATAGAGGGTTTCGCGGGCAAGCCCGGCCGTCTGAGCCAACTGACCCTTGGACATTCCAAAGCTGTCGGCCACCTGGTCAACGGCAATTTTCCCGGCACGGTCCATATAGGACAAAACCAGGGGTTCATTCTGCATGGATTTCTTGAGGGCTTGCCCCATGGAGTTCCTTGTCATATTAGCAGCCGTATTTACTGTGCAAAACATATGGCGCTTTTCGACTGGTTTCAAGCCCCCAAGCGCATGGCGTTGTTTGGCGGCTTCTGGACGCGTGCCCCGGGCGACAGCACCCGCCAGATCTCGTCCAGCGGGCATGTCACCTTCGTCCTCCAGGGAATTCGTTTTCGCAAGGACGGCACACTCGGCAAATTGCACGAAACGCTGACGTTGTCTTTCAAAGACGAAGGCAAGCGGAGGGAGGAGGTTGGTGGCCGATCAAAAGTTTGAGCGATATCCTCGTGATGTGCGCGATTGGCGCCGCGAGCAGTTGGTTCGGTGTCTCGCGACACTCCGGCGCATGGTAGACAAACCCCGTTTAGGAAACGAACGTCCGTCCCGACGGAGGGACTGCGCGATTCAGATGTCCGGATCGTCGAGAATGCGAGAGATCGTGCTGCGCCCCAGCGCACTCATGGCGGGGTTGGTGCGATGGTAATACCAGACGAGACCCATTGTCTGCTGGAATGCCCAAGCAACACCACGCTTCCACCAAAGATCTTCAACCTGAAGGCCGCACCGAAAGGTCGCTCTTCGCTCGCGGTCTAGAAGATGCCACGCGACTACCAAATCTAGCGACGGGTCGGCTGGTCCGAAACTGCCGCCATCAAGCACTCCGACAAGACGCCCGCCCTGCACGAGAAGGTTTGCTGGGATAGGGTCCCTATGAGTCATCACGACAGGCCCAGCGGATGGCAACTCCCGGAAGCGAGTCCACAAATCGCGCAGTCGAGCCACATCAAGAAGGCCCTCGCTGTTTTCAAAGCAAACACTCATCCAATCGTCATGATCGGAGAGATGTCCACCACGTCCTTGCCCTCGAAGCGTCGGCCCCGTGTGTCCGCTTGGCGCAACGATGCCACGAGGTGTACAAGGTCTAGGGCGAACGTCGTCGATCCACTTAGCCCGTGCGGCGTGGCAACCTCGCCTTCAATCCAAGTTTGTAACGCCCATGGCATTGGGTAGTGAGGACCTGGCTCGCCGAGCCCAATCGGTTGAGGCGTCGGAAATAGCAATGTTCCCCAATCTCGACCATGGCAGCGGCCTCTGACCGAAGCATATTGGCGCATTCGGTCGGATTCATCGCCCTCAGTGGGAACCGCGCCGTGCTCTTCGAGCCAATGCGGAAGATGGCATTGACGGTTCCCGACGATCTAACTGAGGAGATGTCTTCATGACGATACTGGGGAAACTGGTCGCGGATCATCTGGCGGGCGATATCGATGTCGATATCCACCTGGTCGTCATGCATCATGAATTCTCGTCCTGCCGAGCTCGAATATGCGCAGCACCCGAGGCATTCCACACTCTTGTCCTACCTCCACCGATGCCATCAAAATCTTCGATAGTGTCCTGAAGGTTCTGCAAAAAGTTTTGGAGAGAGAACGGCGCTTGCTCTGAAGGGCGAGCGGCCATGGCACGGTGGTGACGTTGCAATCACCGA
>NZ_JAMYNH010000030.1:0-49479 GCF_040318975.1 Mesorhizobium sp. M0983 | reverse complement strand
GCTAAACACGGGGGCTGCGCGGCGGACACGCCGACGTCACAGCTACTGCCACGCCATTTTTGCAGAACTTGACGCACACAACTAAATCTTCCTTGCGGCGCTTCGCTTGGCATAGATGCCGACGCCCAGAAATTTTCGCCACGATACCTCAGCCCGCCGATCGCGGTCTATGAGCATCAAGCAGAGGTCCCCCTATTCCCAGCCTATTCCCAGGGAGTAAACCGTGGCGACGCGCAGATCGCCGGCGGCCTCGGCAGCATGATGGATGCGTCGATGTCGGGCCACGTCGGCAATGTCGACAATCGCGAGCGCGATGGTGAGTGTCTTTGCTTCAGCACGCCGCGAATGACCGGACGGTAGACCCCAGATCAGGAACCGATTGATAGGGTTCTTGTGCTCCGGGACGCTAAGCAGAGCTTGCAAATGATGGTGTCCCGGGCGTGACGATCAGGCTTGCCGGTAAAACAGCGCCCGTCCGGTCGGAATTAGCTGAAGAAGATAATCGAAGTCGCTGATGTTCGCTGTGAGTACCGTGAACCCTAGCTTCTGCGCCTGCAGGAACAAGACACAATCCTGAAGCGCGCGGAGGCGAGCATCTTTCTGGTAGCCCTGAAGGCGGCACATGATGCCGGACAGCAGCGCAGCTTTTCCAAGCACGTCCGTATCCGGTGCGAAGACACGATGCGGGTGCATGCCGCGAACGGTAGCGCCAATCTGTTTGATTGCAGTCTTTGTACCGGGATGCTTGGGGTCCAGCACGCCGACGGTGTGCATGAGTTTCTGGATGGCAACTGTCGAATGATTACTCAGTCTGAGATCGAGCAGATCGGCGACAACATCCGGGGCGTGGCTCTGCAAACCATCAATGTAGACACAGGTATCGAGCATCAGCTCTTGCCCCGCCTCGGCAGTATCACCGAGGAACGGAAGGTCGTCGTCCTTGCGGCGAGACAGCCTTTCCTGAGGATCGAATCGTGCCCAGCGGACAGAACTGGCAAAATCAAAGTCAGTCAACTCAGAACCCGAGCTTAAGCGTCGGATCGACGGTGCCTCTCGTCTTTCTGAACGTCTGTCCGAAATTGTCGTCGAGGGCGACATTGGCGAGGGCGAATTCGATCAAGTCGGTGTCAGTCTTGATCCCGGTCTGCTTCTTGGCTTTTTCGATCAGCGCCGGACTGATACGACCACCGATCCGCGTGCTCTTCTCACCCAGCAGACCAGAACGTTCCGCCGCCTTCATGACGGCCTCAACACGGGTTCTGCTGACCGCGACAGACTTGCCGGTCTTTGTTGCCCGACCAGTCTTCGGAAGTGGCTCGCCGGCCTTCCTCGTCATTTCGATTATACCGGCCATACCGGCGCGCTTCTGAATGGCAAATCTCCCTTGCCGTTCCGCGCCACCACCCGTGTGTTTCTTCCTCGCTGCCTTCGCCATGACGCAGCCTCCAATGTCTGACATTTCACGATTTCGTCCAACATAACATGATTGAGACAATTTTCAAGGAGCCACCGAAATGCGGCGACGGCTGGGGGTCTCGGAAGCCCGGCAGGGCGAACGCCTGGATGCGATGCTTCTCGCCGACGCCGTGCGGCGCGCCTATGCGAGCGCGGCCACAGTCGGTTCCTCGATGCTGGTGGTGGATACCATCAGCGAGCGCGCCGCTGCCTTCTATGAGGGAAACGGCTTCGTGCGGCTGCCGGACTCCCTCCGGCTGGTCCTACCGATGCACGCAATCCAGCAACTGGTGGAGCCATGATCGACGCAGCACCTACATCGCCTAACGTCAGGCGCTCTGTCGCTCGGGCGGCCAAAGCCGGGCAACAATGTCGCAAAATCGCGTCACCGCATCCCTTGTTGCGCCGCTTCGCCAAAACAGAACCGAAAAATAGGCGACTTTTGTGTGCACCGAGCGTGCACGTAGCGCTCTAAACACTGGCTTCCTGTCCTGTTGCCAACCCATCACTGGATACCTCAGAGCACGCTGGATGATCCAAACGCTAATTCCGCGGCGTCATGGTCGGCCTTCAAAGCCCTTGGCCGGGAAGTTGGTACGCATAGTCGGAATCAAGCAACACCCTTCCGAACTGGATTTTGAAGCCGCGGATAAGCGGCTATGATGAGCGTGCCGAATGCAAGTAAGGTTCGAGGAGGCTCGAACAATCGGCATTAGAGGAGATTACGTCGATGACGAACGTTCGCGCCCTTGTCCTTGAACGCCAGCACGAACTCAAGCTGCGTGACATCGATCTGCCACAGACCGTGGGCCCGTGCGAAGTTCGCATCAAGATCCATACGGTGGGCGTCTGCGGCTCTGACGTGCATTACTACACGCATGGCCGCATCGGCCCGTTCGTGGTCGAAGCGCCGATGGTCTTGGGCCACGAAGCCGCCGGCACCGTCGTCGAAACAGGGGAAGGCGTCGAGCATCTGAAGGTCGGCGACCGCGTCTGCATGGAGCCGGGTATCCCCGATCCCAATTCGCGGGCGAGCCGGCTCGGCCTCTACAACATCGATCCGGCGGTCAGGTTCTGGGCAACGCCGCCGATCCACGGCGTCCTGACGCCCTATGTCGTCCACCCCGCCAACTACACTTTCAAACTGCCCGATAATGTTAGTTTCGCCGAAGGCGCCATGGTGGAGCCTTTCGCTGTCGGAATGCAGGCGGCTGCCAAAGCGAAGATCGCGCCGGGTGACACCGCGGTGGTGATTGGCGCCGGGCCGATCGGCACGATGGTGGCGATCGCTGCCCTCGCCGGCGGCTGCGCCCGCGCCATTGTTGCAGATCTCGCCCAACCCAAGCTCGACATCGCCTGCGGCTATCAAGGTGTGATCCCGGTCAACATCCGCGACAAGAGCCTGGCGGCGGAGGTAAAGCGCCAGACCGATGGCTGGGGCGCCGACGTCGTCTTTGAATGCTCGGGCTCGTCCAAGGCATGGGAGACCCTGCTCGATCTGTCGCGGCCCGGTGGCGCGGTGGTGGTGGTCGGCCTGCCGGTGGCGCCGATCGCATTCGATGTCGCCACCGCCTCGACCAAGGAAGTCCGCATCGAGACTGTGTTCCGCTATGCCCACCAATATGAGCGGGCAATTGCCCTGATGGGGTCGGGCCGGGTCGACCTAAAGCCACTCATTTCGGCGACCTTCCCCTTCGAAGACTCCATCACCGCCTTCGACCGCGCAGTCGAAGCTCGGCCGGCGGACGTAAAGCTTCAGATCCGATTGCCGGAATAAGGCGAGTTCCAACGAAGCCCGGGCGGTCCTCCCGATCTCCTGGACGCGTTCCGTAGCTTCTTGGGCCGCCAAGTTGGCGGCGACCCTGGCGCTTTTGATGCTGGTACACGGCATTGCCAGCGGCGTTGCCTCCAAAAAGAGCTCATATCAGGCGATGACGGCGTCCCGTGGGACCGGCGTGGGACCGCGAGCCATCCCTTGAGCACTGATGGAACCGACACTTGACAAATCGGCGGCCGTCCGACACGTTCTTAACAAAAGGCACAACAAACTTACAAAAGTTCAAGTTGGCACAATCTGGCCGATAGGGAGAAGGGCCGATGCGTCTCTGTGACCGAACGGAGATTTGCGCGTGAGCACGGTGACCGTGACCCACGAAACGCCCAGATGGGCCCTGCCCCGGTTCATGACGGCCGAGCATCCTTTCCCCTGGCTCGCGCCGATCACGGTGATGCTTCTCGTTTTCGGCATCTATCCCCTCGCCTATTCGGTCTGGCTGTCGTTTCACAAACGCAATGTCGTCTCCCGGCAGCTCGACTTCGCCGGGCTCCACCAATGGACGCGCGCCTTCTCGGATGCGCGTATGTGGCATTCGCTGGAAACGACGCTGATCTATACCTTCGTCGCGCTTGCGGTTCAGCTTGCGCTCGGCATCCTCATCGCGCTTCTGCTTGACACCGACCGCAAAGGCTACGGGGTGCTGCGGGCGCTGATGACATTGCCGCTGGTCGTGCCGCCTGCCGTGACCGGAATGATGTTCCTGCTGATGCAGGACGGGTCTTTCGGCGTCCTGTCGTTCTACCTCTATGCCCTCGACCTGATCTCGCCGGCACAGCCGATCCTGACGCAGCCGGGAACCGCATTGGCGGCGATCCTGCTGGCAGACATATGGCAATGGACGCCGTTCATGGTGCTCATCATCCTGGCAGGGCTCAGGGCGCTGCCGAAGGAACCTTTCGAAGCCGCGGCGATCGACGGCGCCAGCGGCATCCAGACGTTCTTGCGGCTCACATTGCCGATGCTGCGCAAGGTGATAGCGGTCGCGGTGCTGATCCGCGGCGTCGATCTCTTTCGCATCTACGACTACGTCTACATCATAACCGCCGGCGGGCCTGGCACGGCCACCGAGACGCTTTCATTCTACGCTGGCCGTATCTATTTCACCGGAGACTTTCCCTACGCCGCGACCCTGTCGCTGATCGTGCTCGTCGTCTTGATCGTCGTGTCGAACCTGTTCGTCAGGCTGTTCAAGGTGAGGTTCTGATGGAACCGTCGCGCGCCCAAACCATCGCCCGTGACGTGCTCGCCGTCCTTGTGGTGGCGATCTTCATGTTCCCGATCGCGTGGTGGGCGCTGTCGTCCATCAAACCCTATTCGGCGATCTTCGACCGCAGCGGACCGGTCTACGTCGATTTCACGCCGACGCCGGACAATTACCGTGTGACGTTGCTTGGCGTTTCGCGCGTCGACATCGGCATGGAACAGGGCGGCGAGGCGGCCGGGGTGATCAAGGGTGGCGCCAGCTCCTACGATTCCCGCCAGTCGTTGCTCGACAGCGCCATCATAGCCGTTGGATCGACGGCGCTGACGCTGCTGCTGGCCACTCTGGCCGCCTATTGCCTGTCACGAATGCAGTTCAGTGGACAGCAGTCCTTCCTGTTCTGGATTCTCTCGCAGCGCTTCATGCCGCCAATCGCGATCGTCATTCCGATCGTTTTCATGTTCCGGGATCTCGGCTTGCGCGATACCTATACGGGGCTCATCCTTGTTCACAGTTTGATCAACCTGCCGCTGGCGGTTTTGCTTTTGAAGTCGTTCTTCGACGATGTTCCGCGCGAGGTTGATGAAGCGGCGCTGATTGACGGCGCGACGCGCTGGCAGACGTTCCGACGCGTGGTCCTTCCCATGGTCAAGGGCGGCATCGCTGCGACGGCCGTGCTGTGTTTCATCTTTTCGTGGACCGAGTTCCTGCTCTCACTGTTCCTGACAACGTCGATCCGCACTGTGCCGGTGAAGATCTCGACCTTTGTCACCTCGACCGCGACCGAGTGGGGCTACATCACAGCGCTCGGCACGTCCGCGATCATACCCAGCTTCATCTTTATCCTGCTGGTTCAACGGCATCTGGTCCGCGGCCTCACCCTCGGATCTCTGAAGGAGTGAGGCGCAGACGAGAACAACGACGACAAAACCGCAACGGAGGAACGATCATGAGCTTCAGTGAACACGACAAGAAGACATTCGTCACCGATACCTGCAATGACTTTACGGCGCGCCGAATAACCAAACGCGACTTCATGAGGAAGATGGCGCTCGCTGGTGTCGGCTTTTCTGCCTTCGGATCGGCTATGCTAGGTGGTGGCCGCACCAATCGGGGGATGCTGGGCCTCGGGGTTGAAGAAGCCCGCGCCCAGGACGCCGATATGCTGAAGTGGCTGGCCGACGTCGGCAAACCATACGCCGGCACCAAAATCCGCTACACTTCGGAAGCGACGCCGCCAACGATCGTGGCCAACCAGCTTGTCGCGGGTGAATTCACCAAGGCAACCGGCATTGAGGTGGAAGTCGAGATCGTGCCGCTGGAGCAGGTTCTCGCCAAGGCCACGCAAGACGTGCAGGGCCAGCTTGGCACCTACGACGTCTACTATCTCGACCAGTCCTGGATGGCGACATTTGCACAGGATGTCGTCGATCCGCGCGAGTATTATGACCAGAACAAAGAACTGGCGATGCCCAACTTCGACTGGGACGATTTCTCCAAGCCGCTGGTCGACGGCATCGCCATGTACAACGGCAAACAGTGCGGAATTCCATTCGATATTCCGATCTTCATCCTGATGTACCGCAAGGATCTTTTCGACAAACACAATATTGCGCTGCCGACAGATCTCGACGCCTACCTCAAGGCCGTGCAGGCGCTCACAGAGGCAGAAAAAAGCAACGGCATCTTCGGCACAGCGTGCCAGGCGAAGTCCGGCCACTATTCGCTGGAATGCGACTGGACCTTCGCATTGTGGGGCCATGGCGGTTCGATCTTCAACAAGGACAAGAAGTTTGTCGGCAATGACGAGCGCGGCGTGGCCGGACTGCAATTCTATCAGGAGCTGGTCAAAAACTCGCCGCCCTCGGCGACGACTTGGACCTGGGACGGTCAGGGACAGGCGTTGACACAGGGTCAGGCCGCCATGGCAATCACCTGGGGCGAGGATTTCCCCGGCTTCGACGCCAACGATTCCAAGGTCAAAGGCCTGTTCGAGGCCCTGCCCGCGCCCAAGGAGGTTCCTGGCCGCCGCGCCGTCGCCGATTGCGGCTTCAACGAAATCCCGGCCGTCGGCCACCAAGGTGGCTCGACGATCTCGCTGTCGCAATATTCCAAGAACAAGGAAGCAGCATGGCTGTTCATGCAGTGGGTCTGCTCGAAGGATGTGATGGCGCGGGTATCGACGCTCGGCGGCGGCGCCTCGCCGATGCGCAATTCCTCTTTTACAGATCCTCGGGTCAAGGCGAAGGCTGTTGTCGGGCCCGGAACGACACGCCATTTCGAGGCGATCAAATACACTATCGACAACCAGATGGGATCGGAGCCGGACATGCCGATCTGGGCGGATCTGTCGAACAACGACATCCCGGTTGAACTCGGCAAATTGCTTACGGGCCAAGACTATGGCGGCGACGCCAAGGCATGCCTGGATGCCATTGCCGGCATTGTCGACGGCAAAGTCAAGGATGCCGGTCTTTAGCGGGTAGTCGGTGATTTGGGCGAAGGCGGCTTCGACCGCCCTCGCCCTTTGGCAATGTGGCGGCAATGGTTCCGGATCTCGTCATCGGCATCGATTCCTCGACCTCGGCAACCAAGGCGATCGCCTGGGACCGCAATGGTCTGGCCGTGGCTGAAGGTCGTGCGCCGCTTGCAATGTCGAACCCGCGTTCGGGCTATTTCGAGCAGGATCCGGCCGAATGGTGGGCCTCGACGGTCACGGCGCTTCGTTCTGTCGCGGCAACAGTTTCGCCCGCACGCATTGCCGCCCTTGCGATTGCCAACCAACGCGAGAGCTTCGGCCTTTTCGACGAGGAGGGCCAGGCGGTCGGGCCCGCGACCCTCTGGCTCGATGAGCGCGCCCGTGGGAAAGCACGCCGCTTCGGCGAGAGCTTCGGCGCAGCACGTGTCCACGCAATATCCGGCAAGCCGCTGGACGTCATTCCTTGCCTTTACCGCATGATCTGGTTTCGCGAGGAACAACCCGAGATTTTTGCCCGCGTGGAGCGAATGGCCGAAGTCCACGGCTATCTGGTGTTTCGCTTGAGCGGCCGGTGGGTGACGTCCACCGCATCCGCCGACCCGATGGGTATACTCGATATGCAAGCTATGGACTGGTCGAACGAAATACTCGCCGCAGCGGGCATCGCCCGGCGCATGATGCCGGACCTGGCGAGGCCCGGCACCGTTCTGGGCCAACTGACTTCGGAAGCGGCCATTTCGACCGGCCTGCGCGAGGGCACGCCGATCGTCGCCGGCGGCGGCGACGGTCAATGCGCCGGAACGGGCGCTGGTGTGTTGCAGCCGCGATGCGCTTACATCAACCTCGGCACGGCGGTCGTCTCCGGCAGCTTCGGCACGGACTACGTCCACGACCAGGCCTTCCGCACCGAGACGGCGGTCGCCGATGACGGCTATATCTATGAGACGTGCCTTCGCGCCGGCACTTTTCTCGTCGACTGGATGGCGCGCGAAATGCTTGGCGTCGATCTGCATGGCGCAAGCGATGCTCTGGAGGCGCTCGAGGCCGAAGCCGCTGCGAGCCCGATCGGCGCAGGCGGCATAATGCTCCTGCCCTACTGGCAGGGCGTCATGGACCCGCACTGGGATAGCGCGGCCCGTGGTGTGATTGCCGGGCTATCCGGCTCCAGCCGCCGCGGCGACATCTATCGCGCCGTGCTGGAAGGCATAGCGCTGCATCAGGCCGCGACAAGTCAGCGGGCCGCTGCGGCTGCCGCCCAGACCATCGACCAGTTCATAGCCATCGGTGGAGGAGCGAAGTCCGACCTGTGGATGCAAATTCTGGCGGATGCACTCGATCGTCCCATAAAGCGTTCGACGACGGTGGAAGCCTCCTCGCTTGGCGCGGCGATGGCGGCGGCAAAGGGCGTGGGCTGGTTTTCCACCATCGCCGAAGCGTCCTTGGCAATGGCCAGCGAGCCGGCCAAAACCTTCGAACCGGACACGAGACGGGCCGAGCTCTACGCCGAACTTCTTGCGATCCATGCCGATCTTTGGCCAACGCTTTCAGCCTGGAACCAGCGCCTCGCGGCCTTCATGGAGGCCGATCATGGCTGAAACGACCAACTGGAACGCGTTGATCGAGGACGTTGTCGCGGAACGCTGGAAAGATCCTGAGACAGGCGAGGCTGCCGTCCTGCCGTTCCAGACGATCGAATTGCTGGAGACGACGGAGGGCCGCGAGGCGGATCTCGTTGCGCCCCTGGCGCTCGGCCGTCGCATCGCTGTTGTGTCCGATGTCAACACCGTCGATGTGATGGGCCGGCGCGTCGCGAAGGCGCTGCGCGCCATCGCCGACATCAGTGAAATCGTGCTGCCTGACGGCCTCGACTGCGATGAGGCAACGATCCAGATGGTCAGGGAGAAGACGCGTCACGCCGACGGGGTCGTGGCCGTCGGGTCTGGCGTCCTCAACGACAGCTGCAAGCATGCAACCTTCCTCGACGAGCGGCCCTATGCCGTCTTCGGCACGGCCGCCTCGATGAATGGCTATGGCGCTTCGACAGCGTCGGTGACCTTGGCTTCAGGGCTCAAGATCTCGCTGCCCTCGCACGCGCCGCGGGGCATCTTCCTGGACCTTGGCGTTTCGGCCGCAGCGCCCGCCTGGCTCAGCGCCGCTGGGCTCGGTGACAGCCTGTGTCGTCCCACCGCCCAGATCGATTGGTGGGCTTCGCATCGGCTGTTCGACACCTACTATTCTGCCGTGCCCTACCTGCTGCAGGCGGGCGATGAGGGACCGATGCTGGCCAATGCGCCTGGCCTTGCCAGGCATGACGTCACCGCTGTCGGGCATCTCCAGCGCGTCTTGACGCTGTGCTCGATGGGTGTGTGCTTTGCCGGCGTTTCCCATCCTGGATCCATGGGAGAGCACCAGATTTCCCATTGGGTCGACATGTTCGCGCAAGACCATCATCCCGGCACCACGCACGGTCAGCAGGTGGGGGTTGCCTCGATGGTCATGGCGCGTCTGCAAGCGCGGCTGCTGGACATGAAAGAGCCACCGCAGGTGAAGCCGACCGCCATCGACGAGGCGGCGATGCTGGCCCGCTATGGGGCACAACTTGGACCACTTTGCATTGCCGAGATGAAGAAGACGGCACTCGACGCCCGCCAGACGGAAATCTTCAACCGCAGGCTTGCGGAAATCTGGCCGGCACTGCGCCAGGAGGTTCGGCCGATGGCGATGCCGGTTGCCCGCATGGAGGCAGCACTCAAGGCTGCCGGGGGGCCGGTCACCGGCACAGAACTAGGCCTGCCGCGCGCGCTTTGGCACGACGCCATTCGCTATTCGCGGGAAATCCGTGGCCGATGGTCCTTTGTCAATCTGGCCGCCGATGCAGGGCTGCTGGAGGAGTTTCTGGAGAGCGAATGGTGAGACCGCATCCGACCGTCGCCAATGACTCGCATGGCGAAAGTTGAACCCAACCGGCAAGGGCAATCGAAGGATAACAATTTATG
This sequence comes from Mesorhizobium sp. M0983, assembly GCF_040318975.1. Classification (NCBI taxonomy): domain Bacteria; kingdom Pseudomonadati; phylum Pseudomonadota; class Alphaproteobacteria; order Hyphomicrobiales; family Phyllobacteriaceae; genus Mesorhizobium; species Mesorhizobium sp. M0983. The sequence continues at coordinate 39,511 of NZ_JAMYNH010000030.1, read as the reverse complement.
GCGTCTGTCACCATCAGCAACATAAAGAAAGACTATGGCGCCCTCTCGATTATCGATGGACTCGATCTCTCGATCGAGGATGGCCAGTTCGTCGTTCTGTTGGGGCCGTCCGGGTGCGGCAAGTCCACACTGTTGCGCATGATAGCCGGTCTCGAGCCCATCACGTCCGGTGAGATCACGATAGGAGACAGGGTCGTCAACACACTTCATCCCAAAGACCGCAATATCGCGATGGTCTTCCAGAATTACGCGCTTTACGCGCATATGACCGTCTTCGACAACATGGCGTTTTCCATGCAGTTGAAGAAACGCCCCAACGAAGAAATCAAACAGAAGGTCGGATGGGCGGCATCGATCCTCAATCTGACCCCTTATCTGGAACGGTATCCCCGCCAGCTTTCGGGCGGCCAGCGGCAACGCGTCGCCATGGGTCGCGCCATCGTGCGAGACCCAACTGTCTTCCTGTTCGACGAGCCGCTGTCCAACCTCGACGCCAAGCTGCGCGTGCAAATGCGCACCGAAATCAAGGAGCTCCACCAGCGGCTGAAGACCACCACCGTGTATGTCACGCATGACCAAATCGAAGCCATGACCATGGCCGATGTCATCGTCATCATGCGCGACGGCCGCATCGAGCAGATCGGGCGCCCGCTTGATGTCTACGATCGCCCGGCAAACCTCTTCGTCGCCTCCTTCATCGGCTCGCCCGCAATGAACATGTTCCATGGCGAGGTGGCTTCCGAGCGCGACGCCTGGGTGGTGCGGACCGACGAGCTATCCCTCCCGCTTCCGCCAGAGGCTGCGGTCCGGCCCGGCCAAAAGGTGATCTATGGCATTCGGCCCGAACATCTTCGACCTGTGGCAGACGGGCGCGGCATCCCGGCGAGAATTACGGTTGTCGAGCCGACTGGCCCCGAAATCCATATCTTTGCCGCCATGGGCAACATTGCGATCTGCTCGGTGCTGCATGACCGCATGGAGCTCTCTCCTGGAGCTGTGATCCACCTGGAGCCAGCGCCTGAGCGAATCCACCTGTTCGACCAAGGCAGCGGCGAGCGGCTGGACAAGGAAAGAAGCTGAATGGCGAAGATCATTATCCTCGGCGCTGGCGTCATGGGCTCTGCGATGACGCTTCCGGCCGCTCACGCGGGTAACCGCATCACTCTTGTCGGCACCCATCTCGACGAGGAGATCGTCAGCTCTGTGGCCGACACAGGTCATCACCCTCGCCTCAACATCACTCTGCCTGACGCGGTAGCCGCCTGTTCCTGGACCGAATTCGGGACGGCGATGAACGATGGAGCCGACCTGCTTGTACTCGGCGTCTCGTCGGCCGGCGTTCCTTGGGCGATCGACCGCATTGCTGAAAGCATCAAGTCGCCCATGCCGATACTTATGATTACGAAAGGACTCGCCGCGAGCGACGAAGGCATCGAAATCCTGCCGCATCTGCTTGCCCGCGAGATTGAGCAACGTACTGGCTTGTCGATCTCGGTGATGGCCGTCGGCGGACCTTGCATTGCCGGCGAACTGGCCGCACAGCGCGATACCTCCGTGATCGTGGCTGGGCACGATCCCGACCAGCTGGCCGCGGCGTCACGCATCCTGCGCGCGCCTTTCTATCATGCGCGACCATCATCCGATCTCATTGGCGTCGAGATCTGCGCGGCTTTCAAGAACTTCTATACACTCGCCGTTGGGGCTCCCGTCGGGCTGCTTGAGCGAGACGGCAAGGCGCCCAACGGTGCGCTCATGCACAACCTTGCCTCGTCGCTTTTCTCGCAGTCCCTCGCCGAGATGGCGATTCTGGTCGAAGCTCTGGGTGGAAAAATCGAAACAGTGCTGGGGCTGGCCGGCTCCGGCGATCTTTATGTGACCTGCCAGGCGGGCCGTAACGGTCGCATGGGACGCCTGCTCGGCCGCGGCCTGCCCTATTCCGTGGCGAAGCGCGAACATATGAGTTCGGACACGGTTGAGGGGGCGCAACTGGCGCTGGACCTTGGTCAGGCTTTGAAGAATATGATGGGCCGGGGTGTACTTCCCCATGATCGCCTGCCGCTGACGACTGCCATCATCGACGCGATTTGCCATGATGCTCCGCTGGTTTTGTCCTTCGACCGCTATCGTCGAGGCTAGCGGAGCCGGGGAAACTCGATTGATGCCTCATATCGATGAGCACATGGCTCGGCCGAGCCCGCTCTGAACCCGCTGCCGCGGAGTGGACAGGATGATCTGATGGAGAAACCAGCACGAAAGAAACGCGACGGCCGCCAAGCCGTAACGAGTTCCGTCACGGCCGATCGCGAGGAAGGGCTGCTCGTGCGCGCCGCCTGGCTTGCTTATGTCGGTGACCTCACCCAGGCGCAAATCGCCAAGTCTCTTGGCCTGACCCGCCTTCGCGTCAACCGGATGCTGGCGCATGCGCGCCAGCGGGGGATCGTTCAGATTCGCATCAATTCCAAGGTGGCGAACTGCATCGAGTTGGAGAACCGGCTGCGGGACGCCTATGGTGTCTCGGATCCAATCGTGGTCCCGACACCGCCGGATCCTGCTCTGGTGCCACAGGTCATCGCAGCCGCCGCCGGCGAAGCCCTGTCGCTTAGAATCCGTGACGGGATATCGGTGGGCGTGGGATGGGGGCGGACGCTCCAGCTCAGTCTGCGGTCGGTGACCGTGCGCCCGGTCAAAGGAATGTCGATCGTTTCCCTGCTTGGCGGGCTCACACGTGGATCGGCGATCAACATCTACGAGATCGCTTCCCGGCTCGCGGCGCTCTTCGACGCGGAATGCTTCTACATCGCAGCACCGGTGTTCACGGATACCGAGGCCACACGCGATCTGCTTATGCGCCAGTCTATTCTGGAAGACGCCTTCACTCATGCCCGCGACGTTGACGCCGCTTTCGTTTCGGTGGGCGCGGTGCACAAGGACGCCACCATCTTTCGGATCAGACTGGTAGGAGACGATGATCTCAGATCACTCCGCGAAGCCGGAGCGGTCGGCGATATTTGCGGCCACTGGATCGGCGCCGACGGACAACTCGTCGATCACCCGCTAAACAGCCGCGTCATCGGCCTCGCCCCCGAACATCTGCGCGACGTCGACACTGTGATCCTGCCCTCCGGCGGCCTCGACAAGGTTCCGGTGCTGCGCGCCGTGTTGCGTCTGGGAGTCGTCGATGTGCTGATCACCGACGAGAAAACCGCTGAGGCTATTCTTGCGGAAAAGTCGTAGCGCAGACTGATCTCCACCAGCAGAGTGGCTCGCGAGTGATTGCTTCTTCACGTCACAGCACCTCGTGGATTTCCTCGATCGAAGTCTCGCCGATCGGCTTGTCCAGAACGATCTCTCCGCGCGCCATCGCCACGACCCGGTCACAGCATTCGAAAACATGATGCATGTTGTGGCTGATGAAGACGCTAGTGATGTTCTGGGCCTTGAGGCCACGAACGAAGCCGATCACCTTTCGCGTTTCCTTCACCGAGAGATGGTTGGTTGGCTCATCGAGAATCATGACTTTCGACTTGAAGTGCATGGCCCGGGCGATCGCCACGCCTTGGCGCTGGCCGCCCGACAGTTCGCCGACCAGCGCGTCGGGCGACCGCAGATGCAGGTCGACGTCGGCGATCGCCTTGACGCTTTCGTCACGCATGCGCTTCTGGTCCAGGATGCCGATACCGAAAACCGAACCCTTCACCGGCTCGCGTCCGATGAAAACGTTGCGGGCGATGGTCATAGTCGGGACCATGGAATTGTACTGGTAGATCGTCTCGATGCCGCGTCCCATGGCGTCGCGCGGGTTAGAGAAGCGGACCGGTTCACCTTCGATCCTGATCTCGCCGCCATCGGGCTTTTGGGTGCCTGAGAGGATGTTGATCAGCGTCGATTTGCCGGCGCCATTGTCGCCGACGAGGCCCAGTGCCTCGTCGGGATAGATATCCAGCGTAACGTTTTTCAAGGCGTGGACGCCGGAATACCATTTCTGGAGTCCCTTGATCGCGATGATGGGCGCCGCCATGATCAGGTCTCCACCTTCATTGCCCTGCCCCGCTTTCGAAGCCATGCGTTCATGACGACCGCGAAGATAGTCAGAAAGCCGATCGCCATCTTGAACCAGTTGGCGTCAACCTGGCTCAGCACCAGTCCGTTGTCGATGACGCGGATAAGGGCAGCCCCGATGATGCCGCCGAAGATGGTGCCGATGCCACCAGCCAACGAGGCGCCACCGATGACGGCAGCCGACACGGCCTGCAGCTCCAGCCCCTCGCCGATCGACGGCAGCGGGGCGCCGAGCCGCATCACCTGAATGGTACCGGCAAAGCCGGCGAGCACCGAACAGATCATGAAGCAGGCGACCTTCACCCGGGCCGTCGGGATACCCATCGATTGCGCGGCGGGCAGAAAGCCGCCGGTGGCGCGCACCCAGTTGCCGAAATTCGTGTGCGACAGGAGCACGGTCACCAGGATTGCCACGGCGAGAAACCAGAAGAACGACATGCGAAAGAGGTCGCCCGGTCCCACATAGACCGTAAACAGCCATTTCGGCAGAGCGTTAGCTGGTATGACAGGAGGGAAGCCGCCGGAGATTACCACCGTCAGCGAACGCGCGATGAACAGCATACCAAGCGTGGTGATGAAGCTTGGTATCGCGAAACGAATCGTTATGAACCCGTTGAAAAAGCCGATGAGGGCAGCGATCGCGAGGCCGGCGGCAAAGGCCGGCGCGAACGGAACGCCTGCCGCGAGCATCACCGCCATGGTCATCGGGGTCAGCGCAAAGACCGAGCCCACCGAAAGATCAAACTCACCGCATATCATCAGCAGGGTCACGCCGATCGCGACCAGCCCCATTTCGGGCAGCAGCCCAAGCATTCCGCGAAGGTTCTGTGTGTTCAAAAATACGCCGTTCGAGCGAATCTGAAAGACGATGAGGAGCAGGAGCAGGAACACGACCGCCGCAAGCTCCGGCTTCTCCAGATAAATCTTCATCAAACGCTTCATCATTCGCTCCGGCTCGGGATCGTTTCCGCTGGTTATCGCATCGGCAAAGGGGATGGCGGCAGTCTGTCTTCTACCGCCCTTGACGGGGAAGATGCCGCTGGAGGATGGGGACGGAGCCAACGCCCAAGACCGTGTTGCCTGGCCCTCCCCCTTGTCCAGCCGACCTCTCCCCGTAAGAACGAGGAGAGGACGCCGGCTTCGTGCCTACCGCACGCCCTTTGCGGCCAGTTCCTTGAGCTTTGGCACGTCTTCCTTGACGATGATGCCCTTGCCGGTGTCGATGTCTGCCGGCAGCAGACCGACGTTCTTGGCGAGATAGGCTTCCATCACCGGCATGAAGCCCTGCATGTAGGGCTGCTGGTCGACCTGGACCTGGATATAACCCGCTTCCATCTGTTGCAGGACTTCCGAGACGATATCAAAGCCGCCCATCAGCACCTTGCCCGGCTCGATGCCGCGATCGATCAGTACCTGGGCGACGTAGGCATGCCAAAGGCCGGTGTCGAAATACACCGTGGTGTCCGGGTGCGCAGACAGATAGGCGCCAACACGATCGGCGACGACGGCGCCATCTGTGCCGGTGTCGAGCCGTTCAATGACCACTTCGCGTCCGCCATTCGCGGCCTTGTATTCCTCAAGGAACTTCATGACGCCGGCAGCGCGCTGTTCCGACCAGTTCTGACCGGGCGCGGAGACGCCGACGAGGGCCCTGATCTTGCCTTCCTTGGGGAAGAACTCGGACATCTTCTTGCCGAGTTCGTAGCCGGCGGGAATGAAGCCCTGGCCGATGAAAGCCTGGCGGGCATTGCCGGCTGCTCCCTCGGTGTCGTCGACATTGGATGCGATGAGCGTGACGCCGGCAGCGCGGGCGTCGGCGATGATCTGGTCGAAGGCATTGTTGTCGACGATCGAGGTGATCAGCGCGTCCGGGTTTGCCGCGAGCGCCGCCTGCATGTTGGCCGATTGTTGCTCGATCGAGCCTTCGGTCTGCGTGAAGACCATCTGGCAATTGGCCTGGATCTTGGCGCAGGCGTCGTCAAACCCCTTCTTCACAGCTTGCCAGAACGGGTTTGACGCCGACGAATGATGTGTGAAGACGATTTTCATCGGCTCCTGCGCGCGTGAGCCGATTGCAGAGCCTCCAGCCAGTACTGCTCCCAAGGCTGCCGAGATAAGTAGCTTCTTCATGGTTCTCCTCCTCCGTAGAAAGCTGCTTCAGGTTCATTTTCAGAGAGTCGATGTGTCGGTCACCCGTCGAAGCGCCGTGAAGGCGCGATCGATCTCCGGGTTCAGTTCCATGCCGAGGCCCGGTCCGGAAGGCACGGTGATCATGCCGTTCTTCACCTGCGGCAAAGCGGTCACAAGGTCGCGGTACCAGGTCTTGTAGAAGGCCCTGACACTCTCCTGGACGAGCGCGTTCGGCGCATTGAGCGCCAGGTGGGTCGATGCGCCGAGCACAACTGGACCGGTGCAGTCGTGTGGCGCGACCGGCAGGTGCCATGCTTCAGCCATGGCAGCGATCTTGCGCGCCTCCGAGAGCCCGCCGCACCAGCTGATATCGAGCATAATGACGCCGGCCGCCCCGGTCTCGAGAAGGTCACGGAAGGCCCACCGGGAACCGAGCGTCTCCGAAGCCGATATCGGCGCCAGCGAAGCCTCGGCATAGCGTTTCAGGCTGGACAGGCTGTCCATCCTGATCGGATCTTCGTGCCAGAAGGTCTTGTAGGGGGCAAGCTCGCGGGCGATCTGCATGGCCGGCAGCAGCTGCCACATTGAATGGAATTCAACCATGATGTCCATCTTGTCGCCGACCGCATTGCGGATTTTCTCGAATGGCGCCAGCGCGGAATTCAAATCAGGCTGCGAAATATACAAGCCGCGCGTTTTCTCGGCGGCCATGTCGAAGGGCCAGATCTTCATGGCCGTGATGCCTTCCTCCAACAATGAATGCGCCAGTTCGTCGGCGCGGTGAAGGAAGCCGTTCAGATCATCATAGGCGTCGCCGGGCTTATCGAGCCCGTAATTGGCCGTCGTCTGGCCGGTGGTCTTCTTGATGTATTCGGTACCGGCACAGGTGTTGTAGGTCCTGATCTCGTGCCGGGTGAAACCGCCGAGGAGTTGTGCGATCGGCTGACCCGTCGCCTTTCCGAACAGATCCCACAGTGCGATATCGAAAGCGGAGTTGCCCCTGACTTCCGCGCCCGTCGATCGGAAACCGAGATAGCCGACGAGATCGGCGGCAAGCAGGTCGATCTGCAAGGGGTTGCGCCCGATCACGCACGGCGCGACATATTCGTGCAGATAGGTCTCGACGGTTTCGGCCATGAAGAAGGTCTCGCCCAGCCCAACGAGGCCTTCGTCCGTGTGAACCAGGACCCAGAGAAGGTTCGGCCGCTCCTTGATCCGCAGCGTTTCCAGTTTCGTGATCTTCATCGCGCACCCCGCTCCTCAGGCGATGCCAGCCGCCAGCAGGGCCTTGACGCTCTCGTCAAAATGCCTCGCCATCAGGTCGCGAGCGGACTGAGGATCACCGGTCTCGATTGCTTCGGCGAGATCGATATGGATTTGGATCATCTCCAACTGCTCGGCATCCGAAGGGCGGCTCCGCCAGCCGATCGGCCAGGTCTGGCGCGATACGCGCTCGAACGCGCCGACGATGAGGCTGAAAACCGGATTCTTTGCAGCCTTGGCGATTTCGAGGTGAAAGGCGAGATCGTGCTCCATGACCTGTTCCGGCCGCTGGAAATTCTCGCGCATGGCGAGCGCATGCGTCCTGATCCTTTCCACTTCGTCGGCTGTTCTGCGCAAGGCCGCCAGCATGGCGGTGCGGGTCTCAATCGTGCGGCGCACGTCGTAGATTTGCTGCACCGTGATCTGCTCGGTGTGGACGCCATGCTCGATCACCAGCGACATGGCGCCATAATCCAGCTCGGCGACGGTAGCCCGTCTGCCTGCCCTCAGGTCGATAAGCCGCATGGCGGCGAGCGAGCTGAAGGCCTCGCGAACCACGGTGCGCGAGACGCTCAATTGTCTCGAAAGCGCGGCCTCGCTGGGCAGCCGGTCGCCGGGCCCGAGTTCATGCGCGCGAATATGGCGCGTGATCTCGCCGATCGTATTGCTGACCAGGCTCGCTGCGTCGGAATGTTTTGCGGATACCGCCGTGCTCACGCAATCTCCAGTTCAGGGGCCAACCTGTATGGCAGGTTTGCCTGAGGTGTTGATAGTATGCAAGAAAGATGTATGTCAAGATCAGGCGGGCCGGCGTCGTCGCCAAGAGACCGATGGCAAGAGGCTTGCACGAACGATGCTCTTGACGCGACCGTCGCCGGGTCGGCCGGGTGCAGGAGCCCGCGCGGTCGAGCAGGCGATTGTCTGCTTGGTGCGCTCGACATTCTCGTCGTGAACAGCGGCGTGCCGCCGACCATGTCGTTCGAATTTTCTTGGCAGATGATTCACTGATATTTCGATCGACGCACCCCATATGAGCGGAAAGAGTGTCACTTGAGGACTTGCCTATGCTGATTTCGCGTTCAGGACGGTTTGCAATTTTGTTTGCGGGATTGTTCCTGGCATTTTCCATGGTCGCTGTGGATCACGCCGATGCGCGCCGTGGCGGCAGCTTCGGCAGTCGCGGCATGCGCACTTTCCAGCCGGTCCCGCCGACCAGGACGGCGCCACAGCCTTCCGCACCGGTCGAGCGCTCGATGACGCCCAATGCGGCAACGAACAATGCGGCCCGCCAGCCGCAGGCATTCCAGCGCCCAGGCTTCTTCAACGGCCTCGGTGGATCGATGATGCGGGGGCTGCTGCTCGGCGGCTTGATCGGCGTTCTTTTGGGCCATGGGTTCGGCGGCTTGGCCGGCATGTTCGGCCTTCTCCTTCAAGTGCTGCTGATCGGCGGCGTGGTCATGCTGGCCATTCGCTTTTTCCGCTCGCAATCGGCGCAAAACCCAGAGCCCGCTATGGCCGGTGCCTCGCGAGGTGCTGGGAGCTTTGGGCGAAGCGCAGCAGCCCGGCCCGAGCCGAGCAACGTCCAAGCATTCCCCATTCCAGGCATCGGGTCGGGATTTGGCGGAACGAGCCAGGCCAGCCCTTCCGATGAGATCACGCTCACTAAAACCGACCTCGACACGTTCCAGCAACGGCTGACGGAAGTTCAAGAAGCATTCGGGCGCGAGGACCATGCTGCCTTGCGCCGGTTGGTGACGCCCGAGATGGTTTCCTATCTGTCCGAGGAACTTGCCGATAATGCCAAAAAGGGCGTCCGGAATGACGTGTCGGATGTCAGCCTGTTGGAGGCCGATATTGCGGAAAGCTGGCGGGAGGATGACCGCGACTACGCGACCGCTGCTTTGCGCTACGAGTCTCGCGACGTGACCCGCGATCGCATCAGTGACAAGATTGTCGAGGGCCAGGCCGATCAGCCGACAGAGACAACCGAACTGTGGACCTTTACGCGGCAGAACGGCGGTGACTGGAAGCTTGCCGCAATACAGCAGCCGAGCTGATGTGCCCGGCCTTGATGTCTGCCAAGAGTTTTGTTCAGGTTTCTCGCTACCACTCGAAGGCCAGCGCGCCCCTTCCGCGCGCTTCTTTCCCCCAACGCGCGTTGAGGTAACATTATACCACCGGCTTCAACCGGGACCGGACAATCAGCATCGCACCGCGCGACTTTTTGCGTTTCCGGTCTCGTGTAACCCAATCGACGAACCTCCTGCCGGGTTGCAGCCCGCCACCCCTCGATGCTCAGGCAGGCAGGCTCTTTGACAGCCTGCCTCTTCTGGTTTACGTGCGGCCATCAAGAATGTTCAACGCGTAACGTGTGTGTCGCCGTTCGCCGGTTCTTATCAGTGCACCGTTGGCAACGAGGTCCTGCAAATCTCTTGTTGCCGTCGCGCGCGATGCCTGCGTGATTGCGATATAATTCTCGGCGCTGAGCCCCCCTTTGAACCCGTCGATGCCCGCGCGGAACATCCGGGCGATGACCTTTTCCTGGCGCTCGTTGAAGTGATCCCGGTAGCCTTCGTGAAACTTGGCCTTGACGACGGAGAATTCGACACGAGCGAGCGTTACGCGCTGCGCTTCGAGGATCGTGTTGGCGAAGTAGAGCAGCCAATCTGTTACCGCGTTGCTCGTGTTGCTGGCCTCCAGATGGTCGTAGTAGGCCTTGCGGCGGCGCTCTATCGTATAGGCCAACGCGATGAGGCTGGGCTCACCCAGATTTTGCGCCAGCGCCTTTTCGCAGAGGGCACGGCCTATGCGACCGTTGCCATCCTCGAACGGGTGAATGCTCTCGAAATAAAGGTGCGCGATAGCGGCACGCGTCAACGCTGGGAGCGGTGTCTTGCCTTTGGGTGAGGTATCGTTGAACCAAGTAGTGAAGGCATCCATTTCGGGTTTCACCCGCGCGGAGGGCGGCGTTTCGAAATGAACTTTGGGCTTATCCAGCCGATTGGAAACGATCTGCATGGCATCGGCATGCTGGCGGTAGTTGCCGATGGTCTCGATACGACGCTCACCCGACATCACCATCGTATGCCAAGCGTAAAGAGTGCGATGCGTCAGCGTATCGGCAAAATGCAAGTAGACATCGGCCATCATTTCAGCGATGCCCCGCTCGGCAGGCGGAATGCGCCTGGTCTCGCCGCCCAGACCAAGTTGCTGGCGCAGGGATGATTGCAGGCTCTCGCGGTCGAGGTACTCCCCCTCAATCGCGGATGTCTTCAAGGCCTCTTCGCTGATAAGATCGATGCGGATCTGGTCGCGATCGTCGGAACCGACATGACGAAAGACGCCTAGGAACTCGCCCGATCGCAACAGGAACTCGCTTTCCAGCGGTTCCAACGCCTTCTTATCGTAGGTAAAATGCGGCCAGTCCGCTTGCTCCCAATTCCATACCATGAGTGATAGGGCACCTTGCTATAACTCACGATAGCAACAATTGTGAGCTATAGCAATCTTCTCTATGCCTCAGAAGTCGCGGCTTTGCCCCGGCGCGATCCAACGGCTAACCATCCAGATCAATTTAATCATGCTTGTAGGGCCGCCGCATTGCGGGCCGCGCTCAATCGTTGCTCGAACGTTTCGGTTTTTTCTCCCAGCTCAATGAGCGGCTTAAGTTCTTCATACCCCGCACGTGCAGCGACACGCGACGTGGTGCGACGGGATGACAACGGCCGTGTGACCAGGCCGCATGCTTCCAGCCGCTTGAGCAACGGCGTCAGCGTCGCCGAATCAAGCCCAAGCACTTCGCCAAGCTCGCCCACCGTGCTTGGCGCTCGCTCCCATAGCGCGAGCATCGCCAGATATTGCGGGTAGGTCAGCCCCAGCGGATCGAGCAGCGGCCGGTAAAGCCGGGTCATCAGCCCGCTTGCCGAATAGAGCGCAAAGCAGAGCTGCTGATCAGGCCGCCGAATCCCGCCGGAAGCCGCCGGGAGGTCCTCGGGTCTGGTTGTGATCTCTAAGGGGGCATGCTGCCTTTGCCGGAAGTAGCACCGCCGATCAACTCCTGCTGGATCTGCTCTCCCTCGTCGAGCGCGCGGCGGGCCTTCTTGCGTGCCAGCTCGACGTCCTCCCAGGCCGCGAGCGCATCAATGCGGGCAGAGGTATGATCCTCGATCGTTTCGATCAGACGCTCGGGCGAGAATTCCAGGCACTCTGCCAGTAGCTCGCTGGCCACCTCGCGAAGTTCGGAGAGTACAGCCTGATCGTCCAGGTCGATCTGTGCAAGCTGGTCGCGGATACGTGTGATGGCGGCTGTTGTTTCGGTGAGGCTGCGGAGCGTTGTCCGGATCTCCGCGAGCTCTCGCGCGTTGGCCAGCCGAACCGCTGCAACACTGTCGTCACGCGCCAATAGCGCCTCGAAATCGTCAGCAGTTTGGCCAGTAAGTTCGCCCCGATGCCTGGCCCACGCCTTGTCTCGGGCGCGGCGGATGGCGGCGGCGGCTTCATCGTCGGGCACATCGATCGAGGCACGAAGCGCATCCAGGCGAGCCGAGAGCAGGTCGTGACTCTCCTGGTATTCGGCGAGACGTTCGCAAAGGACAGCCCTGCCCTTTCCCAACCCAGCTGCCCGCACCTTCCATGCACCAACTTGCGTGACACTCGGGACGGGCACCCTGGCCAGTGCCCCGGCGTCTCCGGACCAGGGATGCAGTCGAGCGATTGCCGCCTCCCATCGAACCGTGCTCGCGTCCTCCGCCTCGCGGGCCATCCTGAGGTCTTTTAGGTGCCCGCTGGCTCGCGCTTTCGACAAGGCCGAGGCCAGCCTTGCCCTGGCAGGTTCGGGCACCCCCCTCTCTTGCCCAACCCGCTCGCGTGCCGCCTGAAGTGCATCGAGCGCCGCCGCGCATTCGTTGCGGGCAACGCGTACGCCGGTGGTGATTCCCGATCGCTCTTCGAGCATGGCGCGAACAGCGCCGACTGTGGCAGCAGGCAAAAGCAGCGCAGCCGGATCTGCCTCGGACGATCTTCCAAGGGCGGCAAGGCAATTCGCCACGGCGCTGTCGAGTATCTGCAGCTCGGTCCTGCGGCTTGGCAGGTCCAGGCCTGCGGAGACATGGCGCACTTTGCGATCCGCGAGCGCCCGAACCCGCTCGGACATTGCCAGGATCGCCTCGTCCACATCGACCGAGCCGATTTTCATTGTCACGCGCTCGGCGTCGTCGATGTTCCCTGACAGCCGCGTTCTCAGGCTGGCGTCGTCATCGATCAATCCGGTGATGGTGCCTGTCCAGGTTCGCAATGGTGAAGCGATGTCAGGCAGCTCGGCAAGCTGGGCCGCCTTGCGTCGAATGTCGGCGAGGATCGGCATAGCGCGAAGGTACCTGGCAATGGTGTCAAGCCGAGCCGACAGAAATGATCGTTCAGCAATACTGCGGTCGTATTTTTCCGCCGCGTCAAGACGTTCGGCCTCAAGGCTCTCAAAAGTCGAGGCCAAGGTGTCGATCGCGTCCCTGCGCGACTTGAGTTCCGCAAGGCGCTTCTTGAGCAGCGCAAGTTCGGTTCCGTGAGCCTGCTTGCGATAGAGCCCGTCCGCTTCGGTCTCTAGCGCGCTCAACATGTCGCTCGCATGCCCAAGACCGGCGCTGGCCGTGAACAGGAGCTTGCCCAGGTCGCCACGCGACTCCAGGATTGATTTTCCGCCTGCTTCCAGCGTCTCGTCGTCCAGCGAGAACATGGTCTCGTATGCGTCCCGCGACAGACCTGCGAGATGGGCTGCTATCGCCACCTCGCTCACCGGTTGCTCCATTGCGTTCAGCAGCGAGTTGGTGCGCTGCTTCGTGCGCGTGAATGTGTGCTCAGTGCCGGCGAGTTCGAGCACCCCGCCTATACGCATCGCGCTGTACTCGTGCAGGAAATTGTAGCGGCTGCGTTCCTCGATACCGAACAGCAGGTCCAGATAACCGGAAAGTGCGGTCGACTTGCCGGCCTCGTTCAGCCCGAACACAATGTGGAAGTCGGGACCGGACTCCGGCCTTGGGCCGAATTCGATCGTCCCGTCGGTGAACTTTCCATAACGAATAAGATCAAGGCGCCGGAGCCTCATTGCGCTCCACCTGCTTTGAGGCGGGCCGTGACCAGGTCGGCACCGCTGGCAAGCACCTTGTCGATGAACAGTTCCAGCCCAGCTTCGTCCCGTCCGGCGAAGTCGCGCCCGTCCGGCGGCAGATCGGCAATCATCTTTTGGACAAGCGCCCTCGCCTCGGCGCGGAAGGCCTCAGACTTGACATTGGCATGCATGGATTGCGCGAGTTCGAAAATCGGATCGGCGACGTCATCGGCTGTTTCCGCGCTCTGTGGAGCGAGATCAAGCTCAAGTTTTTCGACCCATGTGTCGCCCGTCTGCTCCGCCGCCTGCTCGGCTTCGGCCAGCAGCAGGTCCCTGTCGCGGATCAGCGCCCATGACAACGGCGACGCCCCGGCCAGTCCGAGACGGACCACAACGTGGCGGGATCTGACGGAACCCCGGATACCTTCGAGCGCGGAACGGACACGGCCGACGACCTCAGACCATTCGACCGTCCCGGTCAGATCGACGCTCGCCCGCTCGAACTGCGCGATACTGGTCAGTTTTTCCTCGATCTCGACGGACCGGTCTTCTCGTATTGTGACCAGAGTGGCGGATTTCTCTCCGGCCTCGTTGATGTCCCTGCCCTGCGGCATTCCCGTCATCACAACGGTGCTTGCTCCAGGATGGACTTGGCGCACGTGGATGTGCCCAAGCGCCCAATAGTCAAAACCATGGCCGTGCAGGTCAGCGATGCTGCAAGGGGCATAGACATCGTGACCGGGCGATCCAGCGAGGCTGGTGTGCATGATGCCCACATTGACCGCCCCTTCCCGGGCCGCCGGATACTTGGGCAGCAGGCTTTCCGGCGCCTTTGGGTTCGCGAAGCTCAATCCATGGAATGCGACGTCAAGCCCGCCGGCCGTTTGCAGCACCGACTGGGGGCGGCCGCCGAAGATCGTGACCGTGTCAGGAAAAACGAGCTGTTTCGATATGCGCGATAAGGCAATGACGAGCGCATCGACACGTTCCGCAAGGCAGAGGTCTATTATCGAGACAAATGCCTGGCGACTGGCGTCCCCCACGAGTTCGGCAAGATCAGGGTTTCGCAGCGCCAGCGAACGTAGCGGCGAGTCGAGGTGAATGTCGGCCGTGTGTACGAATCGAAATGCCATTCGGGTCTCCGCCCGGAGCATAGAGGGGTTCGGCCGCGGCTCGATGAAAAAATTCCAGGATGCGCGTTGTCGGTTGTCCAAATGGTGCGCAATCGCTTACGCTATACTTCCGTTCAACTCCATCTGCGTCGCCGCTATCAGCGCCGTGCCGATCAGTAGTCGTCTGATCATTTGTCATCGGCATTGGTCGGTTCTTTGGAGATAGCGCGCCACAAGGTGTCGTTGATCCGATCCTGCCAGCCTGGTCCATCTTCCTGGAAGTGGTCCAGCACCGCCCTATCGATCCTGATCGAAACAAGCTCTCTGATATTTGGAGCAGCCGACGGTTCGCGAACCGGCGCCGCCGGCTTTTTGATCGGCTTGAAGGCGGCTTCAGCGGCTACATCGGATTTGTGGGTCGGCGTGGAGGATTTGCCATTTGGATGATCCTGACTGGTCATAATGCTTGTCGAGCTGACCTTGCCCCTCTGATCTAATCCGGTTTGAAGTTCGTTCTGGCCCATCGAGAGGACCAGGACATGAAACGTAGCCGCTTCTCTGAAGAGCAGATCATCGGAATTTTGAAGGAACATGAGGCCGGGGTATCGGTTGCCGATCTGTGCCGCAAGCACGGGGTCAGCGACGCCTCGATTTACAACTGGAAGGCTCGCTTCGGCGGGATGGATGTCTCCGAGGCTCGGCGGCTGAAGGCTCTGGAGGACGAGAACACGCGGCTGAAGCGGCTTCTGGCCGACGCCATGCTCGACAATGCCGCGTTGAAGGATCTTGTGGGAAAGAAATGGTGACGCCCGCGGCCAAGCGGAAAGCTGTCGCTCGCCTGAAGGAAGGCTTCGGGATGAGCGAACGGCGGGCGTGTAAAGCCATCGGCTGTTGCCGCATGACGGTTCGCTACGAGACCAGCAGACCGGACGACCGCGAGCTTCGCGAGCGGATGAAGGCGATCGCGCAGGAGCGTCGCCGGTTCGGCTACCGGCGTCTTCTCGTGATGCTGAGGCGGGAGGGCCTGGTCGTGAACCACAAGAAGCTGTTCCGGCTCTATCGGGAGGAGAAGCTCGCCGTTCGCCGCCGTGGCGGCCGCAAACGGGCGATCGGGACCAGGGCGCCGATGGTGGTGCCGCTGAGGCCCGACGAGCGCTGGTCGCTCGACTTCGTATCGGACCAGCTCACAGACGGGCGCCGCTTCCGCATCCTGGCCGTCGTCGACGACTGCACGAGAGAGTGCCTGGCACTCATCGTTGATACGTCTCTCTCGGGCATGCGGGTTGCCCGAGAATTGGACCGGCTCATCACCGAGCGCGGCCGGCCGAGAATGATCGTCAGCGACAATGGCAGCGAGTTCACCTCGAACGCCATCCTGTCCTGGGCGGATCAGAACCGCGTCGAATGGCATTACATTGCGCCCGGCAAGCCGATGCAGAATGGCTTCATCGAGAGCTTCAACGGCCGACTGCGCGATGAACTGCTCAACGAGACGCTGTTTACTTCGCTGGCTTAGGCACGCGTCGCCATCGCCCTGTGGCGCGCCGACTACAATATCGCGCGGCCGCATTCCCAAATCGCCTGGCAGACACCGGCCGAGTTCGCCACCACCTTCAATCTGCGACGGTCGCTCGCGCTGCGCTATGCCAAAGGCTCCGCGCCAGCGCCCGTCGCTTCACCCGCCCAGCAGGGCACAACCCACGCCGGAAACGAACTCAAAACTGGATAGAAACTGGGGGCAACGTCAGAGCGCCTCATAGCGAATGCGCATCATAACCAATGTACCGCAGCCCACACAAAAAGAAAAAGGCCGGACTGTTGAGCCTGGCCAAGTATGAAGGCAGCTTAAACCTACAAAGGGGGAGGAAAAATCCGACGCGATGTCCATGTGGGGCCAAACTCAGGCTATCTTCAATGACATTGCTGTAGGATACAACAAGCCAAAGTGCTCCACGGCAACACCACGTCGCCAACCATCCTACGCTGGAGGACGCAAACGCGAAAAACGCGGGGGACTTCCCGCCTTCCGTTACCTGACAACCTGGTTCACACGATCGTTTCTGAAGCGTCGCAGCAATCTGCTGCCCAGGTCTGTCCATCACACCAAGCTTCGCGCGCTTTTTTTACACGGCGGTCAGTACATTCGCGACTTGCCGCGCTCCTGCGGCTTTCGCCACGGCGCGCCAGAGAAATCAACCCGCTTTGCGGAGATTGCCAGCAGAAGACTTGCCGGTACGTCGGTCCTGCTCGATGTCGTAGTTGATCTTTTGGCCCTCAACGAGGTTCGACAAACCAGCGCGCTCGACGGCGGAGATGTGAACAAAAACGTCCTGACCGCCATCGTCGGGTTGGATAAACCCAAACCCTTTAGTGCTGTTGAACCACTTCACGGTTCCAGTTGCCATGTGCATATACTCCTTGTGACTTCCCAGCGTGTTTGATCCGACGAAGAGGCCAGACCGGTTCATAGATAGACGCAGCAAAAGCGAGAAATCGCAAGGCCGGATGGATCGACCAGAATACCAACTTCTCTCGGATGGCCCACTCGTCTCACAAGTCGACAGGAATTTTCCTTTCCGGCGTGAAGCCCCTCCAGCCATCCTTGCTGTCCTGGGTTATCACGGCCCGCTCGTTTCCCTCCGGCCCTTAGCTTGCCGACTTGCGTTTCGAGTTCTTGGTCGACCGTGCTGACGCGGGCGTAGCCTATCCGGCTCATAATGTGTCACCTCAATGTCTGGACTCGAGGCTTGGTCACAAATAGTCGATGCCAACTCCGACGTTACGCTGCCCAAAAAGCCATTGATCCGGGAGCAACCCCTGCAAAGTCCGACCTTTACAGGAACATTTCGCCTATGGCGGAGTTGGGCGCGTTGCCCGCGATAAGGTGCCAAACAGGTGACGCCGGCGGGCTTTTGGGAGGAAGCCATGATACGTGCCATCCCTTCACTCCACCTTTCCCGTCGCCGCGCATTGCAGTTTGGGCTGGGAGCCAGCCTCGCCGCCACGACGGGCCTGGCGCCGGTTTCTCGCGCCTATGCCAAGGAGGAACTGCAGGACGAGGACATTTTCCGCTTTGCGCTCAACTTGGAATACATGGAGGCCGAATACTACCTTCGCGGCACCACCGGAAAGGGCATCGACGCCGCCGATGCCGGTTCCAAACCCGGCGATGTGGTCGGCGGAAAGAAAGTGTCCTTCGAGACACCCGCCATCGGCGAATTCATGCAGGAGGTTGCTGAAAACGAACTCGCGCATGTCCGGTTCTACCGCAAGACGCTTGCAAAGAACGCAGTCGACAGGCCGGCCATCGATTTCGATGCTGGGTTCAAAGCGGTTGCGGAGGCAGCGGGCCTCGGGCGGGACTTCGACCCCTTTGGCAACGAAACGAACTTTGTTCTCGGCGGCATGCTGTTCGAGGATGTCGGCGTCACCGCCTATGCCGGTGCTGCGACGCTTCTGAAGAACAAGGGCTTCCTCGCCGCCGCGGCGGGCATATTGGCGGTCGAGGCCTACCACATGGGAATGGCGCGCTCCACTCTATACCGGAAGGGAGAGAAAGCCTGGAAGGCCGCCAACGCCGTCTCCGATGCACGAGACAAGATCGACGGGCCGGAAGACAAGGACCAGGGCATCCAGGTGAATGGCAAGGCCAATTTCGTTCCCTCGACGCCCGACGCGATCGCGTTCACCAGGACGCCGAAAGAAGTGCTGCGGATCGTCTATCTCACCGACAAGGACGGCGTCAGCAAGGGTGGCTTCTATCCGGAAGGGATGAACGGGACCCTGAAGAGCACCTGACCCGCTCGCGACAGGCGATCGGATCGCCGGAAGAGACGCAGCGGACCTGCGGTCGGCACTGCTGGTACGGCTGCGCGACGATCACGATTCAAATCCGCTGCAGGAGTCCCCACCCAAGATTGATTGAATTCCGAACCGCGATCATTGCGGCGTTCACAAGAACGTCAGGAAAGTGCGCTCGGTTCGTTCCGATGGACGGAACGAACCGACCGCTTTGCCGAGAAGCAGGCTCTGCAGTTGGTGCGGCGAGAACCGCCAATTTTCCCGCATTGTTCCGTACGGCCGACCGCCAAGCTGTAAAATGGTGGCGATATGGAAGACACGCGACGCTCTGCCCGACGATCACATCCTCCGGCTGGCGAGCAGCCTTGTGAGCCAATCCGGATCCATTTCCGGCACGGAGGACAAAAGCCGTTCGGTATAGGGGGCATGCGGCGGCGTGAGAACTTCGCTCTTTAATCCCTGCTCAACGACTTTCCCCTGGTGCATGACCACAATCTCGTCGGCGATCGCTCGCACGGTGGCAATGTCATGGGTGATGAAAATGTAGCTCATGCCGAGCTCGCGCTGAAGCCGCATTAAGAGCTTCAGGATTTCCTCCTGCACAATCTGGTCGAGCGCGGACGTGATTTCGTCGCAGATGATGAGTTCCGGATCGGCAGCCAACGCTCGGGCGATGCAAACGCGCTGCTTCTGACCCCCCGACAGTTCGGCCGGCAGACGATCCAGGTAAGTTTCGCTCATCTCGACCATGTGCATGAGTTCGCCGATCCGCCTATCCCGCTGTGCACCCTTGAGGCCGAGGTAGAATTCAAGCGGACGAGCTATGACTTCTTCGACCGTCTGCCGCGGATTTAGGGCGTTGTCGGGCATTTGATAAATCATCTGTATGCGGCGCAAGATCTCTTTTGGGCGCGCCTTCAGGGTCTTGGAAAGGGCCTGGCCAGCAAAGGAAATCGATCCCGAAAGCGGCGGCAGCAGGCCGGTAACAACGCGAGCGAGCGTCGATTTCCCGGAACCGGATTCGCCGACCACAGCCACTGTTCTTCCACGTGGAACGTTGATGGAGACATCCTGGAGCACCTTAACCGCCCGGCCGTAGGCCGCCGTGACGTTGTCTATCGTAAGCAGATAGTCATCGGCCGGAACTTCGGGCTTGGCGAGCTTGCGCACGGCCCAGAGCGTCTTGGTATATTCCTGGCTGGGCGAGGCGAGCATCTGGCGCGTTTCTGCCTCCTCCACGGTAAGTCCATGGCGCAAAACCATGATCCGGTCCGCCATTTGCGCCACCACCGCCAGATCATGCGTCACATAGATTGCAGCGGTGTTGAATTCCTCCACGATGTTGCGAATGGAGGCGAGAACTTCGACCTGCGTCGTCACATCGAGCGCCGTCGTTGGCTCGTCAAAGATGATGAGGTCCGGACGGCAAGCCATCGCCATCGCGGTCATTGCCCGTTGCAACTGTCCGCCGGAAACCTGATGAGGATAGCGAAAGCCGATCGTCTCCGGATCTGGAAGCTGAAGACGGCGATAGAGATCGACGGCACTCCGGTTCGCTTTCTCGCGGCTGGCAATCCCATGGGCCACGACTGTTTCGACAGTCTGGTCAAGGAGTCGGTGGGCCGGATTGAAAGAGGCCGCTGCGCTTTGCGCGACATAGGCAATGCGGGAGCCTCTGAGGCGACGCCGCCCTGTTTCGCTGAGTGCCAGAAGATTGATTCCGTCGAACAGGATCGAGCCCTGTGTAATACGGCAGCCTGGCTTGGCGTAACCCATCGCGGCGAGGCCAATGGTGGATTTGCCGGCGCCTGACTCGCCGATCAGGCCAAGAACCTCCCCCCGCTTCAGCGCCAGATCGACCCCGCGGACAATGGGATGCCACCGCTCGTCCGAGAAACCCTCGACATGTAGGTTGCGGATCTGCAGCAGATCCTTGCCTTTTTCGCGCGAGCCCGGACCGCTACCTTTCATCGCGCAACCCGCTGGTTGCGTGCAGGAACCAGTCGACGACGAAATTCACGGAGACTGTAAGGAGGGCAATCGCGCCGGCCGGCAGCAGCGGCGTGACATCACCGTAGGTGATCAGGGTCGCATTCTCGCGCACCATCGACCCCCAATCAGCGGTCGGCGGCTGAATACCGACGCCCAGGAAGGACAGTGCCGCGATCGTGAGGAATACGAAGCAAAATCGCAAACCGAACTCCGCGACCAGCGGCGGCATGACATTGGGAAGGATTTCCTTGGCGATGATCCATTTCGGGCCTTCGCCGCGCAATCGCGCCACCTCGACATATTCCATCACTGCCACGTTAAGCCCGACGGCGCGTGCGAGCCGAAAGACGCGGGTGGAATCGAGCAGCGCAATGATGATTATCAGGCTGGTGATCGACGAGCCGAAGATCGAGAGCAGCACCAGGGCGAAGATCAGGCTTGGGATCGACATCAACACGTCCACCGCACGCGACAGTATCTGGTCGAGCCATCCCCTATACAATGCGGCAAGAAGGCCGAGCGAGACGCCGACCGCGAAGGACAGCAATGTGGTCGCGACGGCGATACCGATGGTGTTGCGCGCACCGTAAATCAGGCGCGTGAGCATGTCCCGGCCGAGCTGGTCGGTTCCCAATTTGAACTGCTGGCTCCACGGTGCAAAGGCTTCGCTGAAGACCTGCGTTTCGCCGTATGGGGCTATCCAATGCGCGAACACCGCAACGATGACATAACCGAGGATCACGAGGATGCCGAACCATGCACTGAAGGGTGCCTTCTTCAGCGCCGTTTTCGCACGGGTGGCGCGCGAGCGCCTCAGCCTGTGAACCTGAGCCATGGGTTCGTAGCTGGTCATCGTGGATGCAAGAGTCTTGGATTGGTGGCGATGGAAATAATATCGGCGGTCAGATTGAGCAGGATGTAGGTCGCGGCGAAAATCAGGGCGCAGGCCTGGACAACCGGAACATCCCTTGATTTGACCGCGTCAACCATCAGCTGACCGATGCCGGGATAGACGAATACCACTTCGACCACGACCACTCCGACGACGAGATAAGCAAGATTGAACGCCACCACCGTGACGATCGGAGCCCATGCGTTGGGCAAGGCATGCCTGAGTACGATGGCCATGGGCGACATTCCCTTGAGACGCGCCATGTCGATATATGGGCTTGCCAGCATGTTGATGATCGCCGCTCGTGTCATTCGCATCATGTGCGCCACGATGACGAGCGTAAGAGTGATCGCCGGCAAGGCTACTCTCCAGACATGTTCCCAAAACGGCGTCTGATCGTTCACATTCGACAATGTCGGGAACTTAGGAACTGCATTGAGTATCCAGTTCAGCGAGACCGCGAGCCAGTGCGGCAGGGATTGTGCGAACTCGGATCCGATGAACGTGTCGCGCGAGATGACGAGGTAGGCAAGCATATAGGCGACGAAAAACTCGGGGAACGAAATGGTCGTCAGCGTCACTGCGTTCACCAGCCGGTCGAACCAGCCATTGCGGTAGAGCGCAGCGAGGATGCCCAGTCCCAGGGCCAGCGGAACTGCTATCAGCGCGGTCATCGCTGCTAGGAACATCGTGTTGTAGAGGCGTGGCGCGATGATCTCGGCCACGGTGCGCCGGTACCCGGTGCGGCTCGCGAATGAAGAGCCGAAATCACCGTGGAGCATCTGCCCGACCCAGACGAAGTAGCGCTCGACAGGCGGACGGTCGATGCCGATTTCTCGCTGGAAGGCGACGACCGTTTCGGGTGTCGCCGATTGCCCGAGCATCGCCTTGGCGAAGTCGCCCGGCAGCATTGCAATCGCAGAGAAGATGATGATGGACACGATGAACAGCGTGACCAGGCCGAGGCCAAGGCGCTGCAAAACCGTTCTTGCGACGGGGTTCATGGGTACGCGTTTCTCGTTGCTGCCGCCGCCCTGCCACACCAGTCAGGGCACGCGGTTGCAAGCCGGAGCCTAATAGCCATCGCGGGTCCGGCCCGCACTCTCACGCAGTGGCGATCCACCAGCGTTCGGCCATCTTCAATCCATCATTCTCCCAGTTCGGCGCCACCTCGCCATGTGCGAGCTTATTGGATTTGGCGCTGACGAAATTGTTGAACACCAGCACGATGCTGCCGCCATCATCATGGGTCAGTTGCTGCATCTCGGCATACATTGCCGCCCGCTTGGCCTCGTCCGTCTCGGCGCGCGCCTGGACAAGCAACTCGTTGAAGCGGGGATTTTTCCAGAACGACTCGTTCCAGCTGGAGTCTGCGGCGAAGGCTTGCGTGAACATCCAGTCGGCCGTCGCGCGACCGCTCCAATAGGAAGCGCACCAAGGTTTCTTGAGCCAGACATTGTCCCAATAGGCGTCCTCGGCCTCACGCACGACGTTTACGTCGATGCCGCACTGGGCTGCCGTCTCGCGGATGAGGGCAGCCGCGTCCACAGCGCCGGCAAAGGCGGCATCGGCGACCGAGAGGTCCACCTTCAGCTTTTCCATTCCGGCCTTTTTCAGATAGTGCTTGGCTTTTTCGGGATCAAAACTGTGTTGCGGCTGCGGATTCGTAGCGAATTTGATCGCCGGCGCGATCGGGTTGTCGTTGGCCACAGTGGCGTGGCCGAGAAAGATCTTGTCGACGATCTCCTGACGGTTAATCGCCCATTTCAAAGCCATTCGGACGTCTGGATTGTCGAACGGCGCAACCGTGACATTCATCGGCAAGGTATAGTGGCCATAGCCGGTGACCTCGACGATCTCCACCTTGGGATTGCGTTTCAACATGCCGAGGGTCTTGAGGTCGGCGCGGCCAATATAGTCCACCTCCCCTGTCGATAGCGCGGCCATGCGAGCGGCGAGATCGGTGATGGCGATGAACTCCACCTCGTCGAGATAGGGTTTGCCGTTCTTGAAGTAGTTCGGATTGCGCTTGAGTTTTGCCGAAACTCCGGGCTGGAAATTCTCAAGCACGAAAGCACCGGTGCGAACGCCCGATCCCCAATCCGCCTTGCCGTCCTTGGCCGGCATGATGACCAAATGGTAGTCACTCATGATGTAGGGGAAATCGGCGTTGCCGCTTTTCAGCGTGAAGACAACCGTTTCCGGGCCATCCGCCTTGATGCTCGCGACGGGCTCAAGCAGCGGCTTCGCCGCCGATTTGGTTTCGTCGCCCATATGATAGCGCAGCGAAGTCACGACATCGTCCGCCGTCACATTCTTGCCATTGTGGAAGGTTGCGCCCTTGCGCAGCTTGAAGACCCAGGTTTTGGCGCCATCGGATGATTCAAAGCTCTCGGCAAGATCCGGTTGGACGTTGCCTTTCGCGTCGACCTCGGTGAGGCTGTTGGACATCGAGCCGGAGAATGCCGTTTGTGTGAATGTGTCCGGGTAGCCGGCCGGATCGATCGAATCCGTCGTTGCGCCATGAGCCATGCCGAGCTTGGCGAAGCCGCCCTGCAGCGGTTCGGCCCGGGCCGTGCTGACAAAGAGCTTGTTCGCAGCGGTGACCGTCAGCCCAGCGGCCAGCCCAAGATGAATGAAGTCACGGCGGGAAATCTTGCCGTGACCAATCAGGCTTTGAGCGATACCAAGCTTGTATTCAGATTCTGACATTTGACTCTCCCATTACGGATTTTCCGCGTTATTGTTCGTCAAGCACCTGTGAAGTTAGTTTCGATCACCTTTCTTCTACTCTTCGAATCCGTACCTCAATCAGGCCGTCACATAGATGCTGCCCGCCTCGACGGTTACTGGAAATGTGCGCGCGCGAACGGACGGATCGACCAGGGCCGCGCCTGATTTGATGTCGAATTCCCAGCCATGCCAGGCGCAGCGCACGATCTCGTTTTCGCGGTGATAGATGAATTGCGCCTCTTCGACCGGTGCAGTTGTTCCGCATTGCGGCCCCTCGCAAAGCGGAGCGCCGCGGTGCGGACAAACATTCAGCAGCGCGTGGAATGAGTCTCCGATGCGAAAAACGCCGACCGAAAGGCTGCGGATCTTGGCGATGAAGGGAGATCCGGTTTCGATCTCGTCGACGCGGCAGATGTATGTCTTCTCGGGCATCGTCTGCTTCCTCAGGCGGCATTCGCCGCTTGCGCGCGGGGGATGCGTTTGTAAACCTCCAGCGCATTCAGCCCCATGATCTTGCTCTTCCAGGCAGGAGGGATTTGCAGCGTGTTGGCATCGTCGTAATCCCAATGCGGATAGTCTGAGGCAAACATCAGCGTATTTTCTCCGTCCATTGCCTCGAGAGTGGACCAGAGATGCTGAATATTTGCGGGCTGCTCCAGTGGCTGCGTGGAAAAGCGGATGTTGCGCCGGCAGTATTCGGAAGGCAGCATTTTCAGCCATGGCGTCTCTTTGCGTAGGGCTTTGTAATCGGCGTCCAGGCGCCACAGCACCGACGGCACCCAGGCGACGCCGCATTCGATGACCACGAAGTAGAGGTCCGGCCATTTTTCGAAGACGCCATGCGCAATCATGCTTGCGACATGCGAAATCGCCGACATGTGCAGGATGGCATGGGTCTCCCAGAAGAATGTCGTCGGGGCCGGAGCAATCGCGGTCGAATTCACGCCGCCATGGCCGCCCAGATGTATGGCAAAGGGCAGCCCCACCTCGGCGCAAGCCTCGTAGATTGGATGGTAAAACGGATCGCCATAAGGCTTGACGGAGCCTTGCGAAGCGAGAACCTGAACCATGCGCGGATGATTGCCCAGACGGCGTATCTCGGCGGCCGCGAGCTTCGGATCCTGTGGCGCGATGATGATCGAGCCCATGAAGCGATCGTCCTTCGGCAGCCATTGGTCGATCTGGTAGTCATTGTAGGCGCTGACGAGGGCGCTGGCATAATAAGGATTGGCGAGGGTGGAAGCCTCGATCGGCTCATCGCCGGTCAGGATCGCCACATCGACCTTGTACTTGTCGAGGTGTTTTTCCTTCATGATGAGATAGTTGTCGGCTTCTGTTTTCGGACGGACGTCCTTGCGGGAGAAGTCCTGCGGATGAAACCAGGGACGATGGCCATGCGGGAAGGCGCCAACGGGGCCTGTCTTCTCGCCTTCAACGAACATGTCCTTCCATAGGCCGGAAAGGTAGGACTCCAGTACGGTCGCGCTTGACCAGTAATTGTGACAATCGCAGTCGACTATGAACACGTTGCTCAGCTCCGTAGCTTCAGCCTGGTCGATCTGCCGGCCGATTTCACCGAGGGCAGCTTCCGCCTTGAGTATTGTTTGATCAAGCTTATGATCCTGCGCAATATGATCGACTTTTTCGATCGGGAGGTCCCGTGCAGCTAGATCACATCGAAACCTTTCTCGACATCATCGAGTCGCGAAATTTCAATCGTACCGCCGATCGCTTGGGGTTGACCCAGTCGACGATCAGCACCCGCATCAAGAACCTCGAGAGCGCGATCGGGTCCGAGCTCTTTCAGCGCGGGCGCGCCGGCGCTGAGCCGACAGCCGCGGGACGGCGGTTCGAAGCGTACGCCAGATCCCTGCTGTCAACCTGGTCGCAAGCTCGCCACGACGTGCGGGCGTTCAACCGTTTCGAGGGCACCTTGCGCATCGCCGCACAGGTGGGCATGACCCGCTCGGTCCTGCCCGGATGGGTCGAGACACTATGCCAGGCCCTTCCAAAGTCCTCGATCCATGTCGAGTCGGATTATTCAAACCAGATGGTCAGCGATCTTAGCATGGGAAATCTGGATATCGCCGTGCTTTATGCGCCTCGCTACCTGCCTGAGATCGCCTACGAACATCTGATGGTCGAGGAATATGTGATGGTTTCGACGGCTGCCAGAACGCTGTCCGACGTGGACCCTGAAACGTACATTCGCCCGGGCTATACCGCCGTGCTGGAAAAGACGCACGCAGAGCTGCTGGCCGAGCTGGCGATCTGTCGGCTTTCGACGGGATCGGAAACTCTGGCGGAGATCATGCTCCGACGAACGGGTGGCACCTGCTATATGCGTAGCGACGATGCGCGCAGGTTCACTGCTGAACTCCGATCGTTCCTGGTCGAGGGAGCGCCGACGCTGCACCAGCCAGTCCACACCGCGATACTCGCGCGCCGCAAACACGAACCCATCATTCGCAAAGGCATCCGAGCCCTCCAGGTCGCTGTGATGTCACTGGAAGTTTAATCGAAATTACCGATCATAAAGGCAGGATTGCGCGGCTGTTCAGCGGGGTTTGAAATGGCATCTTGGCTCGACTCCAAACCTGAGTTGAATGATGAATGCATACGCGGCCTTTGCAGCCTCCGGCTTCGTCCCAACAAAGCGTCACCGGCAGTGGGCACAGACCACACCGCAGCTTGTGCACTGCCGGCGCGTGATCGACGAAACGCACGATGTGAAAACATTCGTTCTCACACCCGCTTCAGATCGAATGTTCTGCTTCAGCGCTGGCCAGTATGTTCTGGTGCACCTGAGGATCGACGGTGCCGCGGTGACGCGCTCCTACTCTGTTTCGTCACCACCGACGCGACCGCTCGACCTTCAGATTACCGTGAAACGGACGCCGGGCGGGCTCGTTTCGAATTGGCTCCATGACAATTTGATGCCGGGCGATGCGATCGAGATCGAAGGGCCGCTCGGCTCGTTCAATCTCGACGATCTGCCGCATGGAAAGTCCCTCTTCCTTTCAGGTGGCAGCGGGATAACTCCCGTCATGTCTATGTTGCGGGCACTTACCGACCGCGCAGCCGCCCAGGATATCCACTTCATTCACAGTGCGAAAACGCCGGACGACATCATCTTTCGGCTCGAACTGGACGCACTTGCCGCTCGCTTTCCCAATGTTCAAGTGACTTGCATTTGCCGTCAGGAAGACCCAGCCTGGACGGGTCCAACTGGACGCATTAGCAGTCAAATGCTCCTGAATCTGGTTCCCGATCTTCACAGCCGGACCGTTTTCGCCTGTGGGCCGGAATCCTACATGAAGGCGGCACGCGCCTGCCTGGAGGCAATCGGCCTCGCCCCTTCACAGTTTCATGAGGAGAGCTTCGGAGGCGGCAACGGTTCGCGTTCGGAACTGGCTTCAAAGATTTCGTCTTCGGTCCGCTTCGCCCGCTCCGGCATTGCGCATCACTGTGCGCCCGGAGAGACCCTGCTGGAAGCGGCGCGCCAATGTGGCGTCCACATCCCCACCGCCTGCCAGCAGGGAATTTGCGGTACGTGCCGGATCGCCAAGCTGTCCGGCGAAGTCGTCATGGATGACCTAGGCGGGCTGACCTTGGAGGATCAATCGGCAGGCTACATCCTAGCGTGCTGCAGCCGCCCACATGGCGACGTTTTGCTTGATCTCTAACTGTACCGCATCGCGGGACGAAATCGGGTCAGCCTTTGCGTTCCACGACCAAGCCATACTAATGCGACCGCAAGTGGTTAGCGTTTCGGAACCTGTTTTTCCGCCTATCACTTTCACCAGCGAGATCGTCTCGTGCACAATCGCTAGGGAACGAGTGCCCAATTGGCTGTCTTTGCAACCAAGAGCATGAAATTCTCAATCCCATAGCACACTCTAATTCGCTTCGAACACATTACTTGCTGTTCGACGTTCCGGGCGTGGAGTTATTGGAAACGCAATTCTGTTTGTTTGCACATTCGCCGGTCCTGATAGTCACGGTCTTGACCTTTTTCGGCGTAACCTTGCTTGGCTCGGCCGGCTGAGCCTCGGTTTGCTCCGCATGCACACCCTTGCTTTGCTCGGCGGGTGGAGTAGTGCCCACTGCCTCGCACCGAAACTGATCGTACTCCTCCATCTCCGAGTTCACGCCGTAGAACTTGCGCGTGTTGGTTTCCCCGACCGCCAGGGTAAAACTGTCATCAAATCGATCGAACAGCCTCCGAGCCAGTCTGTAGCTGCCTGACAGTGTGCATTGGATGGACGTTGCGCAATCGCTGTGAAAATGCAACGACAGAAAGCTGCCCGTCGCGGTATGCGTGATCAACTTGCTGCGGGTCACACATTGGGCCCCCGCCGATGGAGGCCGGTTTGCTGGAGAGTGGCTCCAGACCACTCCCTTTTTCTTCGGAGTGGCCTTGCGCAAATCCATGATGTCGGAAAGGAACGTGTTATCCAGGCCGGTCATGGACCCGTAACTTCCAGTCCGAAGATTGTAGTCAAGTCCGTTCAATTTCTCCAATCCGCTTTCGATCATCAAAGCCACGGCGTTCAAGCCACTTTCGGACTTGACGATAACTGCTCCTCCCGACATGCCTGGGTGCAAGTCGCAATCGGAATGGTAAACCGTCGGCCTATTCCAATCACCTTGCGAAAATTCAACGTCGCGGACGGCACAGGCTTGGACCACGGCGTCTCGGTTGTCTATCTCCTTCCTCGCAATATCCTGATAGCCGGAAATCGTAATGATCGGTTGGTCTTTTGGCATCGGCGCCATAGCTAAGGCAATGGGCACACCACCTTTGACTGGCTTCTTAAGAAGAACCGTCGCGTGGTCGTCAGCGCGGTCGACGTCGACCCCAGCGATCCGCACATGCGTTGCGGGCACTATCGACTCGCTGGGTGTCACTGCCGACAGCACGATTTTTGGCCAGATGTGCCAACTGGCGTTCTGGCGAAATGCTGCCGGGCGTGGCTTACGCGTCAAGTCGGCGCTTGGTTCCAAGATAGCCACTGGCGCGGTTGGAATTGCAAACACTGGAGACTTCTCGGCAAAGAGGCCCCAGTTCGGCATCACTCCCGGCGCGCTACTTGCCTTTGTGCCTGCGCAGGTAACAGCAGCAAACCAAATGAAGCTCTATCGTGGCTGGGTGGAGAACCTGGAAGTTTCAGGTCGTGATCCGCAGACAGTCCTTGATGCGGATTGGGCGCGTATTCAGGCGCGCATCGCGGCCAGCGCGTCCGCTAATGGCGGGACGTCGCTTATCTTTGTCTAGCCGGTCGCCTGTCAGGCCCCAATCCCAGCGGCGCCGGCCAACCCATTCAGGTCAGCATCGCTAGTCATGCCCTAAACCGTTCCGTATGCCAGACGATCTTGCCGTCAATCTTCATCGGCTTGTGGATCATCAGGCGCTTCGGCAGATGCTCGGGGTGAATCTCGAGCAAGGTGATCTTCACTGTTGGCTTGCAGCGGCTGCAGTCGAATTTGAGCTTCAGCGGATCGGCGCCGCCGCCATAGACCATCATGAGATCGGCCGAGCGGCAGTAGCGGACATTGCCGCAGCTGCATTCGGCCTTGACGAGCATATTGTGTCGGGTCGCCTTGCCCAGCGTGTCGATCGGATCGTGCGCCATGAGAACAGAAAAGGAACATTTCCTTGATCGTCAAGACCGGCTATGGAATCTTTCGAACCAACCTAAGCCGAGAAACTACCGATGAGCGACGACCTGATCCGCCTTCCCGGCGCAATAGAGCCCGTCACGCGGCCTGGCATTCAGCACCATAGGTGCGAGCGTCCCGACTGTGGCAAGGATGCAGGATGGTGCTTCGCCAAGCCCAAACAGCCGTCGCACTGGTTCTGTTTTGAACATGGTGCGGACGGCGAAGCGTATCTCTAGGGAGCGAGCATGATCACGCCGCCGAGACGACAGGGCGAATATGCCGACCGCGAGATCGATTGCCAGGAGGCGATGGAGCCAGGCTTTCAGGCGATCATTGATTGCATGCTCGAAGCAGGTTTGACGCGCGGCGAAATCATGCGGTCGCTTCGGCGGCTGATCGCGGCCGACAACATGACGCAGAAGGAAAACGCCAAAGTCGAGGCGCAGCTCGCCATCGCGCGCGCGATGATGCGTGCTGGCCGGCCTTGACGATCGCCACCGCAGCGCCAGTATCCTGACGATGGACGAGAACTACATTTATGAGGCCGTAGCGTTGGTTTCCCGCTAAACAACGCTACCAGACATTTAAGCACGACCGCGTAGGATCGATGGTCTTGTGAATTTTTGGATTCGGCAACGCGACAGCTACTCCCAGAGGGATATTCCCTCTTGCGTTAAGGCTCGTTGCACAGCCGCTCGCTCCTCCAACCGACGTGCATGAGAGGTCCAAGCTGGGTAGGTATTTCGCATGTCAACGGCCATACGATTTCCCCACCTGTAGAATACGAGCAAATACGGATCAACAATTGAATAGGACTCTCCTACGGCCCAATCTCGGTCCGTCAACTTGGATTCTATAAGGGCAAACGCAGAAGCCAAGTGCTCCTTTCCTTTATGAATCAAGGGCTCGTACATCGATTGATCCGGTAAGAAAAAGTCGGCGCGCCAGATCATTCGGACGGCGACCGCGTGAACCGCACTCGATAGCCAGTTAAACCATTCGATGGAACGGATGATATTTTCTGCATCCGCTCCCAGGAGCCGCGCGTCTGGATTCGTCAGGGCCAGGTGAAATAAGATTGCCGGCGCTTCAGTGAGAGTGAAATTGTCGGCAATGAGAACAGGGATTCGCCCTTTCGGGTTTAAGCGGTGAAATTCGTCGGTCTTGGCTTCGGGATGGCCTGGCGACATCAACGCCAGCGAATAGGGCCTTCCAATCTCCTCCATGACGATGTGAGGTGCAAAAGAGCAAGAGCCTGGCGCAGCATGGAGTGTGTAATGCATCAATTCCTCCGAAAACCGCATCTTACCCCCCATCACGTCGGGTGCGAACCCGTTTTCCAAGAAGCGGGATGAGATCGGAGTAACTAGCAGGTGGTTCGATTGGAACAAGCCGACGATCAGGACAGTCCCGCATTCGCGGGCAAAAGCCAAGCACGCGAAAGAACCGGCCTGCAGCTCGTTCGCATAGCGATCGAGCTAACCTGCCCCGCCGGCGTGCTGCCGAGCGAGCAGGCGGTCAACGCTCTATGGACCGCTGCCGGTGCATGAGGGCGAGGCGCTGGCAAAGGCGATTATTGAGACGGTCGAGCGACTGACCCGCTGCCCCAATTGAGGTGCGCCCCAGCACCGTCGCTCCGATCATCGGGACCCAAGTCTGACCTGACTGCTCAATGGTCCGGTGCACGGGCGGCGTCGGGAACTGCCGCATCCCATTCATAGTTGGTAGCGTCATCTCCGAAAGGAGAAATCGGAGCAAGAAAAGTCCCTTCATTGCGCTGATGGGGGCCCGCCGGCCATTGCTGGATTTGGCAGGCGGGCCCTTATCTCCCCGGACGCTCCGGATCGTCGCCGAAGCCAAGCAGCGAAGCGTGGCGTATATACCTGTGCTCGCCACGAAGATGCTTGATCCGTAGCTTCACGCCTGGCTCAACCCACAGCGTCGCCGGTCGCTTCTTGATGCCGCCCGGAGGTGGGCCGGCATGTTCCTTGACCCGCTTCCACAGCCGCTCCTTCATGTCGCGCCCCAACGAGATGAAGGCTGAACCGACATACTTTCCGGTGTCGGGATGCGCGAGCAAGGCGAACGCCGCCTTGCCCGGCTCGCGCTCGACGCCGAGCAGTTCGAATTCCTCGACCGTCCAGCTCTTGGTCTTCAGCCAATTCAACGTCGGGCCACTCCGATACGGGCTGTCGGCGCGCTTGGAGACGATCCCTTCAAGGCCAGCCTGGTCAGCGAGGTAGAAAATCGACTTGGCATCACCGGGTAGAGCCTCGCTGAACTGGATGCGGCTGTTCGGCTTGATGATGCCAAATAAAATTTCCCGGCGCGCCTTGCAGCCAACGTCGCGCAGATCGTGGCCGTCAAGATGCATGATGTCGAAGGCGCCGAGGATCGTGGCGTAGCGATCGCTGTGTACGGCTTTCTGTAGTGCGTCGAAATCGGGCAGGCCATTCACGCCCGTGACGACCGCCTCGCCCTCAAAGATCGCGCTCTTGACGTCGAGATCCCGCGCCGCCTCGATGATGCCGGTGTATTTCCTCGTCCAATCCGCTCCGCTGCTGCTGAAGGCGCGAATATCGTCAGGGCTGTTTAAGATGATCTGGGTTCGGTAGCCATCGAGCTTGATCTCGTGAATCCGGTGTTCACCCTCGGGTGGCTTTGCGACCAGCTTGGGCTCCATCGGACGGATAAACGCCAGCCTCGCCCCGTTCATACAAACTCCACGCCACACCAACCCGATTCAATAAACTTTGAACGTTTCGGTTCCGCGAACCTCAAAGCCCGCGTCTCTGGAGGGAGGAGACGCGGGCAGATCGGATGCCATACCGATCTCGGTAACGGAAGTGATTGCGGATATGGTCGTTGAAGTAGCGGCCCTTGGCGAATGCAGCTCGGAACGCGGCGTAAGTTTCCGGTGGGACGTCCTCGAATACGTACCCTTTTCCGCTGGCCACGAACCACACCGAGAGGGTTTTGCTGCCGGGATCATATTCCGTTTTGCGGATCGAGGTAGATGGCATGACCGCGGCTCAATAAAAGCAGTCAACGATCAGAGAAGCGGTGGCGTTCCTGGGTCAGTGCGGTGCGCCGGCCAAGAACCCGACCGCCGTCGGCTCTAGACTTGGCCGTCAATTAGAAGCACTCTGCCCCTCAAGAGGAGACAGGGGTTGGGCAAGTCTCGCTATAATGGTCGAACCGACCAGTGGCGTAAGCCGGGGCGCGTGCGCCAACTGGCTGGCGTTCCGAAGCGGCTCGTGTTCGTGGCCTTGGCGGCGATGGCAGCCTACGTGACGCAGTTCGTCATGCAGCATAGCGATCCTGTGCCCGAGCTCAACGTATCAAACTGGATCGGATCAAAGCCGGCGCCGATCGCCGGTGTCGCGTCTGTCATCGATGGCGATACGATCGAGATCCACGGCCAGCGCATCCGCTTCAACGGCATCGATGCGCCCGAGAG
The DNA here is from genome assembly GCF_040318975.1 of Mesorhizobium sp. M0983. Taxonomy (NCBI): domain Bacteria; kingdom Pseudomonadati; phylum Pseudomonadota; class Alphaproteobacteria; order Hyphomicrobiales; family Phyllobacteriaceae; genus Mesorhizobium; species Mesorhizobium sp. M0983. The sequence goes on along the minus strand of NZ_JAMYNH010000030.1, from coordinate 6,305 downwards.
CCGGCAGTACTGCAACGACGCGAACGGTTCTGAGTATTCCTGCGGGCGACGGGCCGCTAACGCGCTGGACACGTTCCTGGCCGCCTCGAGGCCGGTGCAATGCAGTTTCGTCACTTGGGACCGCTACGGCCGCTTTGTCGGCGATTGCTGGCGGGCGGACGGCTCCAGTGTCGCCTCATGGATGGTCGAGAACGGCCAGGCGCTGGATTGGCCGCGCTACAGCCACGGCGCGTACGCGGAGCAGCAAGCAAAGGCAAAGGCGGCGAAGGTCGGTCTGTGGGTCGGAACGTTTCAGGCGCCCTGGGAGTGGCGGGCGGCGCACGCCGATAGGGCGACGCCCAGCCAGCCGCTTGGCCTCGTCAGCCGCAAGTTGGTCGCGCAGAACGGTTACTCATGCGAGCCGCGGCGAACGTGCAAGCAGATCAGTTCGTGCGACGAGGCCCAATGGTATCTTAGCAACTGCTCCTGGGGTGGAAAGTTGGACCGCGATAGCGACGGCGTGGCATGCGAGACGCTGTGTTAATGTGCCGAGTGCGAACGGCTGCGACTAAATGACGGCGGCGTAGTGTCGGAGTTCGGCCACGGTTTTGGTGAGCCCTTGCCGTTCGAGGGTGTCGAGGTATTCCTCTGCCGTCCTAGGAGGGTTTTTCAAGCGCGCGCGACAGCGTTGCGCCGCCACAACGACCGCAGCTGTATTCAGCCCGAACTGATGGAACAGAAATTCGTCCGGATGCAGGAGCTCTAGCTGGAACTTCGCTAGGTAGTCTCGCGGAAAGTCTTTTAGATTGAAAGTGATGATGGCGTCGCAAGCCGTGTGGATGGCGGCTGCAAGAACATGTCTGTCATCACCGTCTGGGAGCTTCAGGCCTTCGATCAGATCCTCGTAGCCTTCGACCGAGCAGTCAGGTACAGCCTGATTCATCAGCTGCTTCGTCCGCAACAACTGCTCTGGCTTAAGGTCCTTGCGGTCATTAAGGACGTTACGAATCCATTCGTCATGAATGCGCTCGGTCCATTTCGCACGGAACAGCCCTCCCGCTGCGAGCTCCATGAGGAAGTCTCGCAGCGGGGCTGGGTACAGTGCGCAGGCGTCAAGAATGACGGTGTAACTGGACTTCCTAATAGCCCATCCCCAAGTCTTGCGCTTGGGCAGCTAGTTCGTCCATTACACGCTGACGCTCTTCCTCAGTTGACTTGCGGAACGCATCTAAATCACGGAACTTAACTCGACGATGAGTTCCTACCATGTGGAACTTCACCTTGCCCTCCTCGAGAAGTCGAACAAGATAAGGACGTGACACGTTCAGATAGTCAGCGGCTTCCTGTGTCGTCAGTTCGGCATGGATTGGGAACAGGGTAACGGCGTTACCCTGCGCCATTTCGGTCAGCAAATGATAGAGAAGATCATTCACTGCCTTAGGAAGGCGCAGCATCTCTCCTCCATCCACTTGAACGCGCAATTCAGCGCCCTCGTGTTTGGCTCTAGAAAGGTGGCGGCTGGCCTGCGCAGCCAATTCGGCGTCGTCGGCCGAAGGCAATATCGGTCGTTCGAGCAGCGTTGTCATGGTCGTCTTCCCTGTGTTCAACGGATATAGCACCGCGAATCAACAATCGCAATATCCGAAATAACCGAAACAAGTGAACGAACCGTCACCTCTTTGGTTCCCGTTCCCCGCAGGTGCCGATCTTCGCTCGCCGGAGCCACGCCCCTGACGTTTCCAACTTGCCAAAAGCCGTTTATGTGGGAAGGCAGTGTGGGACGGCCCAGAGGTCAGCCCGTGAAAAGGACGTAAGTGATTGAAAACCTTGGCGCACCCGACAGGATTCGAACCTGTGACCTCTGCCTTCGGAGGGCCCTGCTGGTTGATCCTGCCCGGAGCATCAGACTAATGATCGCGCTTCCTTCCGGCCTTTTTCTAGCCGGCAGCCCGAGATGGTCCTACCGTGGTCAGAACCCCCTTTTAGTCTTGCGCGAAGTCGCCGTAGAGATGCGTGACGCCCCGGTATCGACTGATGTTCTCAATGAAGATTGCCTTGTCGACCCCGAGCGTAGGAGGTCGTCTCCGTTCATCATTCGCGGACCCGATCATCCCAACCGAGACTTGGTTTGAGGTAGAAGATGACGGAACCACTTTATCTGACACCGGAGGAAGTGAGCGAACGTTTTCGCGGCGCTATCTCGACCGGGACATTGGCCAACTGGCGAGCAATGCGCGTCGGGCCAGCGTTCGTGAAGATTGGAAAGTCCATCGTCTATCCCGTGGCCGACCTAAACCAATGGGCAAATCAGCAAACTGTTAAGTGCCGCGCGACAAATCGACTCAACGGGAAGGAACATGAGCAATCGTGAACCTCGTCGAATAGAGCTCCCTACGCACCCCAGAAACCGCCCTCACTAACTTCGCTATCCCAATTTTCACGTTAACTATCAGATAGATATGGAGTGGCGCGGGTGGCTCATAACAATCCCGCTCGACACCCCACGGCATGCTGGATCACAATGTTCTACGCCTCGATCCAAATTCTCTCCAAAGTCAGTGGCTTACGAGTTTCCCCTGCCACCGACTCTATCGCGGTGTGACGGGTGGTAGTGAGCAGAATGCCAATTATCGCGCAACGGCATTGATTGGGGCAAGACATGCGCCTTCCCTGCCCCACAATGCAGCGTCGATTTCGCGCCACTGCACCCTTTGACGAACCTGCTGAGCGACGGAGATATCGGCAATCGCCGCTCGCCGAAACGATATATTGCTCTCAAGAACGGCCCCACTGGCCTCTAATCGGGATCACTGAAATTGGGCCTAAGCGGAAAGTCAGCTTCTGGGTACGCCGGGCTAGAAAGCTGAACTTTGGGCCGCGGGCTTGCTCAAGGCGCGGGTCTGACTTCTGAGTGATCGATGTAGCCGAGTTATCAGCTCGGCTTGCGCTGGGCCTTTCGATCAAGGATGTGATTTCGGAAGCAGTTCTGCATTTCTTTAAAAGACCTGAAGCCAAGGCGCGGAGCGAGGCGAGATAAGGTTGTCGTTGACACGTTGCACCGGCGAGCGATCGAGGCGGAATTTTCGAAGGCAACGCAGTCTGGCTCTGCAAACATCACGCGAGCGAGAGTTTCCAACTTCGCCGGAAGGATCAGCTCCCTCTTGGCAATCAGCATTTTGAGTTCAGCAAGCGTTGGCGCCTTCGTGTTGCGGACTTCGACTTGCCTGACACCCGCTCCTGAGCAATCGGATAGCCCCGCACGCATGGTTGTCACCCTTTGGCTGCTCGCATGAAGCTATCGAAGTCAGCGTCCCCAATCGGAACTGTGTGCTCGTAACCGGGGTACCGCCCGGAATCGACGTCGGCTTTGTATTCCCTGAACGCCGCCACGCGCTCGTCTTGGATCTTCTGCAGCTCAGGGCCGAGGTTCCGGTAAACCTTTCCGTGCCGAGGCTTATGGTTCTTGCCATAGCCGCAGACATCCTCTGTGAAGAGGTATTGCGCATCTGCATGCTCGCCGGCGCCCATGCCAAGCATGACCAGTGACGAGTTTTCGGTCAGGAATTTCGCCACCCGGTCGGGCACGACTTCCAGTTCCGCCCCGAAGACACCGATCTCCTCGAGTTTCTGGGTGTGCCGCCAGAGGCGTATCGCTTCTTCCGCGCTCTTTCCGACTGCGCGCCAACCCGTCCAGGTGATGTACGAAGGGATCAGGCCGATATGCCCGACGACAGGGAGGTGGTTGTCGCAGAGCGCCTTCTGGATGTCGTAGGACGCGGAGCAGTAGAAGGCGTCGCCGCCAATGCCAGCAAAGTGGAAAGCCGCACGCAGATAGTCCTCTGCCGTAGCGAGCGGACGGCCAGCAAAGCTGCCCCAGCCGCCGTAAGGCAGACCGACCTGAACGAAACAGTCGCCGGCTGCCTGTCGCATTTCCTGGTCAAAGTATCGGCCCTCGATGGAGAGCATGTGAATGCCCGCCGCGGCAGCGGCGGCTGCCTCGTCGGGCGTGCTGACGAAGAGCATGGACATCTTCTGTCCACTCCTCTTCATCTTTCGGATATCCTCGACATGAGGACGGTTGTGATACATGCCCATAATCAGCCTCCACTGCAGGTCAGGTGAACTCGAAAGAAATCTGCGAGCGGCGCTCGGATCGGAGAGCATGGTCGGACAGCTTGCCGCTCTTGATGATGCTCCGCATGGCTCACACCGTAAAAGCCCGCCGGAAAGCAACCAGCGCTGCCTCCGGATCGGTTTGGGCGAAGGCTTCCAGACCCACCGGCCCGCGATACCCCATGTCGAACAGAGCTCTCGCGATGTAGGGCCAGTTCATCTCGCCTGTCCCCGGCTCGCAACGACCCGGATTATCGGCCACCTGCACCTCGCCGATGAAGGGCAGGCATTTCTGACACCAGCGCACGATATCGCCCTCGCCGATCTGAGTGTGATAAAGGTCGAGGTTGATCCGCAATTGCGGTCTATTGATCGATGACACCAATGCCAGCACCGCCGCCGTCGAACCGAATGGGCAGCCGGGGTGGTCAAGCAGGTTCAGGTTCTCGAGCGTGAAGACCACATCTTCGGCCTCGGCCATGTCGCAGATGCGGTTCAGCGTATCGCGCGCCTTGAGCCACATCGGGCCGGGCACGACCTCAGTCTTTACAATAGGGATGCCGCCTTCGCCGAGACCGGTGCCATGCAGGTTCAAGCGAGCAACGCCGAGGCGCTTTCCGACCTTTGCGGTCTCCAGCGCCGACTTCAAGAGCATGTCGGCGCCCTCGTCGTCGGCGAGCCCTCCTTCGAGGTAGCCGTTCATGATCGTGAAGGTCGCCCCCGACTTCTCTAGCGCTGCGAGGTCATGGTCCGGCCAATTCCACAATCCGACGCCGAAACCCATCTCATGCATACGTGCGACGCGCCAAGCCATCGGACGATCAAGCCAAAGCATCTCGGCGCAGGCGGCCAACTGGAATGGTTGGCTCATGACGGCTCAAACCTCGACCATGACGCGGCCGTTCTCGACCTTCGTCTTGTAAGTCTTGAGGTTCTCGCAGGCCGGGGGCGTCTCTACTTCGCCAGTCGTGAAGTCGAAAACGGAAGCGTGCTTGGGGCACTCCACCGTGTTCCCCATGACGAGACCGTCCGCGAGGTGGATCTTCTCATGCGTGCAAAGCCCGTCCGTACAATAGTATTCATCCGCGTCGTTGCGGAAGATGGCGAAGGTACGGCCGCCATTCTCGAAGCGCTTGGCTTCCTCGGCTTCGATTTCGTCAGCGGCACAAGCGTCAACCCAGGGCATTGAGTCTCTCCTCAGATATCTTGCGGTTTGAAGTCTGCGGGAGCTGACGGCATCACGCTCTGGAGCAGCGCGACGGACTTTTCGAGCCCCTCCAGCGAGTTGAGAAGTACGTCCTCATGCTCGATGGAAAGCCAGCCGTCGTAGCCAGCCATCTTGAGCCGATAACAGAATTGCCGCCACCACTCCTCACCATGGCCGAACCCGAGCGTGATGTAGCTCCACGAGCGGGCCGGAATGTCCATCAGGTTGCCGTTCTCAAGCAGCGAGGTCGTTGCCTGGACTGGCGGGTTCAGCATCGTGTCCTTGGCATGGACGTGATAGATGGCCGCGCCCAGCGCTTCGGCAGCAGCGAGGGGATCAGCACCCATCCAGAACAGGTGCGAGGGGTCCAGATTGGCGCCCACGACAGGTCCTACCGCTGCTCGAAGCTTCAGGAGCGAGGGCACGTTGTACACGCACTGATTGCCATGCAGCTCGAGCGCAATGCGCTCGACGCCGTTTTCCTTCGCCAGGGCCGCGATCTCGGTCCAGAACGGGATCAGCTTTTCTTCCCATTGATATTTAAGGATGCTCTGCGTTTCCGGCGGCCAGGACGAGACGACCCAGTTCGGCATGCTGTCCCTAGCGCTGCCGGCCGGCAGACCGCTCATGGTGCAGACGGTGCGAATGCCCATCTCGCCGGCGACGCGGATCGTGTCTTTCAATCCTTGGCCTTGGGCAGGATCGGTTGGGTGCAGCGGATTGCCGTTGGCGTTTAGACTTATGATCTCCAGGCCGCGTTGCTCGAAGGCTGCAGCAATCCGCTTCTGCGCATCCCTGTTACCGAGCATGGACGAAAGCGGGAAATGCGGGGCGGTCGACCAGCCGCAAGTGTTCACCTCGATGCCGGACACCCCCATGCGCTGGGCATGATTGAGCACCGCCTCGAACGGCAGATTGCCGAGACTGTCTGAAACGAAACCCAGCTTCACGCGTAGAACTCCGGCTTTGCAATCATCTGCACAGGCGTACGACGGGCTTCCTTCAA
>NZ_JAMYNH010000029.1:0-53633 GCF_040318975.1 Mesorhizobium sp. M0983 | reverse complement strand
CAACTGGCCCGTCTGCTTCACTGCCATCGCGATTCCCTCAGACCGTCCACCTCAGAGAATCACAATCAGCGAATTACGCAACAGGCCCACAAGGGGAGAAGGAAGAACCCCCTGCATGACTCCGCCATCAACCTGTGCTATGCGCCGCGCTTCATTTCGGGCACGATGCTGTAATCGGCCGCAAATCGCTTATATTGGCGCAACAATGACCCTTTCATTCGATCTTACCGCCGAAGGCGCGCGTGACGCGTTGCGCACCCGCACGACGCCTGAAAAGCCGTCGCTGATCGGCTTGACGCGCGCCGAACTCGGGGCCGCCCTCGTCGCCGCCGGCATCGTGCCGGAGCGCCAGGCGAAGATGCGCGCCCAGCAGCTCTGGCACTGGATCTATGTGCGCGGCGTTTCCGATTTTGCCGGCATGTTCAACATCTCCAAGGATTTGCGCGCCGCACTGGACAGGCATTTCACCGTTGCCAGGCCCGAGATCGTCGAGGAGCAGATTTCCTCCGACGGCACGCGCAAATGGCTGTTCCGCTTTCCGCCGCGCGGCGCCGGCCGGCCGGTCGAGATCGAGACCGTCTACATTCCCGAAGAAGGCCGCGGCACGCTCTGCATCTCCTCGCAGGTCGGCTGCACCCTGACCTGCTCCTTCTGCCACACCGGCACGCAAAAGCTGGTGCGCAACCTGACGGCGGAAGAAATCCTCGCCCAGCTTTTGACAGCTCGCGACCGGCTCGGCGATTTCCCCGACCGCGACACGCCCGACGGCGCCATCGTGCCGGCCGAGGGCCGGAAAGTGTCCAACGTCGTCATGATGGGCATGGGTGAGCCGCTCTACAATTTCGAGGCGGTGAAGAAGGCGCTGCTGATTGCATCCGACGGCGACGGGCTTTCCCTGTCGAAGAGGCGCATCACGCTGTCGACCTCGGGCGTCGTGCCCGAAATCTTCCGCACCGGCGAAGAGATCGGCGTCATGCTGGCAATCTCGCTGCACGCTACCAATGACGATCTGCGTGACCTTTTGGTACCGATCAACAAGAAGTATCCGCTCAACGAGCTGATCGCTGCCTGCCGTGCCTATCCCGGCCTGTCCAACGCCAAGCGCATCACCTTCGAATATGTGATGCTAAAGGACGTCAATGATTCCATCGAGGACGCCAAGGCGCTGATCAAGCTGCTCAAGGGCATCCCGGCCAAGATCAATCTGATCCCGTTCAATCCGTGGCCGGGCACCAACTACCAGTGCTCGGACTGGGAGACGATCGAGAAATTCGCCGACTACATCAACAATGCCGGCTATGCCTCGCCGATCCGCACGCCGCGCGGCCGCGACATCCTCGCCGCCTGCGGCCAGCTCAAATCGGACTCCGAGCGCATGCGCAAAGTCGACCGGCTGGCGCTGGAAGCGATGATGATCGCAGGGCACGGCGAGGCGTGAATCGCGTCGTCGCCTATCTGATCCGCTTCGCCGTCATCCTGATCGGTTATGGCGTCGCCTCGCTGGCGGCCAGCGCATTTCTCAATATCATGTTTCTGGCGTCCCTGGGCTACACGCCGGAGCAGGCACCGCCGGCGGCGACGGCTTCCCTCTATTTTTCCGTCCCCTTCGTCGCGCTGTTCGTCGCCTATTTCGCTTTCATGCCGGCGGCGATCGCCATCCTGGTTTCCGAAATCCTCGGCCGGCGCGACTGGCTGTTCTATGCACTGGCGGGCGCGGCGGTGGCGGCGGTCTTCCTCGGCTTCGTCCACCAGACGAACGACGCCAATTTCGAGGTTACCAACACAAGCGTCATGCTGGCGGTGATCGGCTGCGGCATGGTCGGCGGTATTTTCTACTGGCTGAGCGCCGGCCGCTCGGCTGGGAGCTGGCGTCAAATCGGACGCCCTATTTCGCCTGGGCCGTCAGGATCTTGAGCGCGAAGGCCGAAAAAACTCCGGCAAACAGATAGTCGACGACGCGCGTCACGCGCGGGCTGGCTTTCATCGCCGCCGAGAATTTTTCCGCCGCCAGCACCATCGGCGCTGTCACCGGGACCGACAGCACGACGAACATCGCGCCGAGGAAGAACAGCTTTCCCGGCGCATTGGGATCATGCGCGGAGACGAATTGCGGCAGGAAGGTCATGAAGAACAGGATGATCTTCGGATTGAGCAGATTGACGCCGAGCCCCGCCGCCCAGCTGCGAACCAGCGATATCTGCGGCCCGCTCTTCTTCTCCGGTGAAAACGCCGACCCTTTTGTGATCGCCTGCCAGGCCAGGAAGACCAGATAGCCGGCGCCGAAAATCTTCAGCACGAAGAACGCCATCGGCGAGGCGACGATCAGCGCCGAGACGCCGACCACCACCAACGTGGTGTGGATCAGCGTGCCGCACAGCGCGCCGGCCATCGAGGCGAAGCCGGTGGCGCGGCCCTGGCTCAGCGTGCGCGACACGAACAGCGTCATGTCCGGCCCAGGCGTAATCGCCAGGATCACCGTCGCGATGGCGAATTGGATAAGCGTAGCGTTGTCGGGAATGAAGGACATTGGCGGCCTCGGACAAGAAGGCGCAGCCTATAGCGCAGGCGCCTCGCCGACGCCAGCATCTCGCCGCCACGGCGTCTGGTCCAGCGCTTGCGGCTCCCAGGCGCCTGTTCCTCCCTTGCGCAGCCCCGAAACGCCGTGATACCTCGCCCGCAAGAATCCTGTCGCGGAACCGCCCACCATGTCGAAAGCAAAAGCCGTCAAGAAAGTCGTGCTCGCCTATTCTGGCGGCCTTGACACCTCGATCATCCTGAAATGGCTGCAGACCGAGCTCGGCGCCGAGGTCGTGACCTTCACCGCCGATCTAGGCCAGGGTGGCGAACTGGAGCCGGCTAGGCGCAAGGCCGAGATGATGGGCATCAAGGATATTCGCATCGTCGATGTCCGCGAGGAGTTCGTATCCGATTTCGTCTTTCCGATGTTCCGCGCCAACGCTGTCTATGAAGGCACCTATCTGCTCGGCACCTCGATCGCCCGGCCACTGATCTCGAAACATCTTGTCGAGATCGCCAGGGAGACCGGCGCCGATGCGATCGCCCATGGCGCCACCGGCAAGGGCAACGATCAGGTGCGTTTCGAACTCTCGGCCTATGCGCTCAACCCCGACATCAAGGTCATCGCGCCCTGGCGCGACTGGTCGTTCAAGTCGCGCACCGATCTGATCAATTTCGCCGAGCAGCACCAGATTCCGGTGCCGAAGGACAAGAAGGGCGATGCGCCGTTCTCGGTCGACGCCAACCTGCTGCATTCCTCCTCCGAGGGCAAGGTGCTGGAAGACCCGTGGAGCGAGCCGCCGGAATTCGTCCACCAGCGCACCATCTCGCCGATGGATGCGCCGGATGAGGTCACAGAGATCGAAATCGAATTCCTCAAGGGCGATCCCGTCGCGCTCAACGGCAAGAAACTGTCGCCGGCAACGATGCTGGCGGCGCTGAACGATCTCGGCCGCGACAATGGCATCGGCCGGCTCGATCTGGTCGAGAACCGTTTCGTCGGCATGAAATCGCGCGGCGTCTACGAGACCCCCGGCGGCACCATCCTGATATCGGCCCACCGGGCGATCGAATCGATCACGCTGGACCGCGGTGCCGCCCATCTCAAGGACGAGTTCATGCCGCGTTATGCCGAGCTGATCTATAACGGCTTCTGGTTCGCGCCCGAGCGGCTGATGCTGCAGGCGATGATCGACAACAGCCAGGAAGACGTCGAAGGCATCGTGCGGCTGAAGCTCTACAAGGGCAACGTCATTGTCACCGGCCGCAAGTCGAGGAAGACGCTCTATTCCGACGCGCTGGTCACCTTCGAGGACGACCGCGGCGCCTACGACCAGAAAGATGCCGAAGGTTTCATCCGCCTCAATGCGCTGAGGCTGCGCACGCTGGCGGCGCGTGGTCGTAAAGGCTAAGTATATATTCATGAAAATCCTGCTTAGCCTGGATCCATACTCTTAGTGAGCTAATGTAGTTGTTTCTAATGACAGCTGCAGAGCTTTTCTTGCTTGACCTCATGGCCGGATTGTCCAATTGTTTTTTTGGGCAATGGGGCTGTAATAATGCGACTTGGTCTTTTGATTTTGACGGCGATGATCGGCATTCTGGCGGGCTGCCAGACCGGACAGGACATCACGAAGAAGGATCCCCAGGCGGGATGCATCGCCGCTGTCGCTACATGGACCATTACGTTCAAACATGAGATCGCAGCCTTCATGGGCGTTTCTCAGGAACGCATGCCGAGCCTCTTCTGCCGGCGCTTGGGCGATGCGGTGCGCAGCGGCCGAATTGGCTTCTCCGACATAAACAGCCTTCAGCTCGACCAATCCACCGACATCTGGAAGGTCATCAAAGGCAAGTGACAGGTCGGCGATGGTTAGTTTGCGACGCGCCACGCGACTTCCGCTGATGTTGCTGGCGGGCCTGGCAGCAGCCGGAGCGGAGGAATTCGATCCCACCTCGCTCGACCTCGCCGCGCTGATTGAATGCAGGGCCGACGTGCCGGCCTATAACGGATTCGCCTTGTGGCTGAGCGGTGAGCCCGGCGCGGCGGAAAAACTTGGCTGGAAGGAAGTCACCGCCGGCAATCCTTTCCTCAGGCAATACGAGCTGCCGGCCACGGTCGGCGTCTTCGGGCGCGAAACGGCGGCCGTCGTCCTTACCGCGACCGGGCCGATGGCGGTGTTTGACGATGTTTCCGCGCCCGATCTCGCTCGAGCGCTCGGCGTCACAGCGCAAATCTCGACACCGGACAAATTCCTTGGCGAGAAGGTGCTCGTCGAAAGCAGCGAGGAAGCCGACGGCATGACATTTTCCACGCACATTGCGCTCAATGTCTCAACCGTTAATTCACATCCCGGCAAGGTTCTCGCCGGCTGCTCCTACGCGCTCGACGTGAAATAGAAAGCCCGGCGCATGGCCGGGCTTTCTGTCGAATCATTCTATCGAATAGAGATTTCTGTCAGTCGGCATCGATGGCTGTGGCCATGCGGGCGATGGCCTGTTGATAGACGCTAGCGGAATTCCAGCCAGCGATTGCGCCCATATTCGCCTGCGCGCTCGCTCCGGCCCGCCAACCATGGCCCTTGAGGAAGTTGGCCGTGGAAGCCAACGCAGTGCTCTTGTCGCGCAGATTTTTGTTGCCGACGCCATACGTCAAAACATTTCCGGGCAGGAACTGCGTGTGGCCGATCTCGCCATGTGCGGCACCGACCGACGAGGCGCTCAACGCTCCGCGATCGACCAGCTTCAGGGCTGCAATGGCATGGGGATAGAAGAACTCCGGACGGCGGCAATCATAGGCGAGCGTTAAAATGGCAGAGACCGTATTCTGGTTGCCCATGGCGGAACCGAAGCCCGTCTCCATACCCCAGATGGCGATCAACACACCCGGCGACACGCCGTAATTCCGTTCGATCTTGTCGAACAGCGCCGCATTGGCCTTCTTCAGCGCACGGCCCCTGGCAATGATCGCGGACGCGCCACGGCGCTTCATGAAAGCTTCGACCGAGCCGCTGAAAGCCTTATGGATGGCGCGGTCGACGGAGATCGTCTTTGTCGCGTAGGTTGCGCGAGCCAGAGCGGCCAGACCCTTCGAGCCGACACCGTCGGCCTTGGCCTCCGCGGCAAACTCCGGTTTCCACGCCTCGAAGCCGGCGCCGTTTTTGCCACAACTGGCCGCCGCCTGCGCGCCCGTCGCCAGCGCAAGCACCGCCACCACCGTGGCCACTACAAACATCTTCCCCTTGGCAAGAAATGCCATGCTGCTCTCCTGGTTGCCTGAATCACGTTCCCAATTGCGAATTTGCCAGCGAAACACCTGCTTGTCACTGTCCCGGCGCTGCGCCGATGCACTCAATACAGCAGGAACTTCAAATCCACCACACTGGCGGATGCCCGGGAATTTGCCTACGATCAAGTAATTATTGTGGCGGGGACAGAATAAGCATGAAAGACGTTGATGTCGTGATCGTCGGCGCCGGTTCGGCCGGACTTTCGGCTGCCAAGACCCTGCGCGCCGCCGGTTTTTCTTTCAAATTGTTAGAAGCGATGAACCGCGTCGGCGGCCGCGCCTGGACCAGCGACCAGCATTTCGGCGTGCCGTTCGACATCGGCTGCGCCTGGCTGCATGCGGCAGACCGCAATCCCTACTTTCCCGAGGCGAAAGCCGCCGCCTGGACGCTTCATCACCACGACATGAATGTCGATCATCTCTACTACCGCGAGCGAAAGGCAAGCGAAGCCGAAGAGGCCGCGATGAAGGTGGCCGACGCAAGACTGCTCGAACTGGTGGCGGCACGTCAGGTGAGGGAAGGCGACGATGACCGCCTTTCGGCATTGCTCGCCAAAGGCCACGCGCCGCGCGCCGCCGCAACCTTCGCGGGGCCGATGGATTTCGGCGCCGACGAGGACGAGATATCGATCCGCGACTTTCAGGCCGCCGCCGATCTCGATCCGAACTATTTCACCAGGGAAGGCTTCGGCACGCTGGTTGCGCGCTTCGGCGCCGACGTGCCGGTGGAGCTGTCGACGCCGGTGCGCAAGATCCTCTGGGATGGGCCGGGCGTAGCCTGCGTCACGGATCGCGGTACCATCCGCGCCAAGGCTGTCATCGTCACCGCCTCGCCGGCAGTGCTCGCCCTCGAGGAGATTGCGTTCTCGCCCGCACTCCCCGATGGGCATTTCGCTGCCTTCTTCGATCTGCCGATGGGCATGCTGACCAAGCTGCCGGTCGAAATATCCGGCACGAGGCTTGGCTTGGAGCCGTTCGACGATTTGCTGATCGAGCGGCTGGCCCGGCACGACATCTACTTCCTCTGCTTTCCCTTCGACTTCGATTTGATGGTCGGTTTCGTCGGCGGCGATTTCGCTTGGGAGATGTCGGCGGCGGGCGAGGCGGCCGGCATCGACTTCGTCGTCGACCGGCTCTGCGGCATCTTTGGCGGCGACGTACGAAAGCATGTCGGACGCGCAATGATGACCAATTGGGGCGCTGAGCGGTTTGTGCGCGGCGCCTATGCGGCGGCGCGGCCCGGCCGCTCGCAAGCGCGCGCCACGCTGATGCAGCCGGTGGCGGAAAAGATCTTCTTCGCCGGCGAGCATTTGGCCGGTCCGCTGATGCAGACCTGCGGCGGCGCCAGATTGTCGGGCGAGGCAGTGGCCAGGGAGGTCGTGGCCCAGCTTGCGGCAAAATAGCATCGGCCGGCAGGAACGTGGGCCGGTGACAGGCGTTTGGCCTTGTCCTGTTCGCCTCGTCCTCCGCATTTCGAATGATTTGAGACGCCAATGAAGCTTTTCGACTGCCCGCATTGCGGCCACCGTCTCTATTTCGAGAACGCGCAATGCCTGAACTGCGCCAGCCTCGTGCTCTATGATCCCGAGCATGCGCGTTTTGTGCTGTCCGGCATCGACGACATCTTCCAATGCACCAACGCCGACGAATGCGCCTGCAACTGGATGGCGGAGCCTGGCCACGCCTTCTGCCGCGCCTGCACGCTGAACCAGCTGATCCCGGATCTGTCGGTCGACGGCAATCGCCGCCGCTGGATCCGTGTCGAGGCGGCAAAGAAGCGTGCCGTCTATTCGCTGCTCGCCTTCGGCCTGCCGGTCGCATCCAAGCAGAATCCCGGCGACGAGATCGGCCTCGCTTTCGATTTTCTTGCCGATCCTATCGGTGGCGGTCCCGGTGGCGAGCGTATCCTGACCGGCCATGACAACGGCCTGATCACGCTCAACGTCGCCGAGGCGGACTCGGCTGAGCGCGAGCGGCGGCGCGTCGAGATGGGCGAGAACTACCGCACGCTGCTCGGCCATTTCCGCCATGAGCTCGGCCATTACTATTGGGACCGCCTGATCCGTGACGATCCGCAAAAGCTTGCCGGTTTTCGCGCTTTGTTCGGCGACGAACGCGCCGGCTACGAACAAGCGCTGAAGACCTATTACGCCGATGGCGCGCCGCCCGACTGGCAGCAGCGCCATATCTCGGCCTATGCGACGTCGCACCCGTGGGAGGACTGGGCCGAGACATGGGCGCATCACATGCACATCACCGACACGCTGGAGATGGTGCATGCGCTGAATTTCCCGCTCGGCCGGCTGGAGACCGTCGAAGCCAACGAGCTGCCGCGCGCCGATACCGGCGGCGAGCTGCAGCCGGCACCATCGGAACCCGCCACCAGGCCGGAGCCTTTCGAAAAGATCCTCGACCGCTGGCTGGTGCTGTCGGAAGCTTCCAACTCGATCAACCGCTGCATGGGCCTGCCCGATCTGTATCCCTTCGTAATCTCCGACGTGGCGGCGCAAAAGCTTGCTTTTGTTCACGAGCTTTTGACTGACCTGCCGAAAACTATTGGAACAAATCGTGAGCCGGCGGAGGCTTTTTAGCCGGAACGCATGCCGCTTTGCTTCGTTTTCGGTCCCGAGGGACTGTGAAACGGAGAGAAAACCATGAAACGCATATTGTTTCCGGCGGTGGCCGGAGCGCTCATAGCGATGTCGGGCTCTGCTTTGGCCGAAACCGCCGTCTCGGCCATCACCGATCTCAATGTACGCGCCGGCCCCGGCCCGCAATATCCGGTCATCGGGGTACTCGCGGCCGGCCAGTCGGCGACGCTCGACGGCTGCATCGCCAACAGCAAATGGTGCACCATCGCCGAGGCCAACGGCCAGGGCTGGGTCTATTCCGACTATGTGACGGCCGATTTCGGCGGCAGCCGTGTGGTCCTGACACAGCGTCCGGCCGGCGCCGACATTGCCGTCGTGACACCGCCTGCCGATAGCGCCGAATATTCCGACAGCTATACCGGAGCGATCGTTGCCGGCGAGGCGATCGAGCCCATCCGGCGGCCGCCGGCGGAAATCCGCACCTATGTCGAAACGAACCGGCTCGATCCGGTCTATCTCGAAGGCGAGGTGGTTACCGGCGCGATGTTGCCCGACACCGTCGAGCTGCGCGAGATACCCGATTATGATTATCGCTACGTCTATGTGAACGGCCAGCCGGCGCTGGTCGATCCGAGCAGCCGGCGTATCGTGTACGTCGTGCGCTGACGCGCAAAACAGGGCGGTCGCCCTGTAATGGCGGCCGCTCACACCCCGACATTGCCACAAGCCGGCATTGCCGCTGCAATACCGGTTTCCACTTTTGCGTCCGATGCTCTAGATCATGCGAGCCGAAGCACCAGCCAGCGAGCCCGCGTGACGATCGACCCGACCGCCTTCCAACAGTACCGGCACACCGCCAACGAGAAGACCACTTTGCCGCGCCTTCTGCTTGGAACGGTCGTCGTCATCCTGTTCTGGCTCGGAATCACTGCCGCCGTGCTGTTCGGCGGCACCTATTCCTTTGCCGTTTGGCAGGCGTCGTCTGGCACCGCCCCGCCAGGTGGAGGAGCGGTGCAGGATTTCATGGCCTCTCCAGCGGGCATCCTCGCGGCGCTGGCTTCGTTTGCCGGAATCTGGCTCGGCCTTTGGGCTGCCATGCGCTGGATCCATCGCGAGAAGCTGACGGCCCTGATCGGCGTCAGCCGGCGCATTTCATGGTCGGGGTTCCTGAAAGGGCTGGCCGCCGTGCTGATCACCTCGCTGCTTTCCGAGATCCTGCTTTACGGCCTGCAGCCCGATATTGCGCGCGGTACGATCGGCCTGTCCTCGTGGCTTTTGTTCCTGATCCCGATCGCTGCGCTGACCTTTCTGCAGACCTCGTCGGAGGAGATGCTGTTTCGCGGTTATCTGCTCAGGGGCCTGGCGAGCCGGTTCCAGAACCCTTTCATCTGGGCGCTGCTGCCGGGATTGCTGTTCACCTCGCTACATTGGAGCCCAGGCTCGAGCGCCGCGATCAATGCCTGCGTGCTGGCCTCGATCGCCGCCTTTGCGCTGCTGCTGACGCTTCTGGTCTATGCAACCGGCAATCTCGGTGCCGGCTTCGGCGCCCATCTCGGCAACAATCTGACCGGCTTCCTGCTGATTTCGCACCAGCAAAGCTATAATTCCTTCGCCCTGTTCAACGCCAAGCCGCTCGAAGCCGCCGGCTGGACGACTTCAGACGCCGTCCTCATCGCCGCGATCGGCATCGTCAGCAGCCTGTTGACCGTTCTGCTGCTTTTGCATCCGCGCTCCCCGCTGAAGGTCGAGCCGGATATGGCGCGCGCCAGCAGCGTGCGCTGATGCGCCTTGCCTGGTGGTCCTGAGCATATTTGGCGCAAAGCCTGACCAAAGCTTGACTCCGCGGCCGATTTCCTGTCTACACGCCGCGAAATTCCGCGACGAGTATTCCTCCGAGCAAACCGACCGGGACGCCGAAACCTCTTTGAGGTGAAGTGCTGTAAATCGATCCCGGAGGCCAACACCCGGCAGCGCTGTGCGCCCCCGGGTGCTTTTTGGCTTTGGGCTTTTGCCCGGACCGGCTTTTGCTTGGACAGCTGGCGCGAACGCATTACCTCTCGGGCATCATCCGGGTGCCAGGGAAAAGGAAAAAGAATGTTTGAATCGCTACAGGAACGTCTTGGTTCGATCCTGAACGGCCTCACCGGCCGCGGCGCCTTGTCGGAGGCGGATGTCTCGGCGGCGCTGCGCGAGGTGCGCCGCGCGCTGCTCGAGGCCGACGTGGCGCTGGAAGTGGTGCGTTCCTTCACCGACAAGGTGCGCGAGAAGGCCGTCGGCGCCGCCGTGGTCAAGTCGATCAAGCCCGGCCAGATGGTCGTCAAAATCGTCCATGACGAGCTGGTCGAGATGCTCGGCGCCGAGGGCGTCGCCATCGACCTCAATGCGCCGGCTCCGGTCGTCATCATGATGGTCGGCCTGCAAGGTTCCGGCAAGACGACGACCTCGGCCAAGATCGCCAAGCGGTTGGCCGAGCGCCAGAACAAGAAGGTCTTGATGGCCTCGCTCGACACGCGGCGTCCCGCCGCGCAAGAGCAGCTCCGTCAGCTCGGCGAGCAGGTCAAGGTCGCGACGCTGCCGATCGTCGCCGGCCAGACGCCAGTCGACATCGCCCGCCGCGCCGTGCAGGCGGCAAAGCTCGGCGGCCACGACATCGTCATCCTCGACACCGCCGGCCGTACGCACATCGACGAGCCGTTGATGGTCGAGATGGCCGACATCAAGAAGGTGTCGTCGCCGCACGAGATCCTGCTGGTTGCCGATTCGCTGACCGGCCAGGACGCCGTCAATCTGGCGAAAAGCTTCGATGAGCGTGTTGGCATCACCGGCCTCGTGCTGACCCGCATGGACGGCGACGGTCGCGGTGGCGCAGCACTCTCGATGCGCGCCGTCACCGGCAAGCCGATCAAGCTGATCGGCATCGGCGAAAAAATGGACGCGCTGGAGGAATTCCACCCCAAGCGCATCGCCGACCGCATCCTCGGCATGGGCGACATCGTCAGCCTCGTCGAAAAGGCAGCCGAGAACATCGACGCCGAGCAGGCGGCGGCGATGGCCAAGAAGATGCAGTCGGGCAAGTTCGACCTGAACGACCTCGCCGGCCAGCTTCAGCAAATGTCGAAAATGGGTGGCATGGGCGGCATCATGGGCATGATGCCGGGCATGGGCAAGATGAAGGACCAGATGGCCGCCGCCGGTCTCGACGACAAGATGTTCGGCCGCCAGCTCGCCATCATCTCGTCGATGACCAAGGCCGAGCGCGCCAATCCCGATATTCTGAAGCACTCGCGCAAGAAGCGCATCGCCGCCGGCTCGGGCACCGACGCGGCCGAAATCAACAAGCTGTTGAAGATGCATCGCGGCATGGCCGACATGATGAAGGCGATGGGCGGCAAGGGCAAAGGTAGCGGCCTGATGCGCGGCATGATGGGCGGCCTCGCTTCCAAGATGGGGCTCGGCGGCATGATGCCCGGCATGGGCGGCCAAGGCGGCATGATGGGCGGCGGCATGCCCGATCTGTCCAAGATGGACCCCAAGCAGCTCGAGGCCTTGCAGAAGCAGGCACAGGCGGCCGGGCTCGGCGGCATGAAGGGCCTGCCCGGCGGCTTTCCCGCTGGCGGTGGCCTGCCTGGCTTGCCCGGCGGCATGAAGCTCCCTGGTTTGCCGGGATCCGGCGGCGGGCTGCCTGGCCTCGGCAAGAAGAAATGAGGGCGCCATGAACGAAGAAAAGGACATGGCTGACGCGCGCGCGGCGCTGGTCAATTATCGCGCCTCGATCGACAACATCGACGCGGCGCTGATCCACATGCTGGCCGAGCGCTTCCGCTGCACCAAGGCGGTCGGCGTGCTGAAGGCGGAGCATGGCCTGCCGCCTGCCGATCCGGCACGCGAGCAGCAGCAGATCGCCCGTCTTCGCCAACTGGCGAAGGACGCCCATCTCGACCCGGATTTCGCGGAAAAATTCCTGAACTTCGTCGTCCGCGAAGTGATCCGCCATCACGAGCAGATCGCCGCATCCAACGGCATAACGAAAACCGGCTGAGGACCAGCCACCAACCGATCAACCAAATCAGAGCTTTTTAGGAGAAAAGAAATGCCACTGAAAATCCGACTGGCCCGTGCGGGCTCGAAGAAGCGTCCCTATTACCACGTCGTCGTCGCCGATGCCCGTTCGCCGCGCGACGGCCGTTTCATCGAGTCGCTTGGCTCGTGGAACCCGCTGCTGCCCAAGGACGGCGAACGCGTCAAGGTTGACGCCGAGCGCGTCAAGCATTGGCTGTCGCACGGCGCCCAGCCGACCGACCGCGTGCTGCGCTTCCTCGACGAGGCCGGCCTCGCCAAGCGCGAAGCCCGCGCCAACCCGAAGAAGGCCGAGCCCGGCAAGAAGGCGCAAGAGCGCGCAGCCCTGCTGAAGAAGGCGCAGGAGGAAGCTGCAGCCGCTGTTGCCGCCGCTTCCGCCGCGCCGGCCGAGGCGGAAGCCGCCAGCGCCGAATAAGTCATCGATTGCCCTTCACAAAACGGCTGACCAGTCACAAAACGGCGGGCCTTTGCCCGCCGTTTTGCTGTCCATCCGTATGATGCGGCCCGATCAATAGCCTTCCGGGCAACTCGCAACGTAGACACGGCCATTGCGATCGCGATAACGGCACTGGCCGCTTTCGCTGGCACGGCCGATCAGCGCACCGGCCAAGGCGCCGGCCGCACCGCCGATCACCGCGCCCTTGGTCGGGTTGCCGGCCACTGCGGCGCCGACCGCCGCACCGCCCAGGCCACCAACGGCCGCGCCTTGCTCAGTACGGGAGCAGGCACCGAGCGGCACCAGCAGGGCCATCAAGATCATCACCTTTTTCATTGTCGTTCCTCTCCAACAGGGTGCCGTCCTCGCCGCTGCGCCCCCTAACTCGCAACCAGCCAATTTGATCCAAAGAAGAAGATCGGCAGCAGACCGGGCGGCGCTCGATTTGATCCAAAGAGAAGAAAGGCGGCGGCAGACAGCGCCCTCTCTGGCGGCGTGGCCGCCATCGAACGGCTTTGGAAGTCGCTGCTATTGGCTGAACGGGATCAGCGCGCGCACCCTTGGATCGCGCAGATACAGGCCGCCCCAGAGGATGGCGCCAAGGTAGACGCCGAACAGCATATGCGAGAACAAAGGGCTGCCGATACGCACATGCGTGGCGATGGCGCCGCCGAGATAGGCGGTGAGCAGGATGGCGCCGAGCACCGAGGTGCGCGGCAGTACATAAAGTGCTGTCGAGACCAATCCAATGATGCCGAGCATGCGCGAGACATTGGCATCGGCTGGCCAGCCGAGCTGCACCATGGTCTGGGTGACGATTTCGAGCGGCGGTAGCTTGATGACGCCGTCGAAGATCATGAACAGCACGATGACGGCGCTGAGCACGCGACCGGCCCAGAGGGCGCGCGGTGAGACGGATGCTGCCTGAGACTTGGTCATTGATGTTCCCTCCGGTCGTTGCGAGCACTGGCTTTTCTGCCAGCTCGAACCAAGGACGCGTCCCATGACGGCCATCCGACATGCCTCCAGTGCTTTTTCACTCCGGGGACGGCGACCTTGGATGTGCAAGTTCAGCCAGCAACCAACCTGGCCAAGTCCACCTTGCGAGGTGAGGTGGAGGGCGTTATTGGAAATCCGTAAGGGTATCTCCCGAGCGCTCGACGGCAGCAGCCGCCTAATCGCACAACGAAAGTAAGCGATGGCCGGAGAGACCGACCTGAAAAAGTTGCTGGCGGCAATGACGCCGGAGTTGCTTGCCGGCGTTCATGTCTTCACCACGTTGCCACCTGATGCGGCCGTTCCCGACCAGCTCGATCCGGTAATGCTGTTTCGCGAGCACGAGGGCATGACGCTGATCGTGCTTGAAGACCAGGCCAAGACCGCTGGCCTGAAAACCGTGTTCCGCTGCCGGATGCTGACGCTGAACGTCCATTCGTCGCTGGAAGCGGTCGGCTTCCTCGCCGCCATCACCGCGCGGCTGGCCACCGCCGGCATCGGCGTCAATCCGGTCTCGGCCTTCTACCACGATCACCTGTTCGTGCCCGCCGACCGGGCGGAGGAGGCGCTGGATGTTTTGCAGAAACTCGCTGCGGACGCCGCACGATAAGGATCAATGCCTTCGGACGTACAAAATGTCGGGCAATCGCTCTTCATTGTTCGTGCCGTTGCCCAAAGCTTCCGCGCGAAAGCCATGGCGCTCGTAGAAGCGCCGAGCGCCTGAGTTCGACTGAAAGCAATGCAATTTCACAACCGGCAAATTCGCGGTTGCTTGTGTCAGCAGCCGGGCGCCGATGCCTTGGCCAGTCCAGGCAGGATCCAGATAGAGCTGCTCGACCCATTCTCCTGCAACGGCGACAAAGCCAACAATGGCCGCGTCGATTTCGGCGACCGTCACGTGCTGCTGCGCCAGCACGGTGCCGCTGATGAAGGCCATATCCTCATCCGGTGTATGCAGGACCGGCATCCAGTCGAACGACGAAAGCGCTGCGCGCATGATCCTGGCAATTGCGCCTGCGTCCGACCCGTTAGCCGGACGCAGCGCGATTTTAGTCGCAATGCTCATCTCACAAGCCTGCGACCGCGGGCCGCCGGCCGTCCGGCGCCCCCGCGGAGGGCCAGCCGCGAAGCGGCGATGCGGCCCGTGAGCGAGAAGTTATGCCGCCTTCTTCTTTGGCTGGATCAGCCCGCGCTCGACCAGCAGCTCCGCGATCTGAACCGCGTTGAGTGCCGCGCCTTTGCGCAGATTGTCGGAGACGATCCACATCGACAGGCCGTTGTCGATGGTCGAATCCTCGCGGATGCGCGAGATGAAGGTGGCGTCCTCGCCAGCCGATTCCAGCGGCGTGATGTAGCCGCCGTCCTCGCGCTTGTCGATGACCTGGCAGCCCGGCGCCTCGCGCAGGATCTCGCGCGCCTCATCGGCGGTGATCGGCTTCTCGAACTCGATGTTGACCGCTTCCGAATGGCCGATGAACACCGGCACCCGCACGCAGGTCGCCGTCAGCTTGATCTTGGGATCGAGCATCTTCTTGGTCTCGGCCACCATCTTCCATTCTTCCTTGGTGAAGCCGTCGTCGAGGAAGACGTCGATATGCGGGATGACGTTGAAGGCGATGCGCTTGGTGAACTTCTTGACGTCGACGGAATCGGCGACGAACACCGCCCGCGTCTGCGTGAACAGTTCGTCCATGCCTTCCTTACCGGCGCCGGAGACCGACTGGTAGGTGGCGACGACGACGCGCTTTATGGTGGCGAAGTCATGCAGCGGCTTCAGCGCCACGACCAGCTGCGCCGTCGAGCAGTTCGGGTTGGCAATGATGTTCTTGCGTGTGAACAGCGAAATCGCATCCGGGTTCACTTCGGGAACGATCAGCGGCACGTCCTGGTCGTAGCGGAAGGCCGATGAATTATCGATGACGACGCAGCCCTGCTTGCCGATCTTCGGCGACCATTCCTTGGAGACGTTGCCGCCGGCCGACATGATGCAGATGTCGGTGTCGGAAAAATCATATTGGTCGAGCGTCCGGACCTTCAGCGTGCGGTCGCCGAACGACACTTCCGTGCCCTGGCTGCGCCGCGAGGCCAGCGCCACCACCTCACTCACCGGAAAGCCGCGCTCTTCCAGTATGTTGAGCATTTCTCGGCCCACATTGCCCGTGGCGCCGACGATCGCAACCTTGAAACTCATCGAAATCTCCTGTCCCTCTCCGCTCGGTTTCTGGAGAAACCCGCCGGCCAATGCGGGTTTCACCCCGGGCCGGACCCGGGAGAGGGTGGTTAGGCCAAGGGAATCAGACCGTTTTGGTGGTCGTTTTACCGGTTTTTTTGACCAAGAACGTGGTTTTGCTGGAACGGAAAGGCGCACCGAGACGTCCGGCCCAATGGTTCGCATTGGGGCCGGGGATGTCGAAGGCAAGAAGCGCCATCAAAAGGCCGCGCATCGAAAACTATCCCGTTCGGTGCCGGCTTTTACGCGGTTTGCGTAAGGAGTCAATCGCAACCAGGCGGATCGCCCGCCCTGTACAATGAGGGCGGCACGAAGTACGAACGGGCATCGTTTGGCTCGTGGCGCCCGTCGTGGCGCTTGCCGACATCAGACCCGTCGCCGGGCATTTAAGAATCCGAATTTCGAAAGAAGCATATGTCCAACTTCGAAGCTATTGTCCCCGCGCTGGCAAAGGCGCTGGAAAAACGCGGCTATGTCGAGCTGACACCGGTGCAGAAAGCGGTTCTTGAGCTCGGTCAGGCCGATGCGCTGGTTTCAGCCCAGACCGGCTCCGGCAAGACCGTGGCTTTCGGACTGGCCTTGGCGCCGACGCTGCTCGACGGCGCCGAGCGCTTTTCCCACGCGGCGGCACCCCTGGCGCTGGCCGTGGCGCCGACACGGGAGCTGGCCCTGCAGGTGACGCGCGAGCTGGAATGGCTCTACGAGCTGACAGGCGCCACGGTGTCGTCCTGCGTCGGCGGCATGGACATGCGCACCGAGCGACGCGCGCTGGAGCGTGGCGCCCATATCGTCGTCGGCACGCCCGGCCGCCTGCGCGACCACATCACCCGCAATTCTCTCGACATGTCGGCGCTCAAGGCAGTCGTGCTCGACGAGGCCGACGAGATGCTCGATCTCGGCTTTCGCGAGGACCTGGAATTCATCCTCGACGCCGCCCCTGCCGAGCGCCGCACGTTGATGTTTTCCGCGACCGTGCCGCGCTCCATCGCCACGCTGGCCAAGGGCTACCAGCGCGATGCCGTGCGCATCTCGGCCTCGGGCGAGGAGAAGCAGCATCTCGACATCGAATACCGGGCGCTGGGCGTCGCGCAGGCCGACCGCGAAAACGCCATCATCAACGTGCTGCGGTACTATGAGGCGAAGAACGCGCTGGTGTTCTGCAACACGCGTGCCGCCGTCAATCACCTGACAGCGCGCTTCAACAACCGCAACTTTTCCGTCGTGGCACTGTCCGGCGAGCTGAGCCAGAACGAGCGCAGCCACGCGCTGCAGGCGATGCGCGACGGCCGCGCCAAGGTCTGCATCGCCACTGACGTCGCGGCGCGTGGCATCGACCTGCCCAACCTCGAGCTGGTGATCCATGCCGACTTGCCGACCAACCCGGAGACGCTTCTGCACCGAAGCGGGCGAACGGGACGGGCGGGGCGCAAGGGCGTCAGCGCGCTGATCGTGCCCAACAATGCCCGCAAACGCACCGAGCGGCTGCTGCAGAGTGCCGGCCTTGCGGCGACCTGGGCGAGCCCGCCCTCGGCCGACGACGTGATCCGGCGCGATGACGAGCGCATTCTCGCCGACCCGGTCCTCAGCGAGCCTATGAAGGATGAGGAGCGAGGCTTCGTCCAGGCGCTTCTCGATCAGCACGGACCCGAACAGGTCGCCGCAGCCTTCGTACGGATGTGCCGCTCCAGCCGCTCGGCGCCGGAGGATCTTCTCGACGTCGCACCGTTCACGCCGTCGGGCGAAAAATTTGCGCGCCGGGACGAGGCACCGAGCCGCCGCGACGATTTCGGCGACAGCGTCTGGTTCTCGCTGTCGGTCGGACGCCGGCAGAATGCCGAGCCGCGCTGGCTGATCCCGATGCTGTGCCGGACAGGCGGCATCTCCAAGCGCGAGATCGGCGCCATCAAGATGCAGCCGGAAGAAACCTTCGTGCAGATCGCGGCGGACTGGGCCGAGCGCTTCCTCGCCGCGATCGGCCCCGACCGCAAGCTGCAGGGCAACATTGCGGTCAAGCGGCTGGACGGCACGCCCGATCTGTCGCGGGCCGGCTATCAGGAGCCGCGCCCCGACAAGAAGCCGCACCGCGGCAAGCGGACATTCGATCAGAACGCGCCCAAATTCGAGAAGCGCGCACCGGCTGACCAGCGCCCGGCATTCGAGGCAAAGCCCTGGGCCGGCAAACCGGCCAAGGCGAAATTCGAAGGCGGACCGGCGAAACACAAGAAATCGAAGAAACGGCCGGGGTGAATAGCCTGCCCCTTCCATTTCGCGCACGCCCCTTGCGGTCTACCGGAACTTTGCACAGTCTGGGGCAGGGCAATGGGGTGGGCAGGACATGCGCGGCGAAGTTCTTCACTATGACGAGGACCAGGCCTTCGGTTTCATTACCGGGGCCGATGGCAACCGCTACAGCTTCGCGCGCGAGGACTTGCGCCGCCAAGCGTCGGTTGCCGGAGGCACGACCGTCGAATTCCAGCCGGCTGGCGGACGGGCACGCGATGTTTTTTCGATCCACGCCCAACCTGCCAGTGCACCCGCCCGTGCCTCCGCTGCAACGGCCGCCCCATCTCAGGCCGGCAATGCGCCCGCGGCACGTCAGCCGCAACATTTCGGCCGTTCCGCTGAAAATCAAACCGCCGAATCCACCGGCGTGTGGAGCTACTTCTCGCGTGGCCTGACCGAAAATTATTTCAACTTCGCCGGCCGTGCCCGCCGCAAGGAATATTGGGGCTATTGCCTGTTCTGGACGATCGCGCTGATCGTGGCGACAGGACTCGGCGTCTTCATCGACGACGCCATGGGCAATCTCGACAACAGTGAATTGCCGGCAGTGACGGTCGGCCTTTGCGGCCTCTTCCTGCTGGCGACAGCCCTGCCGTGGTTCGGGCTCAACGTGCGCCGCCTGCACGATATCGGCCTGACCGGCTGGCTCTTCCTGCTTTTCCTGATCCCGACCTTCGGCACCGTGATCATCCTGATCTTTGCGCTGATCCCGACCCAGCCGCGTGAAAACCAGTGGGGTCCGGTGCCGGCGGGTGTCCAAATCTAACCGCGGGAGTGCCGCCGCATCGGCGGCAGTCGCCCAGCGGACGTCGACCTACACAGGATCAGCCCAGGAACTTGGCGATGATCGCGTCGCCCATCTCAGCGGTGCCGACCTCGGTCATCCCCGGCGAATGAATATCCCTGGTGCGCAGGCCCTCGTCGAGCACGGCGGCGATCGCACCTTCGAGCTTGTCGGCTTCAGTCACCATGCCGAAGGAATAGCGCATGCACATGGCGAAGGAGGCGATCATGGCGATCGGATTGGCGATGCCCTTGCCGGCGATGTCGGGCGCCGAGCCATGCACCGGCTCGTAGAGCGCCTTGCGCTTTTTTGTCTTCGCATCCGGCGCGCCGAGCGAGGCCGACGGCAGCATGCCGATCGAGCCGGTCAGCATGGCGGCGATGTCGGACAGCATGTCGCCGAACAGATTGTCGGTGACGATGACATCGAACTGCTTGGGCCAGCGCACCAGCTGCATGCCGCCGGCATCGGCGAGCATATGGTCGAGCTTGACGTCGGCATACCTGGCCTTTTGCGTCTGGCTGACGACCTCGTTCCACAGCACGCCCGATTTCATCACATTGCGCTTTTCCATCGAGGTGACGTGGTTCTTGCGCGTGCGTGCCAATTCGAAGGCAACGCCCGAAATGCGCTCGATCTCGAAAGTGTCGTAGACTTGGGTGTCGATACCGCGCTTCTGGCCGTTGCCGAGATCGATGATCTGCTTCGGCTCACCGAAATAGACGCCGCCGGTGAGCTCGCGCACGATGAGGATATCGAGCCCCTCGACCACCTCCTGCTTGAGCGAGGAGGACGCCGCCAGCGCCGGATAGCAAATGGCGGGTCGAAGATTGGCGAACAGCTCCATGTCCTTGCGCAGCCGCAGCAGACCCGCCTCCGGGCGCACCTCGTAAGGCACGGCATCCCATTTCGGTCCGCCGACGGCGCCAAACAGCACCGCGTCCGCCGCCATTGCCTTGGCCATGTCGGCATCGGAAATCGCCGCGCCATGTGCGTCGTAAGCGCAGCCGCCGACAAGGCCCTCATCGGTGACGAAATCGCTGCCGAGCTTGTCGTTCATCGCGGCGATCAGCTTCTTCACCTCGGCCATCGCCTCGGGGCCGATGCCATCGCCGGCAAGCAGGAGAAGATTTTTCGAAGCCATGAGAACCGTCCCGATTATTTTAGCGCATGAACGCGGCCTTGCTAAACGCCAAGCGACCGACGCGCAAGCCTGCGGTTCAGAGCATCGGACCCAAAAGTGGCAACCGGTTTTGGGAAAATCCGATGCTCAAGACAAAACGTCTACAGATGCGAAAGGATATTCACCAGCCTGCCGAACGGGTCGCGCACGAAGAAGCGCCGCACGCCCCAGGGTTCGTCTGCCGGACCGTACTCGATGATAAAGCCGGCCGTCCTCATGCTTTCAAGCGAGGCATCGACGTCGTCGACTTCGATAGAGATGTCCGGCACCGGCGTTCCTGATCCCCCTTCGGCCATGAAACTGACCTGCACGGACATCGTCTCTTGCGAGCCATAGGTAGCGATCCAGCCCATATCCATCTTGAGATCGAGGCCGAGCACATCCTGATAGAAGGGTTTTGCCGCCGCGATATCCTGCGTGTCTATGTTTGCAACGATGCGTCTGACCTTCACCATGGGCCGATCCTCGTGCTAACCGTGTCGTTGTCGCAACCGTGACAGGCATCAGGCTGTGCGCCGCAGCGCCGTCACCTCGATCTCGACCTTCATTTCCGGCTTGTTGAGCTGGCACACGATCATCGTTGCTGCCGGCCTGATCTCGCCAAACGCCTCGCCGAGGATCGGGAACACCACATCTACGAAAGCCGCATCGGTGATGTAGTAATGTGCCCGCACCACGTCAGCCATTTCGAAGCCGCCATCTCGCAACGCCTTGGCGATCGTCGTCAGGCAATTGCGCGTTTGTGCCTCCACGGTCTCCGGCATCGACATGGTCGCATAATCGTAGCCGGTCGTTCCGGACACGAAACACCAGTCGCCCTGCACCACGGCGCGCGAATAGCCGGCGGTCTTTTCGAAGGGCGAACCGGTGGAGATCAGTTTTCGCATGGGTCCTCCGCAAATCGTCGCGGATATCTTGCAGGGAACGAGCCGATCCCGCCATGGGCCAGATAGAACTGACGGTTGTTATGAGTCTCCCGCCTCGACAAAGCCCTCTCGTCCAAGGCGTGGTGGTCACTGCGCTTTGCAAAAGTACCTAATTCGCCGACCCCAGCGCCTTGTCCAGCGCTTCCTTGACGTCGGCCGGCCATGTACTCACCGCTGGCCACGCGTCCGGCTCGGGCTTGTCGCCGCGGCGGGCGAAATAGAGCTTGTGCTTGACCGGGTCGACCGCCATGAAGCCGTCATTGCCGCCGCAATCATGCGGCACGCAGCCGCTGGCAAAAAAGGCGCCCGAAGCGGTCTTCTCAGTTCCGCCGCCGACCAGCAGGCTAGTCGCCATGTCGGGCATGTCCTTGCCGAGCAGCGTCTCGGCTAGCCTGTAGACAGCCTCGTTGTGAAAGGCATCGATGACGTTGTCGTATTTCGACGGATCGACGTCCTTCCAGTCGGTGCCCGGCTCCGGCATATAGGTGAAATTGCCCGAGGTCGTCAGCCCGGCCGTCGGCGACCATTGCAGCGCCGGCTTGGAATCGCCCGGCAAAAGATAGGGTACGAAATAGATGGCGCTGTCGGAGATCGCGGCCGGCGGTGCGCCGCATTCATCCTGCTCGACCGTGACCGTCTGGATCGTGCCGCCTTCCGGCTTCCACACGATCACCTTGGCCGGGCCGCATTGATTGCCGCCGTCGCCGACATCGACCAGCGCCACCTTGACGCCGCCGACCTCGACGATCTTGTCGAAGAAGACGTCGTAATTGCGCGCCAGTTCCTTGCCGTCGAAGGCGAGCACCCGTTCCCCGTACTCTTCCTCCTGGGTGATGGTCAGTTGGCCGCCCTCGAACGGGATCGGCGCCTGTTTGTCATTGTCGGCTAGGGCCGCATTGCTCAACGCGCCCTGGTCGGCGGCCCTGCCGGGCGCATCGTCAGCCGGCACGAGCACCATGTCGGTCTGTGCATGCGCGCCAGCCACCGGCATCAGAATCCACGCCAGCGCGCAGGCCCCGACAAGAAGCGAACGTGTCATGACTGTCCCTCCGTTCAGCCGCCACGAACCCGGCCTGTCGCGGGCGGGGCATCGTACCGCTCAGGCCCAGGGGCGCTCAGCGGCGTTCCTCTTCTCGAACGAAGCGATGGCGCCGGCTTTTTCCATGGTCAGGCCGATATCGTCGAGCCCGTTGAGCAGGCAATGGCGCTTGAACTCGTCGAGGTCGAACTTGACCACGCCGCCGTCAGGCCCACGGATTTCCTTGGCCTCCAGATCGACCGACAGCGTCGCGTTCGAACCGCGCGAAGCATCGTCCATCAGTTTCTCAAGATCTTCCGGGCTGACGGTGATCGGCAGGATGCCGTTCTTGAAGCAATTGTTGTAGAAAATGTCGGCGAACGAGGTCGAGATGACGCAACGGATGCCGAAATCGAGCAGCGCCCACGGCGCATGTTCCCGGCTCGAGCCGCAGCCGAAATTATCGCCGGCGACCAGGATCTGCGCCTTGCGGTAGGCCGGCTTGTTGAGCACGAAGTCCGGGTTTTCCGAACCATCGTCCTTGTAGCGCATTTCGGCGAACAGGCCGGTGCCGAGTCCGGTGCGCTTGATCGTCTTGAGATAATCCTTGGGGATGATCATGTCGGTGTCGACATTGACGATCGGCATCGGCGCGGCGACGCCGGTGAGCTTGGTGAATTTTTCCATGTCCTTGCCCGTCTTCTTCTTGTTGCGGGAAATTGCTGGCGCCCGGTTTACACAAAGCCGCGGGCAAATAAAAGGCGGCTGTTTTTGGACCTCCGTCGTCGATCGAAACGCAAGATCGGTACAAAACAGCTTCAAAACCACCGGCCCATGGTGCACTTTTGTCGACATGACAACGCGATCCAAGGTCCTCTACGCCAGCGAACCGGGTCTCGGCATCGCCGAGTTCCGCCGCGTTCTGGTGGAATCCGGCCTCGGCGCCAATCGCCCCGTCGATGACGACACCCGATTGAACGCGATGCTGTCAGGGGCCAATTTGGTGCTCACCGCGCGTCTCGATACAGAAGGGAAGCCGCTGGTCGGTGTTGCCCGCGGTGTTACCGATTTCTCGTGGGTCTGTTTCGTTTCCGAGCTCGCCGTTTGCAAATCGGCGCAAGGGCTCGGCATCGGCAAGGGCCTGCTTGATGAAGCGCGCCGGCAACTCGGGCCTTCCGTTGCCATAAGCCTGATTTCCATGCCCGACGCCGTCGGCTTTTATGAGCGCATCGGCATGAAGCGCGTGTCCGACGCGTTCTGGTTCGACCGCAAGCGCTGACGCGTTGCCTTGCCAGCTAGTGGATCGAATCTAACGTTTGGTGCCCGCGTTTGACCGCGGCGGCGATCCTGTCGGGGTCGGCGGTCCAGATGAAGGGTCTGGGCTGCTGGTTGTGCTCGGCGAGGAAGGGGTAGATTGCCGCCCTGGAGGTCGACCACCGAGTGAAGACGCCGCGCTTGAGCGGCGCTTCGACAAGTGCGGGTGGCCGAGGGCGATCGCCCAGTCGGCGTCCTCGGCGATTACGGCGGCTGCTGATCCTCGAACCAGAATGATGACTGGCGTCGCGAGATGGTTCCCACCGACGGCAAGGGAAAATGCGACGTCATTACGATGCGGCCATTGTCCGAGCAAGCCTCCAGGAATGCCCATCTCGTCCGACGTGCCTGGTCAGGGTCCGTGTCGTACCGAAAGCTCCAGTCAGGGTATATGCATTGCATCGGCCAATGCATGAGATCGCCGGAAAACACTGCCCCTACGCCTCGAGATTTCAGGCCGATGGCTACGTGCCCCGGGGTGTGGCCCGGCGTCGGTTCCAGCCACACTTCGCCATCGAGTTCATAATCCATATCGACAGCACAGCCCGACCAGCCTCGACGATTGGCAACACATTGTCCTCATAGGTCCGATCTTCGTCATCACCGGAGGCCGCCTGTGCGGCCTCGAACTCGCGCCGCGCCATGATGTAGCGGGCGTTCGGGAATGTCGGTACCCAACGCCCGTCCACCAATCGTGTGTTCCAACCGCAATGGTCGACATGAAGATGGGTGCACAGCACATAGTCGATCTGCTCGGGAGCAACACCTGCATTTGCCAGGCGCTCCAAAAAGGTGCCGTCATTGCGGCGATGCCAATGGGGGAAGTATGCGAACGTCTTATCGTTGCCGACGCAACTGTCGACCAGAATGGTGTGGCGTCCGGTACGAACAAGAAAACTCTGGATGGGAAGAATAAGCCGGCCGGTTGCAGGCGATATTAATCGCGGCGTGAGCCAATGAAGATGCGGTTCGAGCGCTTCATCGGTGCAGTCGGGAAACCATTCCGACGGCGTCCGCAGAGGGTCGCACATCTCCAGAATTCTGGTTATCCAGATATTCCCGATTCTCCAGTCATCCACTGACTGCATCCTTCTTCGATCGAGGACGGATCGCTAGAGATAACATTTGCGGCCAGATGGCGTCAGACATTTCTGCCTGTAGGAGAAGGAGCGCTCGCGATGTGGCCGCGCTCACGATCGGGTACCAAGCGTTAGAACTTAACCACTAGTGGTCGAAATCTGACGCTTGGTTCCGGGGCCGTAAGCCCGCTCAGGGTGGAAAGCGGACGCTACCATGTACTTTTTGGCAAAGCGCTCAGTGCGCGCGTGACGCAAGGTGAATTTCAAGCGGCTTTGAGATGAGGCCTTTATCAACGATGGCTTCAAGCGTCTGCTTCGTCAGACTGATATCGTCATATTGCTGCGGAACCGACAGAATTAACCCACCCTCTTCGGGCGTGGCATAAAACACTACATAGCCTTTCGCCTCACCGGCGAGAGGGAAGGCGATAGTATTGATTTCAGTATCCATTACTCGCTTGCCAAAAAAATAATTGGCACGATTATTCTGCTGACGTAATTCAAACTCCTGATGCTGGAGAACAGAGTATATACGTTTGTTCTCCGGTGACTCAGGGTCGTTGCTGCATCCAGAGAATGGGATAATTGCGAACATCAACACTGAAAGTGCCTTCCAACTAGTGGAGGTCAAGCCAAATTCCTGCTTTCCATGGCTCTTTAAGTATCTGCCCTAGATGTCCGAAATGAGTCGGCAGCGGTATTCCGTTTCGGGTACCAAGCGTCAGGTTTTGACTACTAGCGTGCGGACTTTTGATATCGGCGGGGCAGCCTCCCCTCTGTCCGGCAGGACAGAGGGGAGGGCGGGAACTCGACAGAGCGGCTTATTCTGGGCGGCCTTCCCTCAAATCACGTTCAATTCACGAAACGCCCGCCCCTCAGCGACTCGGCTATACCCAAACGCCGAGCAATCCACCGTGCGATAGCCGCCATGGACGATCAGTTCGGCCAGCGCTTTGCCGACCGCCGGCGCCTGCTGCAAGCCGTGGCCGGAAAAACCGTTGGCGAAGAAGAAATTGCCGACCTCGGGATGCGAACCGATCACCGCGTTCTGGTCGAGCGTGTTGTAGTCATAATGGCCGACCCAGGCGCGCGTCGGCTTGATCGCCTCGAAGGCCGGAATACGGGTCGCCAGCACCGGCCAGATCACCTCTTCGAACAGCGGCCAGTCGGGTTCGAAATCTGTGGGGTCGGCGGGGCCTTCGCCCTCTTCCGGCTCGGCGCCGCCGGTGATGTAGACCGAACCTTCCGGCCGGACATAGATGCCGCTCGGGTCGACCAGCAGCGGCATGTCGTCATATTTTTCGCGCGCCTCGAAGACGAAGACATTGCGCTTGCGCGGCTCCACCGGCAGCGCCAGCCCGGCCATTGCTGCCACCTTGCCGGCATTCGGCCCGGCAGCATTGACGACGATGCCGGCCTCAAGCCGCTCGCCATTTTCGAGGGTCACACCGGTGACGCGGCCGCCTTGCCGCTCGATGCCGGTCACCGACGCCGTGATGAAGTCGATATCCTTCGTCCGCAGCGCCTTGCGGAACAGCATCAGCATCGCATGCGCGTCGAACCAGCCCTCGCCGCTGCGGCCGTAGGCCCCGGCAGTGATACCCTCGGCCGATAGCCACGGAAACCGACGAACAAGCGCCTCGGCATCCTCGAGCACGATGTCGGCGCCCTCGGCCATCTGCGCCTCGTGGTTGGCCTGCAGGATAGGCAGCCCGTTTTCGCCGGCAAGGATCAGATAGCCGCCTTCGCGAAAGCCGATATCGGCGTCCGCCCCGAATTCTTCCTTCAACCGCCGGAACAGTTTCAGCGTGAACTGCGACAGCCGGATGTTTTCAGGGATCGAGAACTGCTGGCGGATGGAGGCGCAGGACAGCGTTGTCGCCGCATGGGAAAATTGCGGGTCGCGCTCGACAACCGCGATCGGGCCCGAAAACCCTTCCTCGCGCAGATAATAGGCGACCGAGGAGCCGACGATGGCTCCGCCGATGATGATGATGTCGTAATGCACCTTTTTCGCCCTTCCGGTCTGAACCGCCGAGTCACGCCGCCGGCAGGATGATCTCGAAGCGCGTGCCGCTCGCCGAGTCAACCAGCCGGATCGTGCCATCATGCGCTTTCAGGAGGGCCAGCACGATGCCGAGGCCCATGCCGGTGCCGCCGGAATCGCGGCGCGTGGTGAAGAACGGCTCGAAGATGCGGCCTCGGTTGCTGGGCGAAATGCCGGCGCCGTCATCGTCCACCACAATGGTGGCCTTGCCGTCCGCGCTTGCTGCCGTGACCGAGACCAGCGTCGCGCCGTGTCGCGCCGAATTGTCGATGAGATTGGCCAACACGATCGCGGCGTTTTCGGCCGATATGCGCAGGCCGATATCGGCGCCCGCCTCGAGGCGCACCGCCAGCCTGTGGTCGGCCGGCAGCAGCGCCAGTGCCGGAGCGAGTGATGTGCCTTGGCCGCTGGGCTCGAGATTTTCGGCACGCGCAAGGTCAAGCAGGCGGCGCACCAGCAGATTGAGCCGGCCGGCATCGGTGACGATATTGTCTGAAAAACGCCGCCGCTCGGCCTCGTCCATCGCGCCGCCCGAATCGCGCAGCAGTTCGGCTGCCCCCTGGATCGCCGTCAGCGGCGATTTGAGTTCGTGCGAGACGTGGGTGGCGAAGGTCTGGATGCTGTCGGAGCGCGCATGCAGCTTTTCGGCCATGTCGAGGAAGGCCGCGGAGAGCGCCGCCATTTCGCGCGTGCCGTGGTGATCAAGCGACCTGATCGCCTCACGGTCGCCGGCGGCGATGCGCTCGGTGCGCTCGATCAGTGCATAGATCGGCCGGCTGACGGTGCGCAGGAAGACCAGCCCGATCAGCAGCGTGCCGCCGAGGATGGCGATTGCCGCCAGCGCCACCTTGCCGCGCTCGCGAAAGAGATGCTTGACGATGTTGTTCGGCGTCCGCGACAGATAGACCACGCCGGCGACCTTGCCGGAGACCGCAACTGGTATGGCGACGAAGACGCGGACTTTGGTGCCGCGGCTGACCGAATAGAGCGGCGGCGATGGCTGGTCGGGAACCCGCAGCCTGAGCGCGCTGGCGTAGCGGCCGGCAAGCGCTGCGCGAACCTCTTCGACCGCGGCGAGCGACAGGCCGGCCTCCTCGCGGCCGGCAATGACCACGCCGCTGGGATCGAGCAGCCGAAAGCCGGCCAGCGTGGTTTTCTGCGTCTCGGCAAGAATGCCCGACAGCCGCGCGCCGATTGCCGCGAAGGCAGGATCGACGCTGGCCGCCGTGGCCGCGGGCCGGGTCGGCAGTATCCTGTCGGACGCAAGATCGAGGCGCGGTTCGATCGGCTGGTAGGCAGAAGCCCGATCCCTTGTACTGGGTGGAGGCATGGGTGTGCCGAGCTTTTCCGGGGCAAGGCCGGCCTCACGGACCTCTAGCGCATAGATCGCGGCAAGGGCGGCACCTTGCGCGATCAGCTCGGCCTCGGTCTGGCGGATCAGCTGGTTCTCGTACAGCCGGAAGAAGAACAGGCCGGCCAGCGGCAGTGCCATCACCATGATCAGGATGGCAATGACGACCGTGGCAAGCCGTGGCCGCCATTTGCTGCCAATCCGTTCTTGGGCGCTCACGCGCCGCATTTGCCGAGCCGGAAGCCGACGCCATGCACGGTCTCGATTGCATCGACGCAGCCGACCGCCGCCAGCTTGGCGCGGATGTTGCGGACATGGCTGTCGACGGTGCGGTCGGCGACGTGGATATTGGCAGCATAGGCATTAGCCATCACCATGTCGCGGCCGAGCACATGCGCGGGACGCGCCAAAAACCCTTTCAGGATCGCGAATTCGATGCCCGTCAGCACCAGCGGCTTGCCGTCGAAGCTGGCTGTATGGCTTGCCGGCACTAAGGCCAGTCTGCCATGCGAGAATTGCCGATCGTCGGCATGTTCGGGCGCAGGCCGGGCGCGGCGCAGGATGACGTTGACGCGGGCGACCAGCTCGCGCGGGCTGAACGGCTTGGTGACATAGTCGTCGCCGCCCATTTCCAGCCCGAGGATGCGGTCGATCTCTTCATCCCGCGCGGACAGGAACAGCACCGGCACGTCGGATGTGTGGCGCAGCCGCCGGCACACTTCCAGCCCGTCCATTTCCGGCATGCCGATGTCGAGCACGACGAGATCGGGCGCGCGGCGTTCGATCGCCTGCAAGGCAGCCGCGCCGTCCGGCACCGCCAGCGTCTTCATGCCGGCCTTTTCGAGCGCGAAGCAGATGATTTCGCGAATGTGCGGATCGTCGTCGGCGACCAGTATGTGGTGCGGCATCAAATCAGCGGCCCGGCATGAAGGGTTCGGACATCGGAGGAACCACGAACGGGATACGTGTGTCGAGAGCACGAAGGCGCCGCCAGTCGCGAAAGCTCCAGGCGCGCCAGTTTTCTAGGCCGGCGCGGTAGCGGGCCTCGTCCTGCCCAAGCAAACGGGCGAGTTCGCGGTACGAGGAAACGCTGGCCGCATTCGTCCTGCCCTGATGCTCGAGGAAACG
The DNA here is from genome assembly GCF_040318975.1 of Mesorhizobium sp. M0983. Lineage (NCBI taxonomy): Bacteria > Pseudomonadati > Pseudomonadota > Alphaproteobacteria > Hyphomicrobiales > Phyllobacteriaceae > Mesorhizobium > Mesorhizobium sp. M0983. The sequence goes on along the minus strand of NZ_JAMYNH010000029.1, from coordinate 24,384 downwards.
GTCGAGCGCCGGCCAGGCGCTGGGACCGAGCGTACGCAGATACCAGAAATCGAGTTCGGTGCCTTGGCCGGTCATTTCGAATGAGTGCTCGACATTGTAGTTGGCGATCAGCGCCGCGAAGTTGACGAAGCAGCAGGCATAGAGCGTCATTGAAAGCGTCAGAAGATTGGCGGAAAGCAGCCATTCATTGGATTTTTCGAACGCGATGCGGGCGATGATCAGGGCAAGGCCCGCCGCCACCAGTCCCATCCAGACGAAGGCGGCGATGCGCCAGTAGGTCAGCGCGTAGATGCCGATATAGAGGTCGAGCCGCAGGATCGACGAGATGACCAGCACGATGTTCTGCGCCACCCAGACGTAGACCAGCCGGCGGATGAGCGGATCGCTGGAGGTCGTGCTGCCCGGCCGCAGCGCCGCCAGGACGAAGCCGGCTGCGAGCAGCGCTGTGATGATCAAGGGATAGGCGCCGCGATGCGCATAGGCGGCGTAGGTCAGCCCGTCGGGAAGCGCGATGCCGCCCCACAGATAGGTGGCGTCGAGCGCGGTCTGCATCGCGAAAAGGATGTTGAAGACGACCAGCGCACGAAGAATCGCGGCCTTGCCGAAGATGATGTCCTCGATCGCCTTGGCGGGTTTTGTCGTCGCCCGGCCGACAGGCACAGGCGACAGCACACGCGGAATGGAGCGGAGAAAGCGCGGTAGGCGCGGGCGCAGAAAGGCCCAGACGCCGACCAGCACGAACAGCCAGAAGGCGAGACGCGGCAGCTGGATGAGCTCGAGCAGTGCCATTAGGTCGATCAGCGACAGCCAGTATTCGACGACCGGATTGGCGGCGCCGAACAGCGCGAGAAACACCGCGCCGAGGCTTAGCGGCATGACCCAGACGGCAATCGTCGCAAGGCGCACGCGCCGTCGGCCAAGCTGCCGGGCCGCCTTGCGCCAGCGAAAGAAATCCAGGACGAACCGAAAGGGCGTTGCAAGCAGGAATAGCGAGAGTTGGCCGGCAATGCGGGCAACCCCGTGCTTCAACCGCCCGGCCAGCGAAAGCGCGAAGACGGCCAGCGCCGCCAGCCCGATCGAGACGGACAGCGCACTGACATTTTCCGCGAGCGGCAGCAGCGCCACAAGCAGCGCAACTGGCTTGAACCAGGGCCTGCCATCGTTGAAGGAGCCGAGAGGATGGACAGCCATGCTCGTGGTGGCAATCGCAACGCCGAACAGGAAAAGCGTGATGCCGGCCGGTTGGCTATAGAAGAAAAAATCGGCCAGCGCGACGAGCAGGACGGCAACGCCGAAGCGGCTGCAATAGCTCGGCGCCGGCGTGAGGAACGCTGTCATGATCGGGCTTTCTCGGCCGCTTTGATGCGGCCGGAATATCTGGGCGGGGATTTGCGGACGAAAGGGAGGAGGTTTGCCGGGGGCGGATCGACAAGCCACCAGCTGTCGCGGCGAAGCCGGTACGGCAGGGACCAACGGCAATTTGTTTGCTCTTGCATGCCGCCCTTGTCGCATTCTGTCGGGTGGCAAGCGGGGCGGAGACGAGGAGATTTTCCGAAATTGCGTGCAGTTTTTATGCACGGCTTGCCTCGGCCGTCTGCAGGCGGCATAGATCGGACATGACTGCCGAACCCTCCCGCCCGCGCCGCTCGGTGCTTTACGTCCCGGCTTCGAACGACAAGGCATTGGCCAAGATCCGGTCGCTGGCCTGCGATGCCGTCGTCATCGATCTCGAGGACGCCGTCGCCCCGGCCGACAAGCTTTCCGCGCGCGAAAAACTGGCGGGGATTTTCGCCGGCCGTTCCAACCGGCGCTGCGAGATGGTTGTGCGCATCAATGCGCTGTCGAGCGAATGGGGCGCCGACGATCTGCTGGCTGCGGCAAAATGCGCTCCCGACGCCATCCTGCTGCCCAAGGTCGACACGCCGCGCGACATTCTCGAGGCCGGTGACGTTCTCGACGACAATTTTGCGCCGGACGAGGTCAAGCTATGGGCGATGATGGAGACACCCAAGGCGCTGCTCAACATCGGCCCGATCGCCGAGCTTGGCCGCGACCCAGCCTCTCGACTGGTTTGTTTCGTTGCCGGAACGAATGATCTGGTCAAGGACACCGGAATTCTCACCACGCCCGACCGGCGCTATCTCGTGCCGTGGCTGATGCAGATGGTGCTCGCCGCGCGCGCCGGCAGCCTCGACCTGCTCGACGGCGTCTTCAATGATTTTAGCGATATGGACGGGTTTGCGCGCGAGTGCACGGAAGCGGCCGCCATGGGCTTCGACGGCAAATCGCTGATCCATCCGGCCCAGATCGAGGCCGCAAACCGGGCCTTTGCGCCGTCGCCTGAAGCGATAGCCGAGGCGGGCGCGATCAAGGATGCCTTCGCGCTTGCCGAAAATACCGGCAAGGCGGTGATTGCGCTGAACGGAAAGATGGTCGAGCAGCTGCATTTGGCGCAGGCCGAAAAACTGCTGGCGAAGGCCGCCGCTGTTCGCGCATGATTGCAACTCACGACGGGATTGAAAATGAAACTCTACCGCTTTTTGTCCGGCCCGGACGACGCCAGCTTCTGCCACAAGGTGACGGCGGCGCTCAACAAGGGCTGGCACCTGTTCGGCTCGCCGACCTATGCCTATGACAAGAATGCCAAGACCATGCGCTGCGGCCAGGCGGTGGTGAAGGACATCGAAGGCCAGGAATACGGCCCCGACACCAAGCTCAGCGACTGGTAGCGCTGACATCGCTTCGGGTGCCCGCGAATGCGGGACACTTCTGGACGCTGGCGCGAAGGAACGCTGCGCTCTCCAGTCAAAACGACGTCACTCCGCTGCCTCTTCGATCTTCTCCATATCATCGTCCGACAGGCCGAAATGGTGACCGATCTCATGGATCAGCACATGGGTGACGATGTCGCCCAGCGTCTCCTCGTTCTCGGCCCAGTAGTCGAGGATGGCGCGGCGGTAGAGCGTGATCCGGTTCGGGCCTTCGCCGGTCTGCGGATTCCAGCGCTCGGCGATGCCGCGCCCCTCGAACAGGCCGAGCAGGTCGAAGGGCGTTTCCAGCGAAAGGTCGTCCATGATCTCGTCGGTCGGGAATTCGGCGATCTGAATGACGATCTCGCCGGTCAGCTTGCGAAACTCCTCCGGCAGATGGGCATAGGCCTCCAGCGCCAGGAGCTCGATTTCCTCCATCGTTGGCGAAAGCTGGTCGTGCCAGATGCGTGTTTGGTAGATGCGAGCCATGCTTTGTCCTTTGATCCCGGCATATAGGCTTTCGGGCCGGACTCGGCAAATGGTCGGGCTGGAGCGCCCGGACCATGCCATCAAGGCAGGAATAAATTCCCCATGACTCCGCTTGACTCTTTGGCCGCCCTCTGGAATCTATAGGAACATAACAGGAACAATTGTGAGTGGAAGCTGACCGTCATGGCGACAAGCGCCGTGGCGCGGGAGACTGTTTTTGCCCTGCGCCGCCAGATCGCGAAGATCGAAGGGACCTTGTCCGAGCGCCTGGAAGCGCCGGCCGGTTCGTCGTTTGACGCGGATGTGCCTCGCCAGAGTCTGGCATCCTCTCGGAATCCGACACCCGCTCGGAATCTGACGATTGTCCGTCGCGGCCTCGCCGTGGCGCCGCCCGATGCGTTTTTGCGCACCGGTGCCGAGCGCCTCGATGCTGCGCTGAGCGGCGGCCTGCCGAAGGCGGCGCTGAGCGAGTTTCATGGCGCCGCGACCCGCGATGCCGGAGCAGTCGCCGGTTTTGTCCTGTCGCTCATCAGCCTGATCCTCAGCCAGGGGCCGCGACTGCCGGTGCTGTGGATCGGCACATCCGAGGTTTTCCGCGAGGCCGGCTTTCCCTATGCCGGGGGGCTTCACGCCTTCTTCGGCATCGAGCCGGAGCAATTGCTGTTTTCCGAGGCGCCAAGGCTGCTCGATGCGCTGTGGGTCGCCGAGGAGGCCGCCAGGATGACGGCGCTGGCCGCAGTCATCCTCGAAATCCGTGGCAACCCGCAGCGGCTGGATCTCACCGCGACGCGGCGGCTGCACGCCCGGGCGCAGAGTGCCGGCCGGCCGCTTTTCCTGCTGCGCCAGGCCGGCGAGCCCGAGCCGACGGCAGCGCCCGTCCGCCTCATCCTGTCGGCGGCACCGGCGGCAGCGCGCGAGACGATCGCCGGGCCGCTCGCCGGCTCGATCGGCCGGCCCGCCTTCACCATCACCATCGGCAAGAGCCGCACTGCCTTGCCCGGAAAATTCACACTGGAGTGGAACCCCGATGAACGCATATTCGAAGAAAGACGGGGCGAGGAATGGGCAAAGAATCCTGTCCCTGTGGTTTCCACATCTCGCCGCCGAGAGGATCCTGCGGCAGCGCCTGGGGCGGTCCTGGCGTTCCCGGCCGTCGGATCACCTGCCGCTGGTGATCAGTCACCGCGACCGGAACGCCCAGCGCATCGCCGCCCTCGACGAGCGGGCCGAAGCGCTTAACCTGAAACGCGGCATGGGCATAGCCGATGCACGCGCCATGCATCCCTCGATCGACATCGTGGAGGCCGATCCGGAAGCCGACCGGCGCCTGCTCGAAGGCCTCGCCGACTGGTGCGACCGCTATACCCCGCTGGTGGCGCTCGACGGGGCCGATGGCCTCTATCTCGACGTCACCGGCTGCACCCATCTTTTCGGCGGCGAACGCTCGATGCTGGACGACATCCTGTCGCGTTTTTTCCATCAGGGCTTCGATGTCCGCGCCGGGCTTGCCGCCACGCCGGGCTCGGCCTGGGCGGCGGCGCGGTTTGCCGGCGACCGCATCGTTCCCGATGGTGAGGAGGAAGCGCTTCTCGCGCCCTTGCCGTTGGCGGCACTGCGCATCGATCCAGAGGTCCGCGCCAGCCTCGAAAGCGTCGGCCTGCGCACGGCGGGCGCCGTCATGGCGGCACCGCGCGCGCCGCTGGCCCGCCGCTTCGGCGCATCGCTGCTATTGCGCCTCGACCAGGCGCTCGGCCGCCTCGACGAAGCCGTGTCGCCGCGCCTGCCGGTCGCGCCGCTTTCGGTCGAACGCCACCTCGCCGAGCCGATCATGCTGACCGAGGACATCGAGCGGCTGACAGGCATGCTGGCGGCCACATTGAAGAAGGACCTCGAGCGTCGCGGCGAGGGCGCAAGGCGGCTGGCGCTGCTGCTCTTTCGCGTCGATGGCGGCGTCAGCCGCATCGCCGTCGGCACCTCGCGACCTTTGCGCGAGCCGCTGCTGATCCAGAAATTGTTTCACGAAAGGCTTGCCGCGCTCGAACAGGATATCGACGCCGGCTATGGTTTCGATCTCGTGCGCCTCTCGGTGCTGACCGCCGCCGCCTTCGACATGCAGCAGGCAGACCTTGCCGGCGAGACGAACGACGGGGGCGCCGACATCGCGCTTTTTGCCGACCGCATCCGCGCCCGGCTCGGCGAAGGCGCGGTCTTGAAGCCGGTCGCCGTCGAGAGCCATCTGCCGGAGCGCGCCGTCGCCGCCATTCCCTTCGCCGAAGCGCCGCAGAGAAGCTCGCCGCCGAAGCAGCCGGACAAGGTGAAGGATGCTCCCACGACCGTCTTCCAGCCGGAACGGCCGATCCGGCTTTTCCGTTCGCCCGAGCCGATCGAGGTGCCGGCCACCGAAATGCCGGAAGGCCCACCTTTGAACTTCCGCTGGCGGCGCGCGCTCTACCGGGTCGCGCGCGCCGAAGGGCCGGAGCGCATTGCGCCTGAATGGTGGCGAGAGGCGGCGGGACGGGAAGATGCGCCGACCCGGGACTATTTCCGCATCGAGGATGCCGACGGCCGCCGTTACTGGCTTTACCGCCAAGGCCTCTACGGCGCCTCGCAGCCCGCTCCGCGCTGGTTCATGCATGGAGTCTTCGCATGAATGCGCTGACAGCCGTTCCCTATGCCGAATTCGGCATCCAGTCGAACTTCTCGTTCCTGCGCGGCGCCTCGAAACCGGAGGAGCTGGTGGTCGCGGCGAAATTCATGGGGTTTTCAGCGATCGGGCTCGCCGACCGCAATACGGTGGCGGGCGTCGTGCGCGCCTGGCAGCAGGCCAAGGTGGAGGGTGTTTCCTATCATCCCGGCTGCCGCCTGGTATTTTGCGACGGCACGCCGGACATTCTCGCTTACCCGCAGAACCGCAAGGGCTGGGGCCATCTCTGCCGCATGCTGACGCAGGCCAATTTGCGCGACGAAAACGAAAAGGGAGCAACGCTTCTCAAAGAAAGCGATCTTCTCGAATGGGGCGATCTCTTGTCGCTGGCCATCCTGCCGGATGTGTCGACGGGCGCGGCCGATAGCCTTGCTGTGCTTAGCCGGCTCACGGATCGCTTCGGCGAAAGCCTGCGGTTTGCGGTTTCGCCGGATTACCGCGGCAGCGACCGCTTCCGTATCGAGCAGGCGGCGGCGATGGCCGAACTGGCCGGCATCCCGCTGATGGCGACCAACGATGTGCTCTACCATACGTCGGAACGGCGCCCGCTGCAGGACGTGCTGACGGCGATCCGCCTCAATGTGCCCGTCGCCGAGGTGGGGCTGGAACTGGCGGCCAATGCCGAGCGTCATTTAAAGCTACCGCTGGAGATGGCACGGCTTTTCCGCAGGCATCCGCAAGCGCTGGCGGAAACGCTGCGTTTTGCCGGCGAGCTGAGCTTCTCGCTCAGTGACCTGCAATACAACTACCCCGACGAGCCGACGGAATCGGGCCTCGGGCCACAGGCCGAGCTGGAAAGGCTGGCCAAGGAGGGGGCCGCCATCCGCTACCCCTCGGGCGTGCCCGCTTTTGTGACGCAGCGCATCGAGGAGGAGCTCGCTCTGATCGAGCGCCTGAACTACGCGCGCTATTTCCTGACTGTCTACGACATCGTCAAATTCGCCCGCAGCCAGAACATTCTCTGCCAGGGGCGCGGCTCCGCCGCCAACTCGATCGTCTGCTTCTGCATCGGCATCACCGAAGTTGGCCCGGACAAGATCGACACGCTTTTCGAGCGCTTCATTTCCGAAGAAAGAAACGAGCCGCCCGACATCGATGTCGATTTCGAGCATGAAAAGCGCGAGGAGGTCATCCAGTACATCTATTCCAAATACAGCACCAAGCGCACCGCGCTGGCCGCCGCCGTCGTCAGCTACCGCGGCCGCTCTGCGGTGCGCGAAGTGGCCAAGGCGATGGGCCTGTCGGACGACGTCCGGAGCGCGCTGTCCAGTTCGATCTGGGGCTGGTCGACCTCGGAGCTCGGCGAAAAGGAGACAAAAGCCGGCGGCCTCGATCAGACCGATCCCTCGACAAGGCATGTGATCGAATGCGCCAACGAGATCATGGGCTTTCCCCGCCATTTGTCGCAGCATGTCGGCGGTTTCGTCATCACAAGGGACCGGCTCGACGAGATCGTACCCATCGTCAAGACGGCGATGGACGAGCGCAAGATGGTCGAGTGGGACAAGGACGACCTCGACGCGGTGAAAATCCTTAAAGTGGACGTGCTGGCGCTCGGCATGCTGACCTGCCTGCAGCGCGCCTTCACCCTGCTCCAGGATCATTATCCCGAGGCGCGGGACGCATATGGCCAACCCTATGTGTTGGCCACTCTCCCGGCCGAGGACAAACATGTCTACGACATGATCTGCCGCGCCGACACGATCGGCGTCTTCCAGATCGAATCGCGCGCGCAGATGTCGATGCTGCCGCGGCTGCGGCCGAAAAACTTCTACGATCTCGTCATCGAGGTGGCAATCGTGCGGCCCGGCCCGATCCAGGGTGACATGGTCCACCCTTATCTGCGCCGCCGGCAAGGCAAGGAAAAGCCCGAATACCCGAAGCCGGAACTGGAAAAAATACTCGGCAGGACGCTGGGCGTGCCGCTGTTCCAGGAACAGGCAATGAAGATTGCCATCGTTGCCGGCGGCTTCAGGCCGGGCGAGGCCGATGAATTGCGCCGCGCCATGGCCACCTTCAAGCGCACCGGCACGATCGGCAATTACCGCAAGAGGATGGTCGACGGCATGGTTGCCAAGGGCTACGAAAAAGACTTCGCCGAGCGTTGCTTCAAGCAGATCGAGGGCTTTGGCGAATACGGCTTTCCCGAAAGCCATGCCGCCTCCTTCGCCCTGCTGGTCTATGCCTCCTGCTGGTTCAAGACCTTCTATCCCGACGTGTTCTGCGCCGCGATTCTGAATTCCCAGCCGATGGGTTTTTACCAGCCGGCTCAGCTTGTCCGCGACGCGCATGATCATGGCGTCGAGATCCGAGAGGTCGACGTCAACTTTTCCGGCTGGGATTGCGCCTTGGAGCAATCGCCTTTCGATCCGGCCCGCATTCTCGACCGCCATGTTCAAATGCGCGGTGTCATCCGGACCAGCCATGCCGTCCGGCTTGGCTTTCGCCAGGTCAAAGGCCTGTCGAAGGAGCGCATGGAAGCATTTGTGGTGAGGCGCGGCGACGGCTACACATCCGTGCGCGATGTCTGGCTGCGCTCGGGCCTCAACGTCGACGAGATCGAAAAGCTGGCGCAGGCCGACGCCTTCCGCTCGCTTGGATTGAACCGCCGCAACGCTCTATGGGCGGTCCGCGCGCTCGACGGCAAGAGTGCCGCCGAAAAGCTGCCGCTGTTCGATCAGCCGGCGATCCGCTTGCGCGATCTCGAGCCTGAAACCCGGCTCCCGACAATGCCGCTCGGCGAGCACGTCGTCCACGACTACCGCTCGCTCGGCCTGTCGCTGAAGGCGCACCCGGTCGCCTTCCTGCGTCAAAGGCTGGATCGGTCCGGCGTCACGCCCAATGCGCGGCTCGGCCAGGTGCGGGACGGCCGGCGCGTTTCGGTCGCCGGCCTCGTGCTGGTGCGGCAGCGGCCGGGCAATGGCAAGGCGATTTTCCTGACGCTGGAAGACGAGAATGCGGTCGCCAACATCATTTTCTGGGAAAGGACTTTCGACCGCTTCCGCCCCATCGTCATGGGCGCACGTCTCATCCGCGTCACCGGCAAGCTGCAATCGGAATCGGACGTCATCCATATCGTCGCCGAGAAGGTCGAGGATCTGACGCCGTGGCTGTCGGTGCTGCTGGAAGAGGCAGGACCTGAGCCTTCGAGCCGTACAGACGAGGCTCGGCCGGGCAGCATCGCGCAAACGGAATTATTGGGAAAGGCGGAGAAGGTCATGCCCAAGGGACGCAATTTTCAATAGGCCCCCTGTCTTCGTCAGAGCGTTGCTGCGGTGCGGAATTTGATGACGGCAGGACAAGGGGGGCGCGAAGGATCGCTGCGGAGCGGCCCTTATTCCGAGCCACCCAGGCGCGGCGGTGGCATGGCATCGTCTATGGCGATGACCCGCGCCTCCGATGGCAGCATGATAGGAATGCCGTCCCGCACCGGATAGGCAAGCTTTGCCACCCGCGAGACAAGCTCGCCGCGCTCCGGATCCCAGGCAAGCGGCCCCTTGGTCAGCGGGCAGGCCAGCAGTTCCAGCAGCTTGGGATCGACAGTCCTGTTCCCGTCACGTCCATCCGCCATTCGATCCGTCCTTCCACAAGGCAACCGCTTCGGGGTTTCGCGCGCGGACTTCCCTTCTCCCCTTGTAGGAGAAGGTGGCCGAGCGAATCTCGGTCGGATGAGGGGTGTTCCAGCTTGGCACCGAGGGCACTCCGTCCAGCACCCCTCAACCGTCTCGGCGCTACGCGCCGATCCACCTTCTCCCACAAGGGGAGAAGGCAAGAGCCTACTGCAAACTCGAACCGAAATCCTCATTGTCGCGCGCCAGCGCCATTTCGGTGATGGCGATCAGCGTTTCGGCGCGTGTCTTTAGATCGGCCGCTTCGAGCAGCGCCTGTTTCTCGGCCGGCCCGTAGGGCGCCATCATCGACAGCGCGTTGACCAGCATGGCGTTTTCGGCGCGGCTGACGCTTTCCCAGTCGGCCTCCAGATCGTTGGCCTGCAGATAGGCGCGAAACGCTTTGAGCAGCGCCGGCCGGTCGATCTCGGCTTCCGCCTGGTCGTCGTCGAGATCGGTGAGAAAGGGTGCCAACCGGCACTGGCGAAACGGCGTCCTGACGGTGAGTTCCTGGACAATGCGGAACCGGCACACGCCCTGCAGCGAAATCAGATAACGACCGTCGCCGCTCTCGGACAGCGCGATGATGCGCCCGGCACAGCCGACATTGCAGAGTTCCGGCTCGCCGTCGGGACGCAGCGCACCGTCGAGGCTGGGCTGGATCATGCCGATCAGCCGCGCCCCGGCGATCGCCTCATCGACCATCTGCAGATAGCGCGGCTCGAAGATGTTGAGCGGCATGCGGCCTCCCGGCAGCAGCAATGCGCCCTCAAGCGGAAAGATCGGCATGGTCGACGGTAAGTCCGCAGCGAGTCGGTAATGCGCGTTTCCCGCCTGCACCTCAATCCTCCGATCGCTTCGTCAGGAAGCGCACCAAACCCGTCTCCTCCCGGCCGGCACAAGGCGCGACACCGGAAACCCGAAATCGAATGCCGTCCGAAAACCTAATCTGGCGCAGCCGCCGCCGACCGCAAGCCCGCCGGACAAAACAGTCTGCGCCGGCTCAGGAAAACAGCAGCGACGACAGTTTGCGCCGTGCCGACAGCGTTGCCTCGTCGGTCATGCCCCATGCCTCGAAGAGCTGCAGCAACTGGGTTCTGGCGCCATCGTCGTTCCACGAGCGGTCGGCCTTGATGATCGCCAGCAGATTGTCGGCCGCCGCCATGCGATCACCCTTGGCGTTCTGGATCATCGCAAGCTCGAACCGCGCCTGGTGATCCCCGGGATTTTCGGCCAGCCGCCGTTCCAGTTCCGCCGGATTGCCGAGCACTGCTGCTTGCGCGGCGAGCGCCATCTTGGCGCGCAGCGCGGCGAGCTGCGGCGCATCCTTCTTTGCCTCCGGCGCCCGCGCCAGCATCGCATCGGCACCTTCGGTATCGCCGGCCTCGAACAGCAGATCGCCCAAGCCGGCGATCGCCTCGATCGTCTCCGGCGCCTGTTCCAGGATAGCGTCGTAGATGTCGGCCGCGGTCTGCACGTCACCGGCCTCGCGCGCCTCGGCGGCCGCGGCCAGCGCCTCGGCCACTTGCGGTGCGCCACCATCCTTGCCGCCGACCTTCTGGATGAATTGCGTGATCTGGCTCTCGGGAATGGCGCCCATGAAGCCGTCGACCGGCTGGCCGTCCTTGAAGGCAATGACCGCCGGTATCGACTGGATGCCGAGCTGGCCGGCGATCGATGGATGGTCGTCGATGTTCATCTTGACCAGCTTGACCTTGCCGCCGGCGGCTTTCACCGCCTTTTCCAGCAGCGGGGTCAATTGCTTGCAGGGGCCGCACCATGGCGCCCAGAAATCGACCAGCACCGGCTGGCGGCGCGATTCCTGGATGACGTCGGCGGCAAATCCAGCGGTCGTGGTGTCCCTGATGACGTCGGCCGGCACCTCCGCAAGTGCGACCTTCTCACGCGCGGCATCGGTGCCGCCATACTGCACGGTGGTGGCATACTGACCGCCATTGCTGCCAAATGGCCCGCCAAAGGGGTTGCTATCGCTCATCTCGTCGCCCTTTCGGTCGCGCCGCCGGCCAAGGGACGGGCGCAACATCCTTCTTCAGAACCCGGTTTCAGTCACCCCGGTCTCAGTCACCCATGTGGCGATCATGCCGAGACTTTCAAGATAACAGCATCATGTCCGGTTGCCTCGACGAATTTGACCAGGTCCGTGGCGGCGATGGAAGTCGTCGCCTCATTGGTCAGCGGGTGGGCGTTGACCACAGCATGGCTCATCAGCTCCTCGTCGAGAACGACCTTGACCCTTCGCTCCGTGTCGTTGATCAGCCCGAAAACGGTGACCGCGCCCGGGACGACGCCGAGAAGCTCTATCAGCATCTCCGGCCGGCCGAAAGACACGCGGCCCGCGGCGCCGATCAGATGATGGATCTGCTTTAGATCGACCACCGCCTCCTCGCCGACGCTGACCAGGAAGAAATTATCTTTCTTGTCCTTGAGGAACAGGTTCTTGGTGTGGCCGCCGGCGATCTCGCCGCGCAGCACCTGCGAATCGGCGACAGTGAACAGCGGCGGATGCCGCTGTGTCGATACCTCGATCCCGAGTCCGGCAAGAAAGGCGAAAAGGTCGGCTTCGGTCTTCGGCATCGGTCTTTCTTCTGATGGCCCGCTTTCAACGGCTTGTTCGGCCTACGCCGTTTACGGCCAATGATGCGGCCAAGACAAGCCCGTCGCGCAATGCAGGGGTGATTGCCTTGCGACGTGTCGCGGGACGGCTTGTCCGCATTGCCGGCGAAGCAAAAAGCCTGCGAATTCCCTGTTGCAATCGCCGCGCTCTTCAGCCATATAGGCGCGGCTTGCGGCCCGAAAGCCGCGCGAGCGGGTGTAGCTCAGGGGTAGAGCACAACCTTGCCAAGGTTGGGGTCGAGCGTTCGAATCGCTTCACCCGCTCCAGTTTCTCTCAAGGGAAATCAAGCATCGAAAAGCCGCGGTCCGCCGCGGCTTTTTCGCATTTGGGCGGCACAGGTCGCACTTGCCAGCAGGCGCTGCGGTCGCGCCAAGTACGCTGCAGATAGAATTCAGGACTTTTGCGTGTCGTCCTCGGACCAAGGTCCGTCTTGCAGAATGCTCTATTTGAACGGAACTTGTTGGACAGCGGGCTCCACTTTGGAAAGTCCTCACGTTTCTCACTGGAACCCATCCTGGCGGGAGGGCCACTCGAAGGAGGAATTATGAAAACGCGCACCTATCTATTCGCAGCGGCGGCCGCTCTCACCCTTGTCGCGTCTCCGGTCCTCGCTGCCCCCGGCGGCAATGGCGGCGGGAACGGCAATGGCGGCAGCCACGGCAACGGCGGAAACTCGGCTGGGGCCGGCTCGCAGGGACACGGAGCCGCCACCTCGGCCGCGGCCAAGGACAAGTCGACGACCGGAGTTGCTCATGCAATGGCGGTCGTTGCCACGACACCGGCCTCACCGCAGGCCACCCTGGCCTTGCAGGCAGCGCTGGATAGGAAGGCCGCGAAAGACGCGGCAAACACTGCCGACGACACCTCTGACGAAACCGAGTAAGCATTCGAAACTGACAACTTGTCGCGTTGAAAGCCGTGGTTCGCCGCGGCTTTTTTTCGTTTCCCCGCCTGGCGTTCGAACTCTCAAGGCCTTTGATGCATGTCGCGCAAAACTGTGCAGCGGTTTTGCGACACCGACATGCATGAAACAAGAACCTGAAGCGCGTCGCATGAGGCCGGTCGAACGCAACGCGCTTTTAGGGTCGGCAGGTCAACAGCGCTTCCAGAAAAAAGCTGCTCCACAGCGGCCCTGAAGCTACGCTGAGGCCAAACGCCGCCGCATCGGCGTCGGATTCGATTGCATGCGAGGAGATCCCGTGACGGGCTTTGTCGACCGAGAACGCGCAACAGACCTGATGCAGCGTGCCAATATCGAGGCATTGGTGCTTTGCGAGCCTGAGGCATTCCAATATGCCACCGGCGCCTGGATCGGCCCGGCCGGCCTGTTCCGCCGGGCCGGCGCCGGTTTCGTGGTCATCCCGAGACGAGACGACCTGCCGATCGGCGTAGTGGTTGCCGATTTCCAGGCTGCCCAGCTCCGGGCGGCGGTGGCGGATGCCGTGGTGCGCACGCATCCGATCTGGATCGAATCCGCGTCGCTTGAGCCGGCGACGGCCGGCCGGCCCGTTGCGCAGCGCATCGAGGCCGGCCTGGTTGGCCGCGCCCCCGGTTTTGCACGTCCAGCGACCTTCGAGCTTGCCCGCTCTGTCCGCGAGCTGAAGACGATGCTCGCCGAATTCGGGCTGGAGCGTGCAACGCTCGGCATCGAGCTGGATTTTGTCTCGGCCAGCGATTTGTCCGCGATGCAGGCGATGTTGCCCGGCACGGCCCTGGTCAACGGCTCGCCGATCCTCGACAGGCTGCGGGCAATCAAATCGCAAAGCGAGATCGACCTTCTGCGGCAGGGCATCGTCCTGTCGGAAACCGGCCTGTCGCGACTGCAGCAGCATGCGGCGACCGGCATGCGTCAGTCGGAGCTGGTCGCGCTCTACCGGCAAGGCGTCGCCGAAGCAGCCGCCGGGTCCTCGCTGCAAATCTCGACGGCGGAATACGTCACACTGGGCGCTCGGCCCAAAAGCGCCGATGTGGCAGCCACCGCCGGCGATCCGCTGAAGGCCGACATGGTCTGCAGCGTGAACGGCTATGCCTCCGACATGTCGAGGAATTTCACCTTCGGGCCGCCGTCGCCCGAACAGGCCGAATTGCATGCGATAGCCGAGCGCGCCTTCGCCGATGGGCTTGCCGCGCTTATGCCCGGAAAGCCGTTCGCCGGCGTGCATCGCGCCGCCAGCGAAAGCCTGGCGCGCCAGGGCCTGCGTTCCTATCGCCGCGGCCATTTCGGCCACAGCGTCGGCCATTCCGTGTTTTCCGAGCAATGGCCGTTCATCTCGGCCGACAGCGATGTCGTGATCGAAGCTGGCATGGTGCTGGCATTCGAGATCCCGCTCTACATCGACGGTCTCGCCAGCTTCAATCTCGAAGACCAGTTCCTGATCACCGCGAACGGGCCGCTGCCGATGAACCGCTTGCCGAGGCGCCTGGGGACTATAGGCTGAATCCAGCCGGTGCCCTTACCTGGCGCCGGCCACGCCCCTGCGGAAATCCGACGGCGACATGCCGGCAAGCTTGCGGAACGATTTGTTGAAGGCGCTGAGCGAGCCGAAGCCCGATTCCATGGCGACGCGCAGTACATTGGCATCCTGATGCATCAGCAGCGCCTGCGCGTAGCTGAGGCGCAGCAGATTCACATATTCGTTGAGCGTCATGCCGGTCGATTTCTTGAAGATGCTCATGGCGTATTTGGGATGGATGTCGGCCGCCGCGGCGATGTCGACGCAATCGATCTCGTAGAGGAAATTCTCGGCGATGAAGTCGCACATGCGCCCGACATTGCGCAGCGATTGCTGATCGAAGGGACTGCCTATCTCCTGTTCGACCGGGGTTTCGGGGGCGAGCCGGTAAGGCTCGAAGCGCACCCGCTCCAGCCGCAGCAAAAGCTCGTTGACGGCATGCTCGGCCTTGACCGGGTCGCCGGAGCGGGCATAGCGGTTCCAGCGCTCGAAATTGTGGTCGTCCGACCGGTCGGTGGCGTCGGTTACCAGCGTCGCGCCCGTCATCAGCCTGTTGCGGACGTCGACCGGCAAATGCAGCCGGAAGAAATGCACCAGCGGCAGATGCGCGCCGGCATAGATGGCATCGTCGGAGGCTTCGTCCATCTGGTGCGGCAGGCCGCCCCAGAACAGACACATGTCGCCAGCAGAGAGCGAAAGCTCGTGCCCGTCCATGCGGTAATGCACGGCCCCGCGCACGATGAAATTCACCTCGACCTGGGCGTGCCAATGCGGCTTGAGCATCACCAGGGGCTGGGTGTGAAACATCTGCAGCAGCAGCGGCAGGCCCTCCACGCTGCTGGCGCCAGGCTGGTAAAACGGCCTTTCCGGCATCTTACTTTCCGCTCATTTCTTATTCCCTTTGTCGCGGACAAGGCTTTCCCGAGGCCTAGTCTAGCCACGCTCGCAAACAGAGAGCAACTGAAATGGGAGGATTTCAATGCGCATAAAATTGACCTGCGCCGCGCTCGCGCTTGCCTTGGGCTCCAGCCCGGCCTTTGCGCAGTCCGGTGAAATCACGATCTGGAGCTGGAATATCGCCGCTTCGTCGCTGAAGGCCACCATAGCGGGCTTCAACAAGCAGTTTCCCGACATCAAGGTCACGGTCGAGGACCTCGGCAACCAGCCGACCTACGACAAGTCGATCGCCGGCTGTGCCGCCGGTGGCGAGGGCCTGCCGGACATCGTGACGATCGAGAACGGCGAAGCGGAAAACTACTGGAGCCAGTTCCCGGATTGCTTCGTCGACCTGCACACGCTCGGCTACACCGCGGAAGACCAGGCAAAATTCCCCGACTTCAAGCGCACCGAGCTCGAGGTGGACGACAAGGCCTATGCGATGCCGTGGGATTCGGGGCCGGTGGCGATGTTCTACCGACGCGACTTCTACGAGAAGGCCGGCGTCGATCCGTCCTCGATCAAGACCTGGGACGATTTCATCGCTGCCGCCAAGAAGATCCAGGCCGCCAATCCCGGCGTCACGATGACCAACGCCGATTTCAACGGCGATTCCGAATTCTTCCGCATGATCTCCAACGAGCAGGGCTGCGCCTACTTCTCCGCCGATGGTCAATCGATCACGGTCAACCAGCCCAAATGCGTCGATGCCATGACCAAGATCAAGGAGATGAAGGACGCCGGCATCATTTCCTCTGCCGACTGGAGCACCAAGATCACCAACAACACCGCCGGCAAGGTCGCCACGCAGATGTATGGCGGCTGGTATGAAGGCACTGTGCGCACCGAATCGCCCGATGGGACAGGCAAATGGGGCGTCTATTTGATGCCGAGCCTGACCGCCGACGGTCCGCGCGCCGCCAATCTCGGCGGCTCCTCGCTCGCCATCACCTCGGTGTCGAAGAACAAGGAAGCCGCCTACGCCTATCTGAAATACACGCTAGGGACGAATGAGGGCCAGATCACCATGCTGAAAGGCTTCGGCCTGGTGCCGTCGCTGATTTCGGCGCTCAACGACCCTTATGTCTCCGAGGGCCTGCCCTATTGGGGTGGCCAAGCCGTGTGGAAGGACATCCTCGGCACCCTGCCCAAGGTCGTCCCCAGCCGCGGTACGCCGTTCCAGAGCGACGCCGAAATCATCATCCGCGCGGTGCAGACCAAATATCTGGCCGGGGGCTATCCCGACGCCAAGGCAGCGCTCGACGATGCCGCAAGCCAGATCGCCGCGGCGACCGGCCTGCCGGTCAAGTCGTGATCTGACACGGAATGATCCCAGAGTCAGTTACCGGGCGCTTGCGCTGCCCCTCACCCTTACCCTCTCCCCGTGAAGAACGGGGAGAGGGGGTCACCAGCGTTGCGGCCCAGCCCCTTCTCCCCGTCACTTACGGGGAGAAGGTGCCGGCAGGCGGATGAGGGGCGGCACCGGCCTTCGAACAAGCCGCCGTTTGCGGCGCCGCATCACCTGAAACATCAACACCGCGCGCCCCAGCAGGCGAAAGCAGAAAGGAGGAGAACGATGCGCTACCAGAACGCCACGGCGTATCGCTTCCTTGCGCCCTATCTGCTGATCTTCTCGATCTTCTGGCTGTGGCCGATCATCGATTCCTTCCTGATCTCGTTCCAGGCGACGCGCACCGTGCCGTGGCGGTTCGCGCCGACCTTCAACTGGGGCCGGCTGATCGGCGATCCGGCCTTCTTCAATGCCTTGAAGAACACATTGCTGATCCTTGTCATCCAGGTGCCGGTGATGATTTCGCTAGCGATTGTGATGGCGGTGCTTTTGAACTCGCCGCTGCTCAAGGCGCGTGGCCTGTTCCGCTTTGCCTTCTTCGCGCCGGTCGTGGTCGGCGAGGTCGCCTATTCGGCGGTTTTCCGGCTGATGTTCAATCTGGACTACGGCATCATCAACAAATTGCTGAACAGCATCGGCCTGCCCAACGTCGACTGGTTTACCAACGTCACCCCGGCGATGGCGGTCATCATGATGGCGGTGACGTGGCGCTGGGCCGGCTACAACGCCATCATCCTGCTCGCCGGCCTGCAGTCCATCCCCGAGGATGTTTACGAGGCGGCGACCCTGGACCGGGTCAGCAAGGTCAAACAGTTCTTCTACATCACGCTGCCGCTGCTCAAGCCGATCATCGTGTTCTGCGCCGTGCTGTCGATCATCGGCACCATGCAGCTGTTCACCGAGCCCTTCCTAATCACCGAGCGCGGCGGGCCGGGCGGCGGCACCGAAACGCTCGGGCTGCTGCTTTATCGCCAGGGCTTCCGGTCGCTCAATTTCGGCTACGCTTCGGCCATCGCCTACACCATGGCCGGACTGGCGATTGCCATTTCGCTGGTGCAGATATGGCTGACGAGGGAACCGAAATGACCTCGCGCTCCCCAATCGGCCATTCCCGGGTCGGCCGTTCCCAGGCCAGATTGGGCCGCAGCATCGCGCTGCATCTGTTCCTGACGCCGCTGGCGCTGGTCTGGCTGTTTCCGCTGTGGATGATGGTGGTCTTTTCCACGATGCCCGACAACGGCATCTTCAGCCCCGACATCGAGCTTTTGCCGCACGGCAATTTCCTCGACAATGTCAGCAATCTGCAGCGCGGCACCAATTTCATCGGTGCCATCGGCATCTCCGTCTCGGTGGCGGTGACCTACACCTTCCTGTCGGTGATGCTGACCTCGATGGCCGGCTGGGCGCTGGCGCGTTACAACTTCTTCGGCAAGGGCATGGTCGTCGCCATCATCTTCGGCACCATCACGCTGCCCTATGCGGTCGTGCTGATCCCGCAATTCATCATGGTGGCGCGCGACTTCAAGCTCGCCAACACCTGGGTGGCGCTGATCGTGCCGCCGCTGTTCAATTCGCTGGGCGTGCTCTTCATGCGGCAGAGCTTTTCGATGATGCCGCACGAACTGTTCGACGCCGCCAAGGTCGAGGGCGTCAAGGAATGGCGGATATTCCTGTTCGTCGCACTGCCTCTGGCGCGGCCGATGCTGGCAGCGCTCGCCATCATCCTGTTCCTTGCCTCCTGGAACAACTATCTCTGGCCGCTGCTGATCAATTCCAAGCCGGGCGCAATGACCGCGCCCGTGGCGCTCGGCACGCTGATCGGTCTCACCAAGGTGTCCTGGGGCGGCATCATGGCGGGCGCGGTGATGCTGACGGCGCCAATGCTCGTCGTGTTCGTGCTTCTGCAGCGCCATTTCGTCGCCGGCATCGCCGCCGGCGCTATCAAGTAAGGATCAGCATGGCGGCAGTCACACTCAAAAACGTCATCAAGCGCTTCGGCGTCTTCGAGATCGTCCACGGCGCCAATATCGATATCGATGACGGCGAATTCGTCGTCTTCGTCGGCCCTTCCGGCTGCGGCAAGTCCACGCTGCTCCGGATGATCGCCGGGCTCGAGGACATCAGCGACGGCGAGATCGCCATTGGCGGCAAGGTGGTGAACGACGTCGAGGCGGCCGATCGCGGCATCGCCATGGTGTTCCAGTCCTACGCGCTCTATCCGCACATGACGGTTGAGCAGAATCTGAGCTTCGGCCTGAGAATGACCGGCAACCCCAAGGCAGATACCGAGCGGCGGGTGAAGCGGGCTTCCGAAATCCTGCGCATCGCCGAGCTGATGAAGCGGCGGCCGCGGCAATTGTCGGGCGGCCAGCGCCAGCGCGTCGCCATCGGCCGCGCCATCGTGCGCGAGCCGCAAGTGTTCCTGTTCGACGAACCGCTCAGCAATCTCGATGCCGAGCTCCGGGTGCAGATGCGCGTCGAGATATCGCGCCTTCACAAGGAGCTTGGCGTTACCATGGTCTATGTGACGCACGACCAGACCGAGGCGATGACGCTGGCCGACAGGATCGTCGTGCTCAACGCCGGTAATATCGAGCAGATCGGCGCGCCGCTCGATCTCTACGACGACCCCGCCAACCGCTTCGTTGCCGGCTTCGTCGGCTCGCCGAAGATGAATTTTCTGGCGGCGAAAGTGGTCGGAACCGACAACAGCGCGGCGATCGTGGAGCTGGTCAACCATCGCGGCGTGCGACTGCGCAAGCCGCTTTCCGATGCCTTGCCTGCGATAGGCGGCGATGTCGTGGTTGGCGTGCGGCCGGAGCATTTCTTCGACGCCGGCCAGGGCGATTGCGACCTTACCCTCAAGGCCGACGTCGCCGAGCACTTGGGATCGGTGAGCTATGTCTATGCCAATTCCGGGACCGGGGGCGGGCGCGAAGAACTGATCATCGAGCGCGAGGCCTCACGGCATCGCGCCAACGGCGACGACCTGGTGGTGTCGATCAAGGCCGACCGCTCGCTTCTCTTCGACGCCACCGGCGCACGCATTCGCTAACCCATCTTTCTTTTGTCCGATCGCGATTGCTCGCGGCCACCCCACGGAGATTTGACATGACTTCCAAACCAGAAAAAATTCGCTGGGGCATTCTCGGGCCCGGCAACATCGCCAAGGCCTTTGCCGGCGGCGTCGCCCATTCGCGCACCGGCACCTTGGTCGCCTTAGGGGCGCGCAATCCCGGCAAGGCCGGGCTCACCGAGGCTTTCCCCGGCGCCCGCATCCTCGACGGCTACGAGGCTTTGCTTGGCGATCCGGATGTCGACGCGATCTATATTTCGACGCCGCATCCGAGCCATGCCGAATGGGCGATCAAGGCAGCCGAGGCCGGAAAGCATGTGCTTTGCGAAAAGCCGCTTGGCCTGACCGCCTTCGAGGCCGACGCGATGATCCATGCGGCGCGCAAGGCCGGCACCTTTCTCGGCGAAGCCTTCATGTACCGGCTGCATCCGCAGACGGCCAAGCTGGTCGAGCTGATCAGTGCCGGTGCGATCGGCGAGATCAAGATGATCAAATCCAGCTTCGGCTTCGCCATGCCGGGCTTCATGCCGGAGCACCGGCTTTACGCCAAGGATCTTGCCGGCGGCGGCATCCTCGATGTCGGCGGCTATCCCGTGTCGATGGCGCGGCTGATTGCCGGCGCCGCGGCGGGAAAGCCCTTCGCCGAGCCGGACAAAGTGGTGGGTACTGCGCATCTCGGCCAATCCGGTGTCGACGAATGGGCGTCGGCGCTGTTGCATTTTCCGGGCGGCATCGTCGCGGAAGTCTCCTGCAGCATCTCGCTCGCTCAGGACAATGTCTTGCGCATTCTCGGCAGCAAAGGCCGCATCGAGGTGGCGGACTTCTGGTATGCCGGCGGCCAGCAAGGCGGCACCGGCGAAATCCGCATCATCCGTCCGGGTAACACCGAGGTGGTCGAGGTCAAGGAGGACGGCTGGCTTTACGCGTTCGAGGTCGACGCCGCCGGCGAGGCCATTCTCGGCGGGAAGCAGGAGTTCGCCTGGCCCGGCATGGGCTGGGCCGAGAGTCTCGGCAATCTGCGCGTGCTCGACAAATGGCGTGCCGCGATCGGGCTCGAATACGACATCGAGAAACCGGCAAAGCGCGTCAACACGATCTCCGGACGGAAGCTGCGCTCCGGCGGGACCGCCATCTCCAAGCGCAGCATTCCGGGCCTGCCGCGGCGGGCCTCGTGCCTGGCGCTCGGCTTCGAGGATTTCCGCACCTTTTCGTCGGGCGCCATCCTGCTCGACGCCTATTTCGAGGCCGGCGGCAATCTGTTCGACACCGCCTTCGTCTACGGTTCCGGCTATACCGAGACCCTGCTTGGCCAATGGCTGAAAAACCGCGGCGTGCGCGAGCAATCCGTGGTCATCGGCAAGGGCGCGCACTCGCCGCTCTGCTATCCCGACGTCATCGGCGAGCAGCTCACCCAGTCGCTCGAGCGGCTGCAGACCGACCATATCGACGTTTATTTCATGCACCGCGACAATCCGGACGTGCCGGTCGACGAATTCGTCGATGCGATGGACCGCGAGGTCAAGGCCGGCCGCATCCGCGGTCCGTTCGGCGGCTCGAACTGGACGATGGAACGCATGGACGAGGCGATTGCCTATGCCGAGCGCACCGGCAAGCAGAAGCCCGGCGCGCTTTCCAACAATTTCTCCTTGGCCGAGATGCTGGAGCCGATCTGGGCAGGCTGTGTCACCTCCTCCAGCGACGCGTGGAAGGCCTGGCTCACCGCCCGGCAGATGCCGAATTTCGCCTGGTCGAGCCAGGGCCGCGGCTTCTTCACCGACCGCGCCGGCCGCGACCGGCGCGACAATGAGGAGTTGGTCCGGGTCTGGTACTCGGACAAGAATTTCGGCCGTCGCGACCGTGCCATCGAGCTCGCCAAGCGGCTGGGCAAAAGCCCGATCCACGTCGCGCTCGCCTACGTCCTGGCGCAGCCCTTCCCGTCCGTCCCGCTGATCGGGCCCCGCTCGCTCGACGAATTGGAAGACAGCCTCCAGGCGCTCGACATCTCACTTTCGCCGGACGATCTTGCATGGCTGGATAGCGGTTCGGATCAGGCCCGCGCGCGGGCCTGACAGCAGGGAGAAAGGTTGCTAGAAGATGCGCTATGCGTGACTCGTGGGTTGGAAACGAGCTGATCAGAGTGCTTCTCGAGAACGACTCAGTGCACTTGGAGTTTGCTGGCGTTACCGTCCAACTCTGGACTTTATTCAAGGTGGCCTACGACGGAGGGCCTGACGTCTGGATAAAACCGGATAACCGTAGCGGCGATTTAAGCTTAATCTGGGCTTTGGTCGGAACGCGACTTGTAGAAGTAGCCTTGGAGGACACGGTTCGGGTCAGATTTGACAACGGCACGGAAATCATGGTCCCACCTGGCAACCGCCGAGGAGCCGTTATAACGGGAGTAGATGGCTACGATCCCTTCTGAATTTTGTACTGGCCCTACCGAATTTTGCGCGGCTTCTGGCACTCTTGGTCGACGAGGAGGATAGATGCTCGACATCTCACCGTCGAAACAGGCGGCCACCTGGCTCGGTTCTTTTGCGCGAGCGCTCGAAGCGGGCGACGTCGAGGCCGCAACCAATCTGTTCGTCGAGGACTGCTACTGGCGCGATCTTTTGACCTTCACCTGGAACATCAAGACGATGGAGGGGGCGGCCGCGATCCGCGACATGCTGGCGGCGACGCTGGCAACCACAAGGCCTGCTCAATGGCAGCTCAGCGGCGAAGCGACTTCGGACGAAGGCACCATCGAAGCCTGGTTTTCTTTCGAGACGTCATCGGCGTGGGGCCAAGGCATCATGCGCCTCAGGGACGGCAAGTGCCGGACGCTGTTCACGGCGATGAGCGATCTCAAGGGGTTTGAAGAGCGCAAAGGCCCGGCGCGGCCGCTGGGCGTCCGCCACAAGGCCGATCCGGAACGCGAAACCTGGCTGGAGGCAAGGCGCCGCGAGGCGCGTGACCTCGGCGTTAGCCAGCAGCCCTATTGCCTGGTCATCGGCGGCGGCCAGGGCGGCATCATGCTGGGGGCGCGGCTCAGGCAATTGGGCGTGCCGGCCATCGTCATCGAGAAGAACGCCCAGGCCGGCGATTCCTGGCGCAAGCGCTATCGCTCGCTCGTGCTGCACGACCCGGTCTGGTACGACCATCTGCCCTACATCCCGTTTCCCGAGAACTGGCCGGTGTTCACGCCCAAGGACAAGATGGGCGACTGGCTGGAGATGTATACGCGCGTCATGGAGCTCAATTACTGGACCTCCACGACATGCGTCAGTGCCTCCTATGACGAGACCGAAAAGGTCTGGACGGTCGAGCTCGACCGCGCCGGCGAGCGCATCACGCTGAAGCCGAAGCACATCGTCTTCGCGACCGGTGCTTATGGCCCGCCCAGGCGCATCGACCTGCCGGGCGCCGAGGTCTTCAACGGCGAAATCCTGCATTCCAGCCAGTATTCCAGCGGCGAGAAATTCCGCGGCAAAAAGGTCGCCGTCATCGGCGCGGCAAGTTCCGGCCATGACGTCGGCGTCGATCTCTGGGAGAGCGGCGCCGAGGTGACGATGGTCCAGCGGTCGCCGACGACGGTGGTCAAGTCGGACACGCTGATGGAGATCGGTTTCGAGATATTTTCGGAAAAGGCGCTGGCCCGCGGCATCACCACTGAGAAGGCCGACATGATCGTCGCCTCGACGCCGTTCGCGCTGCTGCCGCAAGGCCAGCGGGCGCTTTACGACGTCATCAAGGCGCGCGACGCGGCTTTCTACGACCGCTTGCGCGGCACCGGCTTCGCCATCGATTTCGGCGACGACGAGACTGGGCTCCTGATGAAGGCCTACCGCACCGGCTCGGGCTTCTACATCGACGTCGGCGCCTGCGATCTGATCATCGACGGCGAGATCGGCATCCGTAGCGGCGTCGGGATCAAGTCGCTGACGCCGACAGGCATCCTCTTCGACGACGGCACGGAACTGGCGGCCGACGCGATCATCGCCTGCACCGGCTATCTCTCGATGAACGAGACAGTGGCGGCGATCGTTTCGCGCGAAGTCGCCGACAAGGTCGGGCCGTGCTGGGGGATTGGCTCGGGCGTGAAAGGCGACCCGGGTCCGTGGCAAGGCGAGTTGCGCAACATGTGGAAGCCGACAGCGCAGGAAGCGCTGTGGTTCCACGGCGGCAATCTTGCGCTGTCGCGCTTCTATTCAAAATTCGTGGCGCTGCAGATCAAGGCGCGCATGGAAGGCATTCCGACGCCAGTCTATGGAGCGCCGGTGCGATAGGGCTGCCTTTCCCTTCTCCCCTTGTGGACCTGTTGCGCAGTCATGAGCAAAAGCTTGCGGCGGCGGGGTTGCGGCGGTTGTTCGCTTGTTTGCGGGGGATTTGACGTCTTG
>NZ_JAMYNH010000028.1:0-53669 GCF_040318975.1 Mesorhizobium sp. M0983 | reverse complement strand
AATCGGTGATTGCAACGTCACCACCGTGCCATGGCCGCTCGCCCTTCAGAGCAAGCGCCGTTCTCTCTCCAAAACTTTTTGCAGAACCTTCAGGACACTATCCGCCTAACCGGCCGCAACGTATGGCAATCCGGGCTGACCCGACGAAAGAAGGAGTAGGTCTCGGCCATTCCCGTGTCCGAGCCCAGAAAAGTTACTGGTTTCCTTACGGGCGCGATACAAAGGGCACAGGCTGGACTTGGCTGGCGGGGGCGGGGCTTGTCGACCGCTCGATCGAAAGTGAGAGACGAGGAGGAGAATCACCGACCTGCAGAGCGGCAAGGCGCTCGCCTACCTCCCTGTCAGTCACCGTTAGCCGATGGTTTAGACGAAGATAGTCCGTCCATGTCGGCGTGCGGAATGTCTCGGTCCAAAGAGTCGAGTTCTGAAGATCGCGCTGGAGGGTCCAGTCCCGCGCACCGGCACGGCTCTGAACGCGCCGCCTTTCGCGCATGCAGCTCAGAAATTCCTCGATATTCTCCTCGGGTATCGAGTACTCCACCTTGATCACGATCGGGCCGCTCCTGGGCTTCAAATCGAGGGCCAGTTCTGGTGGCCTGAAGTCGAAGGCCCCTTGATCCGATTCCTCCCATAGCCGTACCGGCAATAGCTTTCCCACAGCTGCAACCAGCAACAGCGCCGCTGCAGCACCTTCCAAAGCCCACGTCAGGGAATAGTACTGCGCGACAGCACCCCAGATCCAGCTGCCCGCTGCCATGCCGCCGTAGGTCAGGGCGTAATAGATCGACAGGGTGCGACCAACGACCCACCTTGGGCTTGCCAACTGCACACACACGTCGGTTCCGGTCCAGGTGACAACCCAGCCTGCGCCAGCGATTGCAAGCGCGATCGCTGCTACGGCCACCGATGATGTGAGAGCCAGTAAAAGGCAACACGTTGCGCAAGCAACGGACGCGAGCGTGATCAATCGATTTTGGGACGTGATGCGTCGCAAGTAGCTATTGCCAATGCCCGCGATGAAGGCGCCTGTGCCGAAGCCGGCTAACAGGACGCCGTAAACAATTGGCCCGCCCGCCAGTTGGTCGCGAACCACGAGGGGGAGCAGAGCAAGGATCGAGATGCTTGACAGCCCGAACAGGGTTGCGCGCACGATCGCCACTCTGATCTCAGAGGAGATTGCCGTGAAGCGCATGCCATCATGAATGGCCGTCGTCATCCGCTCGCGCGGAAGAGGCGAAGAGCGAACTTGCCACTTGGAGCGCAGCACAGCGCTCAACGGGACCAGGTCGGTCAGCGCAGCGAAGGCGAAAGCCGTAAGGGGGCCCAGCAAAGCCAAAATTACACCGCCCAGCGCCGGTCCTATGCTCCGAACCACGTTGTACCCCACCGACATCAGCGTCACTGCAGCGGGTATGTCGCGCTTTTCCAGGATGTCGCCGACCGAGGCGTGCCAGGCTGGATCATTCAAGGCAAAGCCGCATCCCGCCAAGAAACACAGTCCCAAGATCAGCCATGGACTGACAAAGCCCAGTCCAACAGAGAGAGCCAGCGCCGTGGATGCCAGTGCGATCAGGCAATGTCCGGCAAGCATCACGCCGCGGCGGCTGAAGCTGTCTGCAATCGCTCCAGCAAGGATCGACAAGAAGAAGGCGGGCAGTGTCGATGCAGCCTGCACGAGCGCAACCATCAGATCGGAGGCTGAAATCGTTGCCATAAGCCAGCTTATAGCCACGCTCTGCACCAGCCAGCCAAGGCTGGATATCTGCGTGGCTGTCCAGATCGAACGAAAGACCGGATTCTGAAGAGGGATCAGTGTGTTTGCCGCAAAGGGCGGGGAATCTTGACGCCGCATGACTTCTCACCTCCACCACGTAGTTCTTTCACTCACTCACTTGCTGACAGCGGTGCGCTTACGCACAGCTGCGTCACAACCAAGTTCCGATATCGCGCTCGCAACAAAGTAGATGTCGCATCCACGGTGCTGATGCGCGATGAGTGTGCCAGTTGGGCGTCAGCTGGTCTGGGTCGCGCAGCCCGATGGGGTGCGGTCTGCCCTGCGACTCTTGGCCTTGGACGGTGCTACCGCCCCGATGGCCGGGTTGTCAAACTGCCACTGTGCTAGCAGCGCCCATCCCATCCTGACAGGCATGAGCATACGACGCAGTGCATCGCTGGTATCGGAGGCGGGTGCAAGATCAAGGGTGGCATCGTCTTGACAAGTACGAGCTGGTGGGCGCCTTTGCCCGACCTACACATCGGCGATTCATGGGGCCGCCGTTCAACTCGTTGGTCTATGCGCAAAAAAACATAATACGCTTGTAAAAGACGTTTCGTGCCGGCGCAGGCGCCGAGGAGGGCGCGGAAGCCTTCACCATCGTCATCCCGCCACCGAACGTCACCGGCTCGCTGCATATGGGTCATGCGCTCAACAACACGCTGCAGGACATTCTGGCGCGCTTCGAGCGCATGCGCGGCAAGAATGTCCTTTGGCAGCCGGGCATGGATCATGCCGGGATCGCCACACAGATGGTGGTCGAGCGCCAGCTGATGGAGAAGCAGATCCACCGCCGCAACCTGACGCGCGATGAGCTCATCGAGACCGGCGGCGCGATCCTCATCAGTTGAAGCGGCTGGGCGCCTCGGCCGACTGGAGCCGGGAGCGTTTCACCATGGACGAGGGCCTGTCCAGGGCGGTGCTCGAAGTGTTCGTGACGCTCTACAAGGAAGGGCTGATCTACAAGGACAAGCGCCTTGTGAACTGGGACCCGAAGCTGTTGACCGCCATCTCGGATCTCGAGGTCGAGCAGCAGGAAGTCAACGGCAACCTCTGGCACTTCCGCTATCCGGTCGAAGGCAAGACCTTCGATCCGGAAAATCCGAAAACCTTCATCACCGTTGCGACGACCCGCCCCGAGACGATGCTGGGCGATACGGCTGTCGCAGTCCACCCCGACGACGAGCGTTTCCGGCATCTCGTCGGCAAGAACCTCATCCTGCCGATCGTCGGCCGCAAGATCCCGGTGGTGGCGGACGAGTATTCCGATCCCGAAAAAGGCAGCGGTGCGGTCAAGATCACGCCGGCGCATGACTTCAACGATTTTGAGGTCGGCAGGCGCCATAAGTTGCCGGCGATCAATATTCTCACCGTAGAGGCGGCGGTCACCCTCACGGACAATGACGACTTTCTCGCCGGGCTGGAGGTGACGCCGGAGCGCCAGGCGGTCTGGGACGAGCTCGACGGTCTCGACCGTTTAGTCGCGCACAAGAAGATCGCCGAGCTGATACCGGCGGTTTCCTCGAAAAGGTCGAGCCGCATCGCCAGGCCTGAAGCGGCGGTTGCGGCGATCCTGAACAAGGTGCGGTCTCTCCGCGCCAACGCATCCGACACCG
The DNA here is from genome assembly GCF_040318975.1 of Mesorhizobium sp. M0983. Classification (NCBI taxonomy): domain Bacteria; kingdom Pseudomonadati; phylum Pseudomonadota; class Alphaproteobacteria; order Hyphomicrobiales; family Phyllobacteriaceae; genus Mesorhizobium; species Mesorhizobium sp. M0983. The sequence continues at coordinate 50,279 of NZ_JAMYNH010000028.1, read as the reverse complement.
AGATTTTCGATCGAAATCTAAGCATCGTCGAAGATGCTTTGCCTGATCTAGGCGCCCAACCGTAGCAGGCCGCATTGCTGCGCCAGCCGCCACGTAAAGCGCTGCCAGAGTTCTTGCACCCGCGTCATTCGGCTGCCGCTTTGAAGGTTCCGCCTAGGGCCTGCATCAGATCATCGATAATGTCCTGAGGATGCTCAAGTCCCACTGACATTCGCAGTAATCCGCCTGGCGCCTTGGACTTGGCACCCTCGACGGATGCGCGATGCTCAATCAGAGAGTGGGTCCCGCCAAGGCTTGTCGCCCGGGCAACAACCTCGAGGCGGCCGGCCACGGCCATCGCAGCATCGGCTCCGCCTTTGACGATAAAGGATAGCATCGCTCCGTAATGGCTCATTTGCCGCTTAGCGAGATCGTGTCCCGGATCAGTTTGCAGGCCAGGAAAAAGTACTTTTTCGACACGCGGATGAGACGCCAAAGCCTCAGCAACCTTCTGGGCGCCTTCGCAATGCGCGCGCATGCGTACCGACAATGTCTGCAGGCCCCGCAATGCCAGCCAACAGTCGAATGGCGCTGCGACGCTGCCCTTGTGTTTCTGGACCATCCGCAGTGGGCGACCGAAGGGTGACGAGTGCGGGACAATGACGACGCCCGCCATCAAGTCCGAGTGGCCGCCGATGTACTTTGTCGCCGAGTGCATAACCGCGTCCGCCCCAACTTCGAGGGGCCGTTGAAGCACTGGAGTTGCCCACGTGTTGTCCACTACGGCCAAGGCGCCAGCCTCGTGCGCGATTTTGCAGATGGCCGAAATGTCGACAACCCGGATCATCGGGTTTGACGGCGTCTCGACCCAGACGAGGCCAGTCCGCTTCGACGTGACCGCGGCGCGCACGGCATCCAGATCGCGCATGTCGACGGCCGCAAAGTCGAAGCGAGACCCAATGTCGGTCTCGTCAATCAGCGAACGAATGCCGAAATACATGTCATCCGGCAGAACGATCCGACCCGTCGACGGATGGCTCTCAAAGACTGCAGCGATTGCAGCCATGCCCGACGCGAAGGCAATGCCATCTTCTCCGCCCTCGAGCGCGGCCATGGCCATTTCGAACGCGTTGCGTGTCGGATTTCCATCCCGGGTGTATTCGAATCCGGAAGGAAACGAGCCGTCGACGCTACGTTGGAATGTCGTGCTGGTGTTCAGCGGCAGGGACACCGCCCCCGTGGAAGCGTCGACAGCTCGGCCGCAATGGATCGCCTTTGTTTCAAAACGCATCGGTCATTTCCTCGCTAACGGGGCAGTTGCACAATTTCAGGCCGGTCATTATATTGACCGTAATAAGTGAGCCGAGGCACTAAGTCAATATAATGACCGATGTTACGACAGCGTTGGACCCCGAGCGGGTGCTTGGCCAAGCGATAGCGGTTCGGATCCGACAATTGAGGCGCGACCAAAACCTGACCCTGGATCGACTGGCAAAACTGAGCGGCTTATCCAAGGGAACCGTCGTCACGCTGGAGCAAGGCAAGGCGAACCCCAGCATCGGCATACTTTGCCGACTGGCGGCGGCGTTTTCGCTTTCGGTGGCCGATTTGTTGAATGACCATCCTTCCACAGTTCGCCTTCCTATTGAGCGGACAGAGGCGAGGACGCTTTGGACAAGCGCTAAAGGAAGCTTTGCACAACTTCATTCATCGATCTCGGGACGAACGATGTTCGAACTGTGGAGCTGGGCCATCATGCCGGGCGACGTGTTTTCCGCAGATGCTCATAGTCCGGATACGCGCGAGTTGATCTCGGTGACTCAGGGGTCCCTAAGTGTAGTGGTGGGTACCCACGCAGTAATTTTGAGCCAAGGCGAGAGTGTGCGGCTTGTCACTGACCAACCGCACTCATACGCGGCGGCATCTGATCTGCCTGCCCACTTCTCGATGGCAGTTCTTGAGCGTGGTGGACAGCGAGATCCGGGGCCCTCTTCGCCGGCATCGAAGATGCCCGGGCTCGTTCCGCAAGACACCGCCGCTCGCTAACGACCGCCCATTCGCGACAGGAGATCCACCGTTGTACGCTCCGCCCCATTTTGCCGTCCCGATCACAACACCCTGCTTGACCATCGAGAGACATCCGCTCGGTATCCTGGTCACCCACAGCAAAGGCACACTCGACGCGAACCACATTCCCTTCGAGCTTGACGGCTCGAAGGGAGACAAAGGCGTCCTCAATTGCCATGTTGCACGCAAAAAATCGAGTCTGGGAGGAAGTTGCCAATGGCGATGAAGTCCTCGTTATCTTCCCTGCGGCCGACGCTTACATCTCGCCGAACTGGTATCCAAGCAAGCATGAATTCCATAAGCAGGTGCCGACGTGGAACTGTCTCGTCGTCCACGCCCCACGGACGCATCACTGTCCGGGATGATGAGCGCTATGTGCGCCGTAACGTGGCGAAGCTCACTCAGATGCATGAAGCCTCGCAGCCTGCCCCGTGGAAGATGGGCGACGCGCCGAAGGACTTCATTGACACGATGGTTAAAGGCGATCGCCGCCCTGGAAATCGAGATCACCGGCCTGGTTGGTAAATCAAAACTCAGCCAGAACAAAGAGGTGCGCGACATTCAGAACGCTGGTGAAATGCTGAATGCCCGAGGCGTCAATGGGATGGGAGAAGCGATGCTCGCGGCTGCGGCGGCCAAATCCCAATAGCATCTATCTTGTCCCGACAAGCCGCTGGTGCTGGATTTCCAAGGGGTGAACCTTGAGAGACAAATGCTTCGGCTCGCCGGAAACGCGACCAGCACCTGACCACCCGCTATGCGGCAGATGGACAAGAACTCAGGCCGCCATCGCCAGCCAGATCCGCAATGCCGCCGGATCGATGGAAGCTGCTTACCCCGCGAGCCTTTCCGGTCACGTCGCCTGCTTCGTCAATACCTCGAACAGCAGCCTGGCGCTTAAACCGAGTTGCGTGTTCGGTATGGCGGCATAGCGGTTTCGAGATCGGAGCCGACTGGCAGCGAACGCCACGCCCCACGGTGGCGATGCCTCGCAGCCAGGTTGGATGACCAAGCAGCTGGGATGTTCGGCAGGCTTGCACCCGCTTCAGATGCGAGACGGGTCAAGACGATCATCCTGCACAACGTCACGCGGCGGTGGGCCGGTTCCGAAAAGGGCCGGCCCCGGCCATTCATACAAGTGGAGTTGGGGGCGCGGGGCCGGGTCAAGCCTATCGGGTCGGACCCGCCGGGACAGCGCGTACATCATCCTGGCAACGCCAGGCGCTCGTCCGGCGTCATGCGGGCTTCGGCTTGGCGCGCCGAATGTCTGGACCGGCATCGCGGAGCATGGCGCACCCCATGCTGCCCCTGGCCAGATCGCAAATGACGCACGGCTTGTTCGTAACCGTTCGGCCAAGGTCGGCCAAGGCCGCGGTGGCTATGATTTCGGGCGATGGTTTCTGCGGTAGGTTTGGGCGGTGCGTGGCCCGCAGCCCTGCGCGCGTCGACGATATGCCGAAGGTTGTTGATGCCGTCTTCGGTGAAGACGACGGTAGGTTCGCTTAATTCGGATGCGGGATAGTCGTCATAGCGGCCTGGTGACGTCTCGTGGACGGATGGCCTCAGGACTTCTCGCGCATCGGTTCTTCTCGGCTTCTCGCCCGCAATCGCCATTGCCGCAATCCAGAGCAAGGTGGCTTTGGTCAGCTCCGGCGGATCAATACGGCTTAGGACGCGCATGTGTTTTTAGCGGCCGGATGAGCGGCTCCAGAAGCGAAGTCGCTGCCATGACTGTCGCCGGAAGCCCCGGCTATGCCGAACCCTGATGAACATCTGACGCGATGGCGACTTTCGAGCCGTCCACGCCACAAAGGAGGAACGGCTATGAAGGCTGGGCGGCGGCACTTTCATTCTCAGGCGCCGCTCTATGCCACCTTCCGGCCAAGCGCAGTTGGCACAAATCTTGAACCTCTCTTTGCGCGGCGGCAGGAGCTGCAATCGCACGTTCGGCCTCACGCAATGAAAGACCGGTCACGATTGCCATGATGCACAGGCTTGCCATGCGCTTCCGCTGCATTTTGCGGGGCCGTGAATTGGACAAGCTCGACCACCTGGATCGACGATGCCGTCAACGCCGGGCTCGTCGCCATCACGCGTTTCGCTCGGGTCCTACGCCGTGACATTGACGCCGTTCGCAATGCCATTGAATTTCCGTGGAGCAACGGCCAGGCGGAAAGGCAGATCAACCGCCTGAAGACGATCAACGATCACCACACAAAGTGAGGAAGAACCTCGTTAAGTGCAAAGCGACATTGCCTCGACAGCGGGTCCCGGAAGGTTTATGCTGCCCAGTGTTACCGCAATCCGGAATGGCGATGAGTACCTTCACGAGTGAAGGGATTCCCGCGGTCTTAGAGATGAGTTGTCGAATGGCGCGAAGTCGCACAGAATCGTGTGTTTGATATCGATCAGGATCGCGAGCTATTTCAGGCGCAGAGAGGTCTTGCGCCCGATGCACAAGTTGCTCCCGGTCCAACGGAAGTGAATGGGGTGGAACTGCTTTGTCGGCCAAATTGTTGACGGAACGTCCGGCGCCCATTGTTGCTACATGTCTGGATTCTTGGGGCAATTTGGATGATGCAATCCACCATCTCACTCCAAAGGGGAGTGGAATCTGGAACAATGTCGCTTTTGTACGCACGACATCCTTCGCGCCCGATTGGCATATTGTCTTTAACTCTGCTTCTCTTTTTGGGCTCCCTGTTGATATCGAGGCGAGCCCAAACAGGATAATTTTTGCAATCGGCGAACCGCCGACGAAAGCTCATCGCGCATTTCATGAAGGGCAGGGGAAAAATACTATCATCCTGACGTCTGACGCAGAGCTGGCTGCTCGGCAGAATGCAGGGCGCCGATTCGTATTGTCTCCACCTATCACTCGGTCTTGGTCTGTAAACAAGACATATGACCAACTTCTGGTCAGCGAAGTCGTGGACAAGCCGCTTCGGCTCTCATGGATTACCAGTAACATCGCCCTGCTTAAAGGGCATCGATATCGGCTGGCGTTTCTGGAACGGCTGAGAGAGGAGCTCGATTTTGACCTGTTCGGCCGAGGTTTTCGGCTGATTGGAGATAAATGGAACGCACTCGCACCTTACCGTTACAGTATAGCTTTCGAGAATACTCGTGCTGATTACTATTTTACAGAGAAGCTTATGGACTGCTTCGTTGCTGAAACAATGCCGATCTATTACGGCAGCCCGGCAATCACGAGGTTCTTCCCTTCGGACTCAATGGTTCTGATTGACCCAGAGGACAAGAACGTAATCCAAAAAATTCAAGGAATCATCAACTCGGACCTGTGGAAGGAGCGTCGCGGCGCAATACTAGAGGCGAAGCGGTTGGTTCTCGAGAAATACAATACGTTTGCTTATCTCGCGGGCTTCATCGAAAGCGTTCAGGATAAACCGTTACCGCCGGAAGTTATACACATCGGTTCGCCTGCGGTCGATTTTGGGAGAGACGCATGAAGTACTCCAACGCTCGCTTCGCGTGCCCGGCGGTTGGTGGTCTGGCGAGATCGGTACGGAACGCTCGGCGGAGAATGCCTACCTGCGCAGACGGGCCGGCAGGGCGCACGAGGTCATGCGCCCCCGGCCGCCGCTGATCAGACGAACTGGGGAAGGCCAGGAACGGAATTGAGGACCTCGTCCACGAGTTCGTCGCCGGCATGTTCCTTGGCGAAGGCGATCGTCTCGTTGGCGAGGGCGGCGATGTTTAGAATGCTGAGACCCTCACTCATCAATTGCTGGCCGAGCCCAATGAGGCCGCCTCCGTCGTCTGGGTCGTCGCCATGATACTTCGCCACTAATTCCGAAGCTCCGGGAATGGCCTCGATCATGCGCGCAACGGGACCGTCGGCCGCGTGGCGTTGCAGGAAACCCAGCATTAACCCAACGGCCTTCTCTGCGAGAGCCGGGCCGATGCCGGCACCAGTGGCGATGCGCGATAAGAATTCTTCCATGGCAGGGTTCCTCTCTCTTTAATGAGGTTTACACGGGGCCGGTCCGGCGCCCAAAGCGCCGAGCTTGGATAGCGGCATCGCTATCACGCTGAGAGCCCGTTATGCTGGTCCAGCGTTTGATCGCAGTCTTGATCCATGCGAGCAGCTTGTGAGGGATGCAACCGAACGAGGCGCTGCTCCCACAGTCGTCGCAGGCCCTCCATCAAAGCGTCACGCTTAGCCTGATCCGGCGCAATTGTATTGAGGAGATCTCCCAACATGGCTTCGCCCTCAATCCGCATCAGCAGATTAAACAAGTCGTGTGAAATTCGCACACTGTCACTGCTGAAGTGGGTCGTGCTGATCTCGCAGTGAGTCTCCCGACGATCTGGCGCTTTGTAAGCGCGGGTTTGATGGAGGGACACATAGGGCGGCAACGAAACCGCAAGCGCAGTCCAATCCTGCAGCGTTGCAGCCCGCTTTTTTACCAGGAAGGGCCCGACCACAAGTCCATCCAGCTCTGTCGTCAGAAAGGTGGCAATCGCGTCTGCAACCGAATCCACGATCGGTTCGGCATTGTTGTTAAAGGAGGTATTGAGCAGAATTGGAGTGCCTGTGCGCTTCTTGAACGCATTGATGACCTCCCAGTACGCGGGATTGGCGTTGCGCGATACTGTTTGCAGGCGAGCGGTACCGTCGACGTGCGTGATGGCACCGAGCAAGGCGCGCTTTGAGTCACGCACGCGAACGACGAAATTCATGAATGGAAATTCGTGCCTACCGTCCGGGAGGTCGAAAAATTCGCTCGCATCCTCCTCCAGCACAGATGGCGCGAAGGGCCGATAGCCTTCGCGCTTCTTGACCATCGCATTGATCCGGTCCTTGTTTGCGGCGGGCCGAGGGTCGGCAAGAATGCTGCGGTTGCCCAGCGCACGTGGCCCAAACTCCGAACGACCCTGCACCCAGCCGATCACGGCGCCGTTGGCGATCCAGTCGGCTGCACTGCTTGCCACGTCATCAGAGCGTTCAACCTCGAGATGTCCGGCCCATGCATTCAGTTCCTGTTGCACGGCGCGCTCGCTCCCGAGATCAGGACCCCAATAGACCTCCTGCAGTCGCTCACACGGCGCGGGGCGGCCCATCTCGTTAGAGACTATCAGCGCAGCTCCCAATGCGCAGCCAGCGTCGTGAGACGCGGGTTGCACGAAGATGTCTTCGAAAAGCCCTGAATACAGCAGCTTACCGTTCATCGTGCAGTTGTGGGCCACCCCCCCCGCCAGGCACAACCGCTTCATGCCGGTGGCCTCACGGTGATGCCGGAGAATGTGGAACACGATCCGCTCAAGCGCTTCCTGCAGTGACGCACTCACATCTCGATGCTGCTGGGTGAAGGGCATTCCCTTTCGCCTGACCTCGATATTGCGGAGCAACGCCGGACCGATGCGGTCGAGGTGAACACGGTAGCCACCGCCGTTGGCGGAGAGCTCGTAGAACTGCTCGAAGAGCTCGCGATAGGGAGCGGGGTCGCCGTAGGGCGCGAGTCCCATTACCTTATACTCGTCGAACAAGCCGTAGCCGAGATAGCGGATCGTCTCGAGATAAAACAGCCCAAGAGAATTGTTCTCGGGAAAAGCCTCGAGTTGCGTAATTTCTGTGCCAGACCCTTCCGCCACGAGGCCCGATAGGAAATCACCAGAGCCATCAATCGCTAGAATGAGACTTTGTTCGAAGCCCGACATTGCAAAGGCGCTCACGGCGTGCGCCTGATGATGACTTACGAATGAAATACGCGAACTGTCCAACTTAGTGCCGAACTCACGCGTTAACAGATCCTGCACCAACGTTTTAGCACCCAACGGAATGGAGAGAATGTCCGGGTGGGATGCGGACATACCTTCAAGCATGGCGTTGGCATAGGGCTCGCTGGCGTAGAGCGCGACACGATCAATGTCGTTGAGCTGAACCCCCGCCGCTGACAGACAGTATTGAATCGAACGAATTGGGAGCTTGTTGGAGTGTTTCATCCGATTGAGGCGTTCCTCTTCGACGGCTGCTATCACCCGTCCGTCTCGGACGAGCACCGCGGCGCCATCGTGCATAAAGGCGTTCCGAAGCTCGAATCGGTTTTCATGGACTTGGTCAAGTCCGCCGCTAATTCCTAGACACAGCATTTCTTTCTCCACATAGTGACGGGCAAGCCAAATTGGCCTGCCTCCGTTTCCAACTAAATAGGCCGCATTGTCGCTTGCAGCTGCAACCGCCTGTCAGGCATCACCGGCATCAAAGAACGCCTCATAAGGGGTCCGCCTGAATCAACATGAGATGCTTCGATCGTGGCGCCTGCCGTTCCATGACGCCGAGAGTTTGGCTGGATCCGAATCTTGAGCGGCTGCTGACTTGCATGCCGGCGATGCCGTTTTAATCTGCAGCACGAACGTGTGACGCGGAGTGCCTGTATCCTGCGAAGGGGCGGCTGTTGACGAATAATACCGCGCCGTGAACTGGCCCGATTTCATTCCCCGAAAGACCGTCGCACAGGCGAGTGACACGTGCTGCACTGTCCGCCTGCTTCCCGGTCGCACATCCGATAACGCCTTCGCTTGTGCAGGAGGCCGCATCGCGTCATGCGTCGGCCAAACATGGCACCGACTGGAAGCACGGCAATACCGCGTAGATGTAAAGTGCGCTGATGTTGTATGGTAGCGCTGCCGGCCGGGTCTCCAATCCGCTGCCCAGACGAGCCGACCATCTGCCTGCGGCAATAAGCCTGTCACAAGCAGAAACGCGCTGGGCAGCTGGCTCCCTGCAAGACTTCGCAGCTCAGGAACATTGAGGGACGACTAGCGTCGAACCGCCGACATGGTCGGCCAGTTGCAACTCATTTCTCGGCACGACCTCCACTGCACGTCAGGGCGCATGGAAGATTTTCTCCTTTGGATGGGTGATCGGTGCGGGATGTGCTTCTGTCCATGCAAGATTTCCGAAGAGTTATGAAATCGTTTGTTTCGATCAAAGTCATCCACGCTATGAATAGCTGCCGGACATGCGCTTCGAAGGGCTTCAGGCTTCCCGGATGGCTACTCCGATTTGAAGCGCGTGGCATTCCATGCGCTCTGTCACAACATTTTTCAGCAAAGGGTATGAGAGCAAACCCACACTTCTTGTTCGAAAGTCGCTTCGCGCATTCGGGATGTGGTGCTGGGCGATTCACGCATCCACGAATCGAAGAGCTCTATTCCGAAGCCTTCGAAATCCTTCGGATTACCCGTTACCAGAGTGAGCCCTGGGCAATGGCTGTGGGTGCTGACCTGCCACTGAACATTCATCCAGCGGCGATTAGAGCCTTGGCCGTTTCTGTTACGCCTCTTGGCGCGGGTTGAGCAACCGGCTCGTCGACGGGGAGGACTCTCTGCTCTAAAACGCTAAGGCAGGTCTCGGGCAAGCCATTCGGCCAGCGCCTCACGCTTCCGACCCTCGCCCATGAGAGCAACGCCGCGCCGGATTTCGGCGATCGAGACCACGCTGATGAACGAGCGATCCTCGCGAGCTTGTCCAGCCATTCCAGAACGCGTGCGTCCGGCGCCGGCCTTGTCACCTAGGACAGGATATTCGTGTCCAGCAGTAGCCTCACAGCGGCAGATCACGCGGTTCATCGCGTTGACGCTCAAGGTCGAGTTCCGCGCCGCGTAGCGGCGACTCCAGCAGAAACTCCTCAAGCGTACCCTTGCGCACCGTCTTGCGTTGCCATTCCTCGGCGGAGACGACAACGAGGCTTGGCCTACGGTTGCGCGTAATCGTTTGCGGCGCCGCCTGCGCACGCTCGATGACTTCCCACAGCCGCGCCTTGGCCCGAGCGACGGTCCAGTTGGCATCCTCTTTGGAGCAGACTGCATTCTGGCCTCCGTGACCATTGTGACTATCGTGACTACATAAAAATGACTTAGTGACCGTGACAGGGGAGGGGGGGACTTTTTTCTAGAGCCCGGACGCCTTAGTGAGATTGACGCGAAAGCGATCGCGCCGACGCTGGTATTTACGCGTCATTTCCGCTGAGGCATGGCCGAGCTGCTTTTGCACATAGCGCTCATCGACTTCGGCTGAGGAGGCCAGGCCTGCGCGCAACGAATGGCCCGCGAACTTTTGCTGTCGTTCGCCTTCCGACAAATCGCCGCGGACGCCGGTGGCCAGCGCGGCACGCTTGACCAAGCGGGCCACCTCCTGATCGTTCAATCGCTCCGCGCCGACTGCTTTGCCCTGTCCTGTGACACGCCGAAACAGCGGCCCGTGGGCAATGCGGGCCAGCTTGAGCCAGGTCTGCAGCGCAACCACGGGGCAGGTGGCGTCGGCGGAGCCGCGGCCGATTTCGACCTCGCGCCAGCCCGTCTTGCCACGTAAGGTTACCAGAGCGCCTTTGTCGAGAATCTCGACCCAGCCACGGCCGTCATCCGTCTGATCCCTGCCGACGTCGAGGCCGACAATTTCGGAGCGACGCAGGCCGCCCGCAAAGCCGAGAAGCAGCATGGCGCGGTCGCGCAAGCCGCGCAGGGTGCCCCGGTCGAGCGTCTGCAGCATGGCGATCAGGTCTTCGGGAAGTATGGCCTCCTTCTGCACAGACGGTTTTGCGTGGCTCTTACGGATGCCGGCGAGCACGGTGGCGATATGGCGGTCCTTTCGATCGAGCGGCTCGCCACGCTGCGTATAATTCCAGGTCAGCGAGGATAGCCGGCGCTCGATCGTCGCCACCGTTTTTTTGCCCCCAGAGGCCGTGCCGGATGCAAGGGCCGTGATGTAAAGTCCAACCACCTGGGGATCGGGCGGAACCACCTCGACGCCTTGGCGCCGGCACCAGCTCGAAAACTGCCGCCAATCCGATCCATAGGCGCGGCGCGTGTTGGCCGAGCTCGCCGCCTCGACATACTCTCGCGCGCGGCCGGCGAGCGCGTCGAGATGTGTCGGCAGGCGGGGATTGGCGATGGCCGGAGGAGGGGAGGGAGTTTCGGCCGACTCTTCCGGCGTCTTCCCCATCTCCAGAACGACGTCGATGATGTCAGGCAGGTCGTCCTCGGCCTGTGCCACGAGATCGGCCGACGTCCGCGCAGCCGAAACATCGTCGGCCAGCCCTGTGCTGTGGGACGCTCCGGAGGGTCGCTCAGCGTGATTTTTGGGCTTTTGCTCGACGAAAATGGCCATTTCTTCTATAAAGAGCAATACGAACGATAATGCAACATTATCGTTCATTCTATCAGCACGACAGGCACAGCGCTTATTGTCCATTTTTGTTGCCAAAAGCGCCGCTATGATTCATCGTACTTTCGATGATTCTGCGTCCCAAACCCTCTCCGCGCCACCAAGCCACGCTCGCCGGTGCCCCTTCGACCGCGCCGATGGCAGCCGTGCCGGCCTGGCTGCGCCGCGCCATCCCGGATGCACAAAGCCTTGCGAGCAAAGATGTTGAAGACGTCGCGCTCACAGCGGGCGCTGCCATCGGCGCGCTTGACGCGGTGGTTCACCGCCAAGGGCGATGGGCCGGTGCCTGGCGGCAGCGCCTGGCGCTAACGGCAGCCGCGGTAACGGTGAAACAGGCTGGCCGCGTGGAGGATGAAGCGGCGCTGCGCGATGCCGTGCTGCTGACGCGCCCCGGCGATGACGTCGGCCCCGCGGGCCAGATGTCTTCGGCCTGGCGCCGCCTGGCCACCCGGCCCGCGGTGGGTCTCCTGACAGAAAAAGGTCTCGCTGCGGTGTTGGAGGAATTTGGTCACGCCCGCGGCCACGAGGCTGTCTGTGATCTGGCGGGCGAACTCCGGCAATTCAACGCCGGCACCGGAACGGTCGAGATGCTGACCCGCGCCGTGGCGGCTGCGGAGCGTCACGGCTTCGGGCGCGCCGTCGGAGCTTGGATCGCCGACGCTCTGCTGGCCCAGCGGCTGGGGTGGATACATGCAGTACCGCTCTTGGGCACCGAGGAGGCTTTGGGCATGGGTGCGAGTAGATCGCGCCGGACGGCGACCGTCATCAGGGCAACTGCTATCGAGGACGGATCCGAGCGTGCGAAAATGCTGCTTGCCGCCCAGGCGCGCGCTGCGCTGCGCGCGACTGATCTGTCCGCTGAGCTCGGGCGCCGCGCGGATAAGCTGCTCGCCGTCGCCCCGAAACTCAGGGCCAAGGCGGCGGACGCCGTCGTCGATAGACTCCTCTCTGAAGACGCGATCGTCGCCTCGGAAGAGATTGCTGGCATGAGCGACCGCGGATTGCGCCGACTGTTCGACCGGCTGGTGGAACTCGGCGCCGTTCGCGAACTGTCCGGCCGCTCGACCTTCCGCACCTACGGGCTGTGAAAATCATGACGGAGACTGGGCACACACTGAGGGGCAAGAGGCGACCAGCCGACGGTCGTTCACATGGCCACTTGTTCGACCGTGAGCTCGATCATCTTCCGCCGGAAGCACGCTGGCGCGAATGGATGCAGCGCGTCGAGGCAACGATCTTCGCTTCAAGCGAGCCAATTGGTCGCGAGACGTTGGCGCGGATCGTTGGCAAGAACTGCAGCATTGACCTGTTGATCGACGATGTTCGCGAGGAGCTGCGCGGGCGCCCCTACGACCTCGTCTCCGTCGCCGGCGGGTGGAAGCATCTGACACGTCCCGCCTATGCCGACGCTATTCACGCGGCCGTCGGCGGAAGTGAGAAGGCTGTCGGCCTGGCGCAGTCGGAGGTGCTGCTGCTGATGTGCATCGCCTACTTCCAGCCGATCACCCGCACCGAGCTGTCGAGCTTCTTCGGCAAGGAGATCAGCCGCGACCTGATCGGCCATCTGCGCGGCGCGAAGCTGATTGCGTCCGGCCCGCGCAGTCCGACACCGGGCGCGCCCTACACCTACGTCACGACCAAAGAATTCCTGCTGGAGTTCGGGCTCGACACGCTGCGCGACCTGCCGGACTTCGAAGCGCTCGAGGACGCCGGATTGCTGTCGAAGGATAAGCTGCTGGCGGGGGATATTCCGGTCGGGTTTCCCAGCGGAGAGATTGACGGCGAAGAGGAAGATGCAAGCGCTAGTAGCGAGGGTATTGAGTTTGGTACCTGAGAGAGGGGATGCTTGATGGGATCTGGGCGGTTCTGTTGCAAACGGTCGGCTTCGTCCCAATGAAAAAGGCATTTGCCATGGCTAACCCTGGCTGCGTGAATCTTTACGTTGCAAAACGGACGGGGATTGGGCCGGCTTGTGGCGCACCACATGCCGCGTGGCTTTATTGGAAGCGCACACCGGGCGACGGCCCTGCCGGTGCGATGCTTGAATAGTCGCCATGTTCATGGCCCGCCTACGGATCGCGGCGTTGTGCCAATGCCCAGGTGTTGCTACCATTAGTGGTGGTCGCCGATTCCTTCGGGACAAGATGGAGCTTTACAATGCGTGAACCTGGATTGGACGGTCGCCATCGTGACCAGAACGGACGGATTAGCGAGAAGCACGGCAATACCAAGGTCGAAACCCTTCGCAAGACCTACGGCGAGGACTTCGCCCCCGGAATCCGTGGTGACGCCAAGCTTTCGACCCTGCTGAAGCGCGAAAACGTGAGCTCACTGAGCCAGCTGCTCAAGAAGTGACGGCAAGGTTTCGATGGCTGTGAGCCCAGATGGGTCGGGGCCGGGCTCGGTCAGCCTCAAGCTGACTTCATCTACACGATGAGCGTCTCGCAGCTGAGTGTGATACTACGGTAACCTGTGCCCATCCTTGACGCTGTGGAAACGGCTAGCCGAGGCCAATCCATCCGAGAACCGTCTTCCATGCCCGAATCCACCACCTCGGCCTGCGATAGTGGGCTTCGCGGCGACGGTGGTCGTGTTGCAAGGCGGTCACGGCCTGGGCAGCGCTCATGGAAGGCGCCCAATGGATCTTTCCGTCGGTGATGATGTAGTGAGACCGGCAGGGCAGCTGTCCGTTGCCGATTGACGGCCAGACGGTAGGCTTTCCATTGCGCTCGCTGACAGTCCACCCGGCTGGCCCGAGGGAAATCGGGACCTTGCTGCTGCAACCGCAGGCGCACAGGTGCACGGCGATCTTGTACTCGTCAGAGACGTACAAAACACCGGCCTCCGGCTCCGCGGGAACGTAGCGGACCTTCTTGAGGCGGAGTTCCGTCACTCGACGGGCTCCGCAAACAGGTGTGGCACGACGGTGTTCATCAGCAAATGATAGGCGGGCACCCCGTGCGCGTAAAACCCGCAGTGCTGCTTGTAGCGCAACATGGCGATGCTGGCGTTGAGCGCGTTGAGTTCGGCGATCTGGATGTTGAGCCGATACTCGTCGCCCGGCGGGTCGGTGAGGGGCACCAGCCCCTTGCCGCGGACTTCGGCGGCGTTTTCAGGCAGGAACGTCGTCGTGCGGACCATGCCGGCGAGTGCGCCGTTTTGGCGGACTAGCCCCATTCCGACATCGATGAAAGGAATGCCCAGGTGCATGAGGAGGTCGAAGATTTCCGCCCGTGCGGTACCCTTATCGACGCAGACGAACGCGAAGGTTACGCCCGCGAAGTCCGCCTCGCAGTCGCCGTCGATGGCTTTGACCTCGAAATGCAGCCCCTTGCGGAAGTTCTCGTAGCGCTGCCGGTAGACTTCGGCCTTCGGCTTGTCGAGCTCGTCCTGCGACAGCCGCCCGGGCGAGCGGAACGCATTGTGAACGTGGAAGGGCTTTGGATCGAAGCCCCTGATTTCAAGCACATTGGTCTTCACGAGGAAGTCCACCACATAAGCGCCGGTGCCGCCCAGTCCGATAACGGCGACCACTTCACGGGCAAACTTCGCGGCAAGGTCGCCGATCAACGCACGGCTGGTGAGGGTGTCGCGGAAAAGGAAAACACTTTCGGGGCCGGCATCCTCGTCGACGTTGAACGTGAAGGGGTTGGCGTCAGGGTATTTGTGAATGGCAGGCCCCGAGAGAATCGATAGGTAGTGCTCGATCTTGACGAAGAAGTCAGGCAGGCCGCCGGGCGGCTTGTTGGAGAACGACCGCTCCACCACAACGTCGTTCTTGGCCAGCGTCACGGTAGCCGCACCGCCGCCGAGCATAGGTATCGGCTTGCCGTCCAGGCCATACGGCACGCCGCCGGCAAAGAAGACCTGATGGTCCTCAGGCCGAACCCGCGTGCCGTCAATGTCTTTGATGACGCTGACAATCGCGCCCCAGCATAGATTTCCCTCGGCGTCGAGGTACGGGATGTCCCTGACGACAAGGTAATCGCTGTCGAGCCGGAGCGCGTAGCCCCGGTCGATCAGCTTTTGGATGTCGGCATTATGACTCGCTAGTTGGAATAACATGGAACTCCATCTCGTCCTTCGCCTTGACCGAGCCGCCTGGCGCCAAAGTGCCTTCCTTGGGCTTTTCGCCGCGGGTGTAGGTCACAGAGTAGACCGTCTGCGGATGCTGCGGGTAGGTCGGGTCGAAATACGTCACTACTTCCGCGTAGGTAAGGTCGTGGTTCTTCGGTACCTGATGCGCGGTGCCATTCACCACGACGGTGATGGTCTTGTCGTGATCGTCCTTCTTGTCGGCGATGTCAGTCATTGCGTGCTTCCTTTTGTTAGCCCTTGGGAGGGTAGGGGTCATTGCCGTACGAGTTGGAGTCGCGGATCTGGCCATTGCGGCGGTGGATCACGACTTCGCTGTGTTGATTGATCGCGATGTCCCGGGCCGAAGAGATGGCGTCGGCCTGAGTGGGGTGAAGGGAAGTTGCACGGCTGTTGCCGGTGCCGAGCACCGCCCATTGTCCGTCACGAGGTACCACATGCTGATTCTTGCCCATGAAAGTCTCCGTTAAACTCTGTTTGCTACAAACTCGTACAACTATATCTTACGGCATGGCTTGCGTCAATGCCCACGGTATGATGTTGTAATGCCTTATCAGACGGCGTGCCGCGCAAGCGTGCGCGCCGCTATGACTCGTGGAGAAGGGCTGAATGGTAGAATTGGCCGTCAAACTGAAGAAGCTGCGCGTGAGGAACGCGAAATCCTTGCAGGAGGTCGCTGATGCGGTGGGGGCTTCCAAGGCGCATATCTGGGACCTCGAGCGCGGTGCCAGTAAGAACCCGTCGCTGGTCCTGCTGAAGGGCCTTGCCGACTATTACAAGATTGGCGTGGCTGAATTGGTGGGTGAAGATCCGACGGCCCCAGACGAAGAGCCTGACCTGATTGCCCTTTATCGCAACCTCAGCGAACTGGAGCCTGAGGACCGCGAGACGATAGCGCTCATTGCCGAGCGGCTGAAAGCGAGCCGAAAATCATGAACATCACGCGGATGGATCTTGCCGACGCGGGTAGCCCCGAGCGCCTCGTTCTCGAGATCCTGAAGCTCGAGGCGCAGCTGCCGATTCCGGTGCCGATCGAGGAATTGTGCCTGAGACTGGACATCCACGAAATCGTGCCGCTCACAACGCAAGGCTATGAAGGCGGGCTCATCACCACGCCCGACAAGTTCAACGGATCGATTCTTTTCAACGAGGCAAGCCCACGGGAGCGGCGGCGCTTCACCATCGCCCACGAGCTTGGGCATTTTCTCATCCCGTCGCACGTACCCTCGGCGGAAGGCCGCTTCTTGTGTAAGTTGCAGGACATGCGCGAGCTGAAAGGCGGGGAGTGGGACCGGCGCCTGAAAATGGAGGTCGAGGCCAATCGCTTTGCCTCGCAGCTCCTGATGCCGCCCCCGAAGTTCCGGATGGATGTCGCGGTCGGCAAAGACCCTGACATCCGCCAACTGTCGTCTATCGCCAAGAAGTACGACGTTAGCAAGGAGGCGGCCGGCCGCGCGTACGTAAGATTTCGCGAGGAACCTGTCGCCATCGTGGTGACGCAGAATGGCAAGATGTTGCGCGACTATCGCGACACGCTCAAGTTTCCCCGACTTGCAATCCCGACCGGAGCCATGGTTCCCGCACTCTCGCTGCTGCATCGCCGGAAGCATGAGATGGGCGTGCCCAGTGAAATCGACGAGACTGACGCCGGCGTGTGGCTCCCTGTCGAAAGGGGTCGCCAACCCGCGCCGCTCTATGAGCAAGTCCTTCTGCAACGGCAAGGTTACGCGCTCATCATGTTGTCGCGGGATGCAGTCGCCGCCGATGAGGAAGATGTTGACGAGGAAGCCGAAATGACGTCGGCAGAACGGCTCAAACGCCGCCTGTTTTCCGACCGGTGAGGACGGGGCAGGAGGCTGGTTTGAGCGCAGAGCATTCGGTCGTCTCCTTCTTTGAGGGCAAGGCGCATGGCCCCATTGAGCTCGCCGACACGGTTGTTGCTATCCATCTTCAAGGCAAGCCTTGTGAGTTCAGGGATGTTTCGCTGCGGCTGGATGACCACCTTGAACTCCAGCTGAGATGGACAGGACCTCTCAGGCCGGGGGTTGTTAGGATTGATCAGGATCTCAAGGTCACCTTCGAGGGTGGGACGACGGCCGAGTTCCTGATGCTTTCCCATAAATATCACTTTGTCGGGCACGAAGAATTCTCGGCGACGTCGCGATTCTCGCCTTTGGATCTCGCCGGAAAATCCAAGGGATTGGCGGAAGCCGTCATTTCGTGCGGTCCGGCAATCCATCCAAAGAAGGTCGGGATTCCACTGGAGTTTGGCAATCTGGCGGTGACCATACAGCCATTCGATCACTTCCTGGCCTTGGGCGGCGGGGGTGTTCGGCTTCCGCTGGTACCCACGATTTCACATCGGGCGCTGCTTCGATCTCTGGATGGCAAACCGCTGAAGGCCGCCAAGCTGTATGAATTCCTCGGCCAAATATGCTCCTTCCTTGGATTCATAAAAGGGACGCGGGTTGGATACGGTGAGGTCCGCAATGCTGCTCACAACGGGTTCCGATCTCTGGGATTCACCCGGGCCGACAGGCTGGAGGCGCCGAGAAACTGGTTTCATTGGGCGTTGGCCGACGACTTGCCGGCGCTGTTTGCCAGCTACATGACCATCTTTCAGACCCCGGAGGCCAAGCGGGGCGTCGGGCGGGCTTTGGCCTATTATAAGATAGCGAACCTCTCCCGCTACGATTCGGTGGAGACGGCGGTCATCATGTCGGCGGCCGGCCTCGAAACCCTCGCTGCCTATGTTCTGGGGACACGGGGCGGGTGGAGCGTCTCGATGTTGCGCAATGTCAGTCTTGCCGAACAAATCAGAGCTTGTACCCGCCTGCTCAACATCGAAGGGGATCCGGCCGATCAATCCGACCGGCTTCGCAAACGTTTGAAAGGTAAGAAGGGGCAGCCGGCTCGCGACGGATTCTCATTGCTGACCGAATTCCGCAACGGCGTCACGCATTCGTCGCCCTTCAATTACGACATGGACATTTTCCACGCTTGGGACGCCTCACAATGGCTTCTTGAAATGCAGCTTCTGGCGCTGTTCAACTACCGCGGAAAATACCAGGATCGACGTCTGGAGATGCGATCGCACGCTGGCAATCTCGCGACCTTTCCAGTCGCATAGGAGGGCCAGGCGCTGGTGAACATCGATGGGCGTGACGGCAGGACTTGAACATGCGACCTCCTCGCCCCTAGATAGTGGTGTCCCGCACCACCCAGGTCGAAAGCGAGGCGCTCTATCCTCTGAGCTACGCCACGATCTGCCTATGCATCGTTGTCCACGACCAGCTGCGGCTTCTTACGGTTCAACCGGTTCGATCTCTCCTCGGCCGCCTTCTTCATCTCAGCGGCCTTTTCCAGGGCAAACGGCCTGGCGGCCTCGATCAAGCCGTCGAAGTGATAGCGGTTCGTCATGCTGCCATTTGGCGTGTTGCGCCGTTCTTCCCGGCCAAGAAGTTTAAGGGCCTCGAGGGCGGCAATGCGTTTCTGAA
The DNA here is from genome assembly GCF_040318975.1 of Mesorhizobium sp. M0983. Lineage (NCBI taxonomy): Bacteria > Pseudomonadati > Pseudomonadota > Alphaproteobacteria > Hyphomicrobiales > Phyllobacteriaceae > Mesorhizobium > Mesorhizobium sp. M0983. Next base: position 31,451 of record NZ_JAMYNH010000028.1, on the reverse strand, counting down.
TGGTGCGGGGCGTCACCCCGATAGCCTTGGCGATCGTCTCGACCGAGGGGTGGGGCAGGTTGTCGGGCAGCCACCAGTATTGGACCAGGTGGATGATGATGTTCATGTCGAGCGCATCGAGGCCGAGAGCCTGCTGCTTCTCGATGATGATGTTGGGGAAAGCGCTCCAGCCCGTGGCCATGAGTGCCTTGGTCCACTTCTTCTCGTTGGTGCGTAGCTTGTCGACGTCTGCTTTGGCGGTTTCTGGCTGGGCCATATGAGGCTCCCTGTGGTGAACTGCATCCAGATATGGTGGTTTCCCGTGATGACGCAAGGGCATGGGGGGCGGTTCTGCATTCAGGGGGAGGGTGTTTCAAGGTTCGCCCGGCCTATGTCCTTGGATTCAGGGGCCGGGGAACCGCGCTGCACCCAAAGAAGAGGACTTGATAATATGAAGTGTCGATCAGACGAACCGTGTTATATGCAAGCGATAAGGTAGGATCCCCCTGACCTGAGGTTCACCCGGGGTGTTGACAAAGAGAGCGTCGATACCCATACTTTGCGTGTGAGCATCGCTCCGGGGTTGGCGCCAGGCGCCAGCCGAACTTTTCAAAACGAAGGCCCGGCTAGTCCGGGTCTTTGTTTTTTATCCGTTCAAAGCAGCTGTATTTGATGCCGCAGGATGCCAGGTCCTCGGGCGGCAGGTGCGCGTCGATGAGACGCTTGTGGTCCATCAGGGCGCTGTAGGGCCGATAGGACGGTTCATAGCCGCCCTTGGCCATCGGATAGAGGTAGAGATCGGCGATCTGCAACATAGGTGTGGCTTTGGTTCTGCCGCGGGGCTCCCCGCGCACGATGTCTTTGAACTCCTTGGCGGTTAACGACCCGTAGCTGGCGGAGTTGGCACCGTCGAACGGCATCCCCTGCGTCTTCAGGATCCTCGTGTAGGCTATCAGGTCGCGGTCCTCGGCTTTGCCGGCCCGCTCGAAGAACACGCGCAGCTTGCGATCCTGGCTGCGGGCGTATTTAGCGGCGCGCTCGATCAGGATGCAGTAGGCGGTCTTGCACATGAACCACAACTGGTCCTGATACCGGTCCCGGTAGCGGGCAACGTAGCCCGGCCGGTCGATGACCGCGGCGATGCCGATCACGGGCAGCGCAAGCAGCATCCCCTGCAAATCTCCGAGGAACTCAAAAGCAGCCTCGGGCTTCTTCAGCCAGCCGAAGTCGCCACGGCCGCCCCGGATCGCCCAGGAGTGAAGCGGGTAGGTGATGCCGTGCTTCAGGCAGAACGCCTTGTGGCAGGCATAGAGCTCGTCGACGTCTTCCTCGTTGATGAGGATCCCGCCGAGGGCGAAATAATCCATTTCGTCCCGGCGCTTCTCTTTGGGCTCTCGGTCTGGCTCGCGGCTGCCGCTGTCGTCGAGGTAGAGGTGGATTTCGCGGTTTGTCACAGGCAGGCTTTCGTTGTCCGCACAGCTTGGCGCAAAAACCGAAATCTGCATAGTAATCTGGTTGCCAGCTGGGCCGGCAATTCAGTGCCTCGGTTGTGGTGCGGCTTCACGGCTACTCGTACAGGCGATTCCTGGAGTGAAGGCCGAATGGGAGAAGCAGCCGTTCGACCAACATACAGAGACGATAACCCGGTTTTTAGAATATTGGAGGCTTCAAACCTGGCCTTGAACAAGCCAAACATCTGGGTCGGGGAGCCAACAAAACCCGGTGCTATCGCCTGTCAACGAGCAGGCGGTGGTCGGGGAGTTCCTGTTGACCTACCTGCAAACCGAGGAATTTTGAGAAACTCAACAGGTACCTCCTTGGTCACCTGTTCGATCGAACCGTGGTGGGGAGGGGAGCAAAAGAGCTGACCGGACGTGAGCTTATCGATCGGATGAAGGGCTATGAGTTTCTGGATCAATTGCTGCCCGAGGAGCGCACCGCTCTGAACAATACCCTCGATCGGTTTCTCGCGTTGAACCCGTCGCTGGCGGATCTTAAGATCAACGTTGTATTCGCGAAAGAGCCAAAGGGCGATGAAATCATCAGCGTCGGCCGTAAGGTATTGCCAGACATTGAGCATTTCCAGGAAACCCTCAAATCATATCTTGCGCAGCAGGACATACCGCTTCCGGTGCTGCAGATCGACGTCGGGACGCCTTAGGATAAAGGCCCGGCAAAGTGAAGGCCGTTGCGACGAAGCCCGGCAAGCGCGAACGGGACTTTCAAATCGATAGACTACTTGGCCTCGAGTTCTATGAAACGGACGTTGCTTCGTAAGTGCCCCAACGCTAATGTTCGCTTCAAAGTACGCGCGGGGGCGCAGTGGGGTTTAGATACAGAAAGTCATTGAGGCTTATTCCCGGCGTTCGCCTGAACGTCACCGGGAAAGGGCTCAGCAGTGCCTCCTTTGGCAAGCCCGGCTCCACGTTGAACATGGGTCGTGGCGGCATTCAGAGCACGGTTGGTCTTCCCGGTTCGGGCATGTCCTATGCTTCCAAGCGCAGCGGTAAATCAGCTCTTTTTCTGGGTCTATTGATCGCAGCACTCGTGGCCCTGATCTACCACGCCGCCAGGGGAAGCCGGGCGGCGCAAGTCTCGTTGGTTGCTATCGGCGTCCTCGGTGTGGGGGCGGCCTTGATGGCCCAGAATTCCGACACAAAATCCGGCGCTGCGCCAAACCTGACATTGGCACCCCGAACCGTCCACCAGGAACCAGGACAGACCCCACCGCTGCCGCCGGCAAGCCGCGACATCAGCCCTTCGAATCTGCCGCCATTTGTGGAAGCAGCCAAAGCGCCGGTTCAGCAGGGCGCTCCCGTTGGCGATAGCTGGCCCACCTCCGCTGGTGATCAGAAACCACCAAGCACTTCATCGGGAACCGATCTGGGTTCCTCGGCAGCGGTCGAGCAGCCGCAAAGCGAGCAATTTCCAACGGCAGTCGTGACCAGGACCGCGAATATCCGTTCGGATCCTTCCATGGGCGGTACCGTGGTGAGGCAGGTGCCGGCCGGCACCGCTCTGACGGTGGTCGAAATCAATGGCCGCTGGGCCCGGGTCAGCAAGGACGAAGTCACATTGGGGTGGATCAACCTCTCGCTCATGGCTGCGCAGCCTTCCTACCAGTAGCACACCGGGCTCCTGCCGCCAGGCTTGCTGTAGGCGCTCCGGCCCCCGCATAAACGCCCGTTGCGCATCAGGTCGTATGGGCAATCGCATCTGCCGACCACGGCGTCTCTAACAGGATCGCCCGAGGCATGCTCCGAAACGTTGCCGTCATCTGATGCAGCAGCTGGCGCGACCGGTGTGGTCGAAGTCAGTTCGACCGGCTTTGCCTCGCTGAGGTAGTCGCCATGGATCCATCCGATCCGTGCGGAGACCGTCACGTTGTACCAGTCGCCTTGTTGACCGTTGGTCTGGACCAGGTCGCCCAACGGGAGCGTGGTGATGATACGCGCCCCGGTGTCCGGCGCGACCCTGACACGGACTTTTTTGGTGGTGTACAGCCAGCGAACCAACGTGGCGGGGTTGGGCTCCTGGGTAGCCACCGCGTCGGGCTTTGCATAGGCAATCGAGCCGTTGCTCGGCTGCACCTCAGGCACCACGGCGGTGGTTGCCGCGGGAACCGCGGGCGGGGCGGGGGGTGGCGATCGGGCGTCGATGCTCGACATGGCCCACCCGATAGCGCAGAAAACCGCGATGCCCCAGCCGATCCGTTGTTGGCTGACCATTTCACCCTCCCTGCACAATACAAAACAGAGCAGTCCGCGAAAGTCGAATCGACTTTTGGGTGGCTAAATCTCAAGTCAATTGACAGCAGAAACCGAGCATCTGTAGATAGGGAAGGGGATTGAAAATTGGGGCGGGCAAGCGCATCGACGCGCTTTGCAATTCCGGTTTCAATAATTTTTGGACGCTCACCTGCCGAATACCGGGAGACCCGGGCTTGCGGGAAGCGATATTTCGGCGAAAAGGCGAGTAAAATGTCCAACCAGTTTGATCAGATACCGTTTGGGGCTGCAGAGTTCGCGGATAACCCCGAACCTCGCTGTCCATGCCTCCTTCTGCTCGACACGTCCTATTCGATGAACGGAGCGCCGATTGACGCGCTGAACCAGGGCCTTGTCGCCTTTAAGGACGAGCTCGCGGCCGACAGCCTGGCGATGAAACGCGTCGAGGTCGCGATCGTCACCTTCGGACCGGTCAACATCGTCGCGCCTTTCCAGACCGCTGACCTGTTTACGCCGAGCACGTTGGTGACCAGCGGCGACACCCCAATGGGTGCGGCGATCGAGCAAGGCCTAGAGATGTTGCGACGTCGCAAGGATGAGTACCGCGCGAACGGCATCTCCTATTATCGCCCCTGGGTCTTCCTGATGACGGACGGCGCACCCACGGACAGCATCGTTGCTGCCGAACACGCCGTCAAATCCGGCGAGGCGGCAAAGGCGTTTTCGTTCTTCGCCGTTGGCGTCGAGGGTGCCAACATGGACATCCTTGCCAAGCTCTCCACACGCCAGCCGCTGAAGCTAAGTGGCCTCAAATTCCGCGAGCTGTTCTCATGGCTCTCAGCATCGCTGTCAGGCGTCTCGCAGTCGCAGGTCGGACAGACCGTGGTGCTCCAATCTCCCGCAGGTTGGGCTGAGGTGTGATGTCTTGGCGCATAGCGTCGGCTAGCGCCATCGGCACTTCGCATGTCACTGCCGGCAAGCCCTGTCAGGATAATTCGGTCCATGCTCTGATCCAGGGCAGGGAAGGTCCAATCCTCGCGGCCGCCGTCTGCGACGGCGCTGGCAGTGCGGCGCACTCGGAGGTTGGGTCTTGGCTGGCCGGGCAGAATCTGCTGGAGCTCATTTTCGTGCACTTCACAGAGGACGGTGCGCTCGATCAGATCGACCGGTCAAAAGCGTTGGGCTGGGTGGCCGAAATTGCCGAGCGCATCGCCGCTCATGCGCGCGCACTCGGGCACGAGGTGCGCGATTATGCATGCACGCTGCTGGTTGCCATCCTCGGTCCCACGAGCACCGTGTTCTTTCAGGTCGGTGACGGCGCAATGGTCGTTTCCCACGGCAGTGAAGACGGATGGTCCTACGTGTTCTGGCCGCAGCACGGCGAGTTTGCCAACACGACGAACTTCGTCACGTCGTCAAATGTCGCGGATGTCCTCGAATTCGAGTTCGCGCCGCGGCGCATTGATGAGGTCGCGCTGTTCTCGGACGGTATCGAGAATCTCGTCTTGCACCAGGCTTCGCGCAGCGTTCACCAGCCTTTCTTCGATACGATGTTCCCGGCTGTCAGACGATCGGCGGTGGCAGGCGAGGATACAACGCTGTCGGATGGGCTGAAGGCTTATCTGCTTTCGCCGCAGATCTGCGAGAGGACCGATGATGACAAGTCGTTGATCCTAGCCACAAGATCGCCAGCTGAAGCGATGGTGGCCGCAAAATGAATGCCAGGGTCCGCGAGGTGTTCACCCTGCGAGGGGAAGCCCTGAAGCTTGGCGAAATCGTCGGCCAGGGCGGCGAGGGCGCAGTCTACGACCTGGCTGCACACAAGAACCATGTCGCCAAAATCTACCACCGGCCGCTCGAGCAGCAGAGGATCGACAAGATCCGGGCCATGGGCAAGATCAAGACCGATTCACTCGAAAAGCTGACGGCCTGGCCGACGGGGCTTGTCTGCTCCAAGGACAGCAAGCCCATCGGGCTGATCATGCCGAAGATCAGCGGTCGCAAGAGCATCCATCAGCTCTATAGCCCCAAAAGCCGCAGAACCGACTTTCAGCGGGTTGATTGGCGATTTCTGACACGCGTGGCAGCAAACACCGCGAGGGCATTTGCGGCCGTTCACGACAACGCCTGCGTCATCGGCGATGTGAATCACGGCGGTGTGCTCGTTGCGCAGGACGCTACCGTGCGCTTGATCGACTGCGACAGTTTCCAGGTCTCCTATCTGGGCCAGCAATATCTTTGCGAGGTGGGCATCGAGACCTTTACGCCGCCGGAGCTGCAGAACAGATCGTTTTCCGGCATCGTGAGGACGCCCAATCACGACAATTTCGGTTTGGCCGTGATGGTCTTCCTGTTGCTGTTCATGGGAAAACACCCCTTTGCCGGCCGATACGCGGGAACCGGCGACATGCCGATTTCGAAGGCGATCGAGGAGTACCGCTTTCCCTACGGGGCGAACGCCGCCGCGGTTGGAATGGCGAGGCCTCCGAGTTCCCCCGAACTCGCTATCGTCGGCCCACGACTTGCAAAAATGTTTGAGGATGCCTTCTCGCAAAAGGGAACGTCGGCTGGCAGGCCCGTGGCCCGGGACTGGGTGGCTGCCTTGGCCGAACTTGAAGCGAACCTCAAGCAGTGCTCCGCCAATTCCAGCCACTGGTCACTTGGCTCATCGCCATGCCCTTGGTGCAAAATGGAAGGCGCTACGGGCGTCCCGCTGTTCTCAACCGTTGTTCCCGCCGGCGGGGCGACGCTTTTCGATATCGCCGGATTCCAGCGGCAGGTGGACGCCATCCCGCATCCCGGGTCGGTGCCGACCGTCCCAGAAAAGAATGTGACACCAGATCCCAACGCCCTGAAGCTCAAGGGGTACGCGCGCCGCACCAACTTCCGGGCAGGGATAGCGGCCGCAGTGGTCGGCGTCGCTGGCTTGATGATGGCGCAGATCTGGGTGCTGGGCATCGCCTTGGGGGTTTTTCTGGGGTTGAGAGGTTTCTTGAACAGGGACAGAGAGGCTGCGGAATACCGGCGCATCGCCGGCGAGGCCGCCACCCAGTGGAAAAACGCGCAAACCACGTGGATGCAGAGGGCCGGGCCGGATGCCTTCGACAGGCAAAAAACGGTGCTCGCCGGGCTCAGGCGCGAATGGGACATCTTACCTTCCAAACGGGTAGCCAGGATCTCGGAGCTCGAGCGCAACCGTCGTCAGGCGCAGTTGCACCGGTTCCTGGACAACTTTGAAATCTCATCGGCAAAGATCGAGAGCATTGGACCGGGCAAGAAACAGGTCCTGGAGTCGTATGGCGTCGAAACAGCGCTCGATGTCGAGAGGAACAAGCTTTACAGCGTGCCCGGATTCGGACCCAAAACCGCGCAGAAGTTGTTGAATTGGCGAAGGTCCGTCGAAGCCCGCTTTGTCTTCGATCCCTCACGGGCGATCGATCCACGCGATATCGCGCAGATTGACCAGGATATTCTCGGCGACCGCAAGCGGCTGCAGGGCGCCTTGATTCTCGGTCTTGAGCAACTCAAGCAGACAAGAGCCCAGATTCTTGCCGCCCGCGAACACAGTCGCCCGGAAATGGAGCGATTGCGGTTGGTATTGGATCAGTCGTCGGCAAACGTTGCCGCGATTTCAGGTTGAGACGGCTAACGCTGGATCGCCAATCAGGCTCGGTGAGTTGTGGCATACCTTCATCACCCTGGTTGCGCGTCAGTGTGAAATACCGATTTCACGTTGGAGGCCTCGACGATTTTTGCCGGCCGGAGCGCTGACTTGAAGAGAGGTGAACGGCGGCTTTGCGCCGCCAGTCGGTCATTCAAATTAGTTGTGCCACTGCCTAAAAGCGGACGTTATTGACCGCATTGGAGGCCGCGCTTCGGAGGTGTGAGCCTATGGAGAGAGTGTCTTGAGGCGGCGCACGTCATCGGCGGCTTCGGCCAACAGCCAGTCGCGGAACGTCGTGATTTTCGGCAGCGTCGACGTGGCCTCGGATACGGAACACGGCGACCGCTTCATTGCCGATGAAGCAGAATGCCGGCCAGATCCTCGACCCGGCCCAGCCCGTAGGTGAACGTCTTCTTGCTCGGTTTGCGACGGGCCAGCATGAAGGCGACCCACAATGGGATGGCGGTGACTGCGTCGCCAACATTGTGGATCGTGTCTGCTAGCAACGCCACGCTGCCGGAGAGGAACACGATCACCAACTGCAGCGCCGCGGTGATGGCCAGTATGACGAACGACCATTTTATTGCCCAGATACCCCGGTCGGTCGTCGCGATCGTCGGATCGATGACGCCGTGCGTGTGGGCATGCCCGCCCTCGCCATGATTGGGCCCATGGCCACCGAAGCCCTGTGTCATCGGACCGAAACCGAACTAGTCCCGTATTTTATCCATCATGGCGCGTCTCACAGGTACTTGGTGATTTCCTTGAAGTCGTCGATGGAGCGGCGTTGTTCCTGCTCCAGCGGACCGACGACGGCTTCAAGACAATGATCGAGATGGTCCTGGATCAGGGTTCGCTTTGCCTGGCAGACCGCCTTCTCGACGGCATGAAGTTGCTGGGCGATCTCGAGGCAGGGGCGGCCCGCCTCGATCATCTCAATTATACCTTTGACATGCCCGCAGGCCCGTTTCACGCGCTTCACGATATCAGGGTGCGTTTCGTGGACGTGCGACCGTTCGCTCTAAGACAATATCAATTCGAGTGTCCGCATTGGCGGCACGGCGAGACATGACCTTGTGGGCGTTGTGATGCCGAGTTCCAACGACGTAGCTCTCGCTCATCCAGGCACCGGCCACCCACCAACGGCGCTATCGGGCGCTTGTCGGGGCGACAACGGCAATTGTTAGCTAATCGCACGCCAGGGTCGCTGTCTCCGGTGTCCAGGGCGAACCACGCGCCAAAAACCTGCTCGACCGTGCTGAGGCAAGTTTCTGGCAGACATTTGCGCCGTGTTGTAGATTGGTTAGCGGCGATGGGAACGAAGAGGTTGGTCGGCAGTGGTTGGAAATGCTGCGCAGCGCCGTTTGGCTGCCATCTTAGTGGCCGACGTGGTTGGTTACTCCCGCCTCATGGAGGCGGATGAGCTCGGCACTTTTGATGTGATCAAGGAACGGCGAAGGGAGATCGTGGTGCCGGCCGTTCGAGAGCACGCAGGTCGAATCGTCAAGTTCATGGGTGACGGAATCCTGGCCGAATTTGCAAGCGCAGTAAATGCGGTGAGTTGTGCACTTGAACTTCAGCTCCGCATGGCCAAGGCAAATGAAACGCTAGCAGATGCTAACCGGATCAGGTTGCGGATAGGCATTAACCTAGGAGACATCATAGAGGACGAGTCGGATGTCTACGGTGACGGTGTTAACATTGCCGCTCGGCTTGAAACCCTGTCCGAGCCGGGAGGTATTTGCATCTCGGGCCAAATGTACGACGCAATTCAAGGAAAGCTCGAGATTTCAATCGAGGATATTGGGGAAAGCTCCCTCAAGAATATATCCAGGACAATTCGCGCCTATCGCATTAGGCCCAGCGACGCAGAAGGAGTCCAAGAAGCCCAATTCTTAAGGGGCAACGAGCGTACGACGGTGGCGGTGTTGCCGTTCGCAAATATGTCTGGCGACCCAGCACAAGACTATTTCTCGGATGGAATAACCGAGGACATAATCACGGAGCTTTCCCGCTATCAACATCTGTCAGTGATTGCACGTAACACGACAGCTCTGTTCAAGGATCGGTCCATAAATGTGGCGGAGATAGGCCGCAAGCTTCGGGCTGATTTTGTGATTGAGGGAAGCATTCGCCAGGCCGGCAACAGGGTCCGTGCTACAGTTCAACTCATCGACGTTCAAACTGGGACTCACGCGTTCGCAGAAAACTTTGATCGGAAAATTGAAGACATATTTCAGGTTCAGGATGAGATCGTCGATGCTATTCTTGGTCGGCTTTTTTACAATCTAGATGAAGCAGCAAGCAAAGCTCGTCAGCGAAATCCGACGACAAGCACCACCGCTTATAGTTTGTGGTTGCGCGGCAGGCAGGCTTCGAGAAATGGCGATGAGGAGGATGCTATAAGCTGCCTGAATCAGGCGATCAAAGTTGATCCTCAATATGCGAGAGCGTTGGCCATGTTGAGTGGCCTGTATGGCTATAGACGATTCAGCGGATCCGCACGTGACAGTCACATGAAAATCGCCGAACTATCTCGCGGATACGCTGAAAGAGCCATCGCTGCCGACAAGACAGACGCCTACGTGCTTGAACAGGTAGCAGCTGCGTACCTAATGCTCGGCGATGGAGACAATGCAAGACGATACTCTGATAGTGCAAGTTTACTCAATCCGCGTGACATCTCCACGGCCGCCACGCGCGCACTAGTTCTCGCCTTCATAGGCGAACGCAATCGCGCACGGGAAATAATTGAACGCGTATATCGGGCTGAGCCACGCGTACCGCCGGGATGGACGGTTATCTTGGCAGACGTACAGTATCTAATGCGTGACTTTGATGGAGCCCTTAATACCTACAAAACAATTAACGGCGCACCTTTCTATGTAAGATTGCTTCAGTCGATGTGCCTTTCCCAACTGGGGCAGATCGATGAGGCAAAAGCAATTCTAGGCGAGGCACCGACAGGTTTCGACGTTCCGGCATTCGCCCGCAATTGTGCAGGCATGTGCGCGCTGGCCGAAGACCGTGAATTGTGGCTCGAGGGGTTTCGCAAAGCAGGGGTGGACGTGTGAGCGCCGTGCCGCGCTGGAGGTCGTTGTGGGGTACGCGCTAAGCTTGCATCAAATCGGCACAAACTACCTTGTCTGAACCGACGCAGGATGGGGCGACCTCAACGGCTCAGGGCGTCCAGCGCCCTTTGTGCCGCGATGAGGTCGACGATTGGATACTTAGTGTCAAATGTGTGGACCACCGCTTGCAGACGCGCCGCGGCCTCGTGGACACGACCTTGACGTGCCAGAAGTGGTGCCAGTTCCGTTGCGGCGCGAAGCTCGAAGAGTTTTGCTTGCTGCCGACGGGCAGTGGCAATTGCTGTTTCGAATAGGTGCACGGCACCCGTCAGGTCACCTCTGCACGCGGCGATTTGGCCACGAAGGCGAATACATTCTGCTAGGCAGCTCGCTTCGTCCGTATCGAAAACGAGGGTATCGACATTATCAAGCATCTGCGATGCCTCGTCGATTCGGCCGGCCCGCAGGAGAAGATCACAAAGTTCGCATGTTTTCTCAGGGGTATGAAATACGACGCCCTGCCCACGCCAAAGAATCATACTCTCCCGGACGTCATCGATGCCGGCATCCAGTTCACCTAAATGCGAGCGGGCATGGCCACGCCACCTAATGCCGCTGCTTCGACGCGCCGCATAGCCATGCCGATCGCAAATCTCGACGATCTTCGTAGCGTTATCGAGTAATTCCTTGTATTGGCCGAGTAGCGCGCACAATTGGCACTGCACGAGAAGATGCCACGCGAGGTCGAATGGCTTATCGAGCTGGTCAAAATCTCGCATCAGGCGCTCTTTCTCTTCGACTGCAGCATCAAAGAAACCCAATATGATCAGCGATTCGCTAAAATATGCCTGGGCAGACACACGTTGATCCGCACCGGCGAACGAAATGCGACGACTTGGGTCAACACGATCAATCAGATCTAAGGCATTCCGCAAAGCCTCCGCTGCCAGTGGTTGTTCTCCTCGGTTGGAATGAGCAATTCCCTTCGTTGCCCAAAGACCACTCAGATAGGCCGTCGGAAGGAGATCGGCACCGTTTGCGAGCTGCTCTTCGGCCAGGGTCAGGTAATCGTGATTGCGCCCAGTGGCATAAAAAAATGGAGCGAGTGAAAGCGCAACGTCACATTGCAATTCGACCGATGCCGCGTTCGCGGCGGCAAGACGTGCATCTTCAAGCGTCTTCCCAAGGCGCTCGGAACGATACCCTTCAGCCTGCATCAAGGCATTGGCCATCGCAAGGTGGAGACGTGTCATCCGTTCGGCGCCGCCGGAGACGTCGCCAAGTCGCCTGCTGCAGTCGATCGCACTGGCAAAGTGCGACACGGCTTCCCTGGTGGCAGCTCTCGCCACGGCTGCCCCTCCCGCCTTTTCCCAGTGATCGAGCGCGCCCGCCCAATCCCCAGCCTCCTGAAAGTGGTGCGCGAGGAGCTCGGGTTGCGCTTCAGTGATTTCGGTCCACTTTTCCTCCAACACATCTGCGACACGCTTATGTAGCTCCTGGCGCTTGGCGCGCAGCAGCGTGCCATAGGCTGCGTCCTGAACGAGCGCATGCTTGAAGAGGTAAGTGGCCAGTGGCCGCGTCCCGCGGCAGAACACCAGACCGGCGCTGACAAGTTGATCGAGTGCGCCATTTAGATCAGCGGCATTTCGCTGTGCGACCGCTGCCAGCAATTCGTGGGAGAACTCCCGACCGAGAACCGCGCCGACCTGTGCGAGCTCCTTAACGGATGAGCCGAGGCGATCGAGCCGCGCCATCAACGAGGCATGCAGTGTGACGGGGACGTTCAACGCCGTCGCAGCAGCTCTTGAGAGCACTGTCCTGGCGTTGCCGCTCTCCAACACCGCTTTGGTTAGCTCCTCGACGAACAGTGGCACCCCATCCGTGCGTTCAATGATCTCGGCGACAACATCGCTCGGCAGCTCTCTGTTGCCGACGACCCGTTGGACCAGCGCGGCGCCGTCGCGATGGCCCAGCCGGCTGAGGGCAAGCAGTCTGACATGTGCCTGCCCGGTCCATGGCGCTTGAAATTCCGGGCGAAAGGTAACGACCAGCAGCATCGGCAGGCGCGACATGCGCTCGATGAGAAGGTCGAGCAGCTCGCGCGAGCTGGGGTCGATCCAGTGCACGTCCTCGAAGAGCATCAGCACGGGACCTTGTCGCGCCAGGTCTTCGAGCTGCCGGAGCAACGCATCGAAGGTCTTCTCCTTCTTACGCTGGGGCGTCAGTTGGAGAGGTGGGAAGCGACCTTCGGTCGGCAACGACAGCAGCTCGGCCACCAGCGCCACGTCCTCCGGCGAGGTCCGGGCAAGCAGGGCCGCAAGCCTATCCAGCTTCCTCTCAGGTGGGTCGTTGCGCTCCAACCCGGCGGCACGTTCTAGCTGTGCAATGGTCGGGTGGAGCGCGCTGTCTTGATGGTGCGGCGAACAGAAATAGCGCAAGCGGGTGTGTGGCTCATCCTGGATCCGCTCCTGCAAGGTGACGGTAAGGCGCGACTTTCCGATGCCGGGCTCGCCTGAGAGCAGCACCACACGACCTTCACCATTTTTCGCGCGATGCCAGTGGCGCTGCAGCAGGTCGACCTCTTCCTCACGCCCGACCAGCGGCGTGGGCGTCGCCCCATGCAGCGCCTCGAAGCGGCTTTCGACATCGCTCTCACGAAAAACTTGATAGGGATGGATCGGCTCCGGAAAGCCTTTCACCTCGACCGCGCCAAGATCGCGATATTCGAAAAGATCGCCGACCAGTTGCCGCGTTTGCGGCCCGATCACGACCGTGCTGGGTTCGGCAAGAGCTTGCAGGCGGGCGGCGAGGTTCGGCGTCTCGCCCACGACGCCGCGCTCTTGCCCTTCACCGGCGGTGATCAGATCGCCAACGACGACCTGTCCAGTGCCGATGCCGATACGAACCCGCAATGGCTCAGGCTCTGGCAGTCGCCCAACGGCATTGACAAGAGCAAGGCCAGCACGCACCGCCTGCTCGGCGGCGTTCTCGTGCGCTTGCGGGTAGCCGAAATACACCAAGACTCCGTCGCCCATGTACTTGGCGACAAAGCCACCGAAGTTGGCGACCGTATCGGCGACACAGCGATGATACGCTCCGATGGTCTCACGCAGGTCCTCCGGATCCAGACGCGTCGCCAGCGCCGTCGAGCCGACGAGATCCACGAACATGACGGTAAGCTGTCGACGCTCAGCGCTTAGCTTCCGGGTGCGGCTCTGAGCCGCGATGTCATCGGTGCTCGCGTGGGAAGGGCTTGACGACGGCCCCAGCCCCACTACCGCCTTGCGGAATCTCTTGCGATGACCGAGGAGCATACCGAGCTTCTCGAGGTCGGCATCAGTCAGGTCCGGCAGGACTTCCGCGTCGATCGCGTTGTCGCGAAATGCCTGCTCGTATCGCTGGAGGCCGAGGCCTCGCAACCAAGCGGCAACGTCCACACAGCTCTCCCAAGGCTGAATTCGGGTCCCTCAGCCGCAACATTAACTCAGATGCCAGGGAAATGCTGTAGGCTCGGCGACGGTGACAGCAAAAGTCGAAACGCTCCTAGTGATCAAGCCTCCGCACCGGTGAAGGTTTTCCGATGCGGGGCTCGGCGCGAGGGTGCGTTCGGGGCCGGCCTTGGCCCGCGTCGGAAAACCTTCACCGATGCTGCCGGACCGCAATGCGCCCCCATCTCGGCCGTAGAGACCAGCTTTGCCACCGCCTGAAAGCGGACTTGCTGCACCGCGAAGAAAACTGCGTCTGTGGAGCGTCACGGGAGAGTCCTCTCTTTCTCAGATAGCCTCGGAACCGAAGCTAAGAGCGCATGAACGGCCCGCCACGGCGGCCAATCGCCATCGCCGATTATAAGCAGGCCGCCACCCGCGCCTTTCGGTTGGATGTCGAACAGGCTTGGGAGGACTGCAACCGGTTTGCCGGCCTGCAGAAATCGACCGATCAGCGACCCCGCCAAGCCGTCATCGTTGCTGCTCCAGATGGAGCCCGGCAAACCGACGCAGAAGCCACCATGAAAATCCTCGATGAAGACTTGGCCAAAGGTAAGCGTGTTTGCCAGATCATCGCGAGCATGCCGGTCGCTTCGAAACCGCGCCGCCAGTTCGCTGCCTTCCCCGCCGGGTCGTTTGGGCCGCGTCGGCCAGGGATAGCCTCCTGATACCGACGCAAGCAGCATTTCAGCGCCGGCATCCAGAAGCGCGTAGTAGACGGCAAGGAACCGAGAGAACTCAACACAACCGTCGCCGGACGCGGGACTGAGCATGACAGCAATGCGAATTGGCGCTTCCGGAAACACGTTGCTTTACTCCACCCGTGAGCCTTGTGAACCGTCAACCTGCTGCGGCAGAGGTTTGCTCGACCGGCAAACGCGCCCCGATCCATGCCAGCACATCCGACATGACCGTTGCGCGGCCAAGATCGTTCAGCAGGTCGTTAAAGTGGGAGGGATAGAACTTGAGCGTCTTGTCGGACGAGCCCACAATGTCGAAAACAGTTGGCTGCCGGCCGGCTTGGTCCCCTTGTCCGCCGCGCCGTGCAGAGTGAAGACCGGCAGCGCAATGAACTACGCCGAATATCGGCGCTTCGATGTCTGCGATTTGTCCTGCATCCGTCCACACTCCCGGTGAGTGGCGAAACCTGCCGCAATATCGTTTTCGGTAAAGCCGGGGGTATGTGTTGCGGGCAGTTCCAGTCGAAGGCCTCGACCTTGATGAGCATCACGCGCTCGACCGCCGAAGCATAGTCGGCGAATGTCAGCCTTGCCGCGAGCGCCGCATCATCTTGGGTACCGATGACATGCATTCGACCTAAGATCTTGAGACGGCGCCTGTTCGGAGAGTCGATCAGCAGCAGCGAAATACGGCTGTCCGTGGCGACGTTGCCGGTGGTAATGTAAAGCCGGTTGCCCCGGAAATCCGCGAAGCCCAGAGTCTGTTCGTCAAGGACCCTCAGGAATCCAGCCGGCCCGCCACGGAACTGCACGTAGGGCCATCCGATCTCCGAGACCGAAGCAATGTAGAAGCTGTCGCGCTCGGCGAGAAACTTGATCTCATCTGGCCCAAGCGGGCGGTTGATATCGGAACCGACTTCACGGCGTGCATAAGCGCTGCGGCTGCCCATCGTTTGCTGCACGGATTTCACTGCGTCAGTGAACCCGATTTCGGCGAATTTGTGGGCCATTCATTGCTCCCTGCGAGCCGCTAGATGGTGGGCTAGATGGCACGAGAACCCGGACGATTTGGCAGATCCGTGGGTCCAACTTCGAGATTTCCTCGAGTCCGTTCTTCTGGCGGATGGCGGCTCGCGCCTTCGAAGCCATGTTCGCGGAGGATCTCGGCAAGAACCGGAATAAAGTCCGAACCTTCTCCGACGATTACATTCCTAACTCCGACAGGCCCGGATGATCGGCCGGACGTGGTCTGGAGCGGTCCCAAAGAATTTGCGTTCTGATTCCTGAATTGGCAAATCATTGATGCAGGCAAAGCGTTTTTGCATCAGGCCGTTTTCATCGAATTCCCAATTTTCGTTGCCATAGGCGCGGAACCAGTTGCCCGAATCGTCGTGATATTCATAAGCGAAGCGAACGGCGATGCGGTTGTCGGTGAAGGCCCAAAGTTCCTTGATCAGCCGATAATCCAGTTCACGTTCCCACTTGCCGGTCAGGAAGGCGACGATAGCCTCGCGTCCCTGCACAAAAGTCGAGCGATTGCGCCAATAGCTGTCAACCGTATAGGCGAGCGACACGCGTTCGGGATTGCAGCTGTTCCAGCCATCTTCTGCACTGCGAACCTTCTGGATGGCGGTTTCGCGGGTGAATGGCGGCAGCGGCGGGCGTTGTTCAGGCATGATCTTTCTCGTTTCTCCAGTCAGTGTTCCGATTGGTAAGCGGTTGGTCACGTCGGAACGACGTAACCCTGAAATCTAGATCTGCGCGGAGCCGCCATCGACAAACAGCTCGCTTCCCGTGACGAAGCTGCTGTCGCTGGAAGCAAGGAAGAGGGCTGCGCTTGCGGTTTCGTCGGGGTCAGCGAGACGCCCTAACGGCGTTCTTGTCGACACGAACCGGATCATCTCATTGTGTGCCTCCTCGGATGGCGCGAGCTCGTGCCAACCGGCAGTAGAGGTGGCGCCGGGGACAAGTATATTGACGCGAATCCCTCGGCCGGCCAGATCAAGTATCCAACTGCGCGCGAAGTTCCGGATTGCTGCCTTACTGGCGCCGTAGACGCTGAACCCAGGCGTGCCAGTCGTCGCAGCGGTCGATCCGGTAAGGATGATTGAGCTATCGTCCCTGAGAAGCGGCAGCGCCTTCTGGACTGTGAAGAGCGTGCCTTTCACGTTGACTCCAAAGGTTCTGTCGAAATGCTCTTCCGTAATAGCGCCGAGAGCGGAAAATTCGCCGCCACCTGCGTTGGCGAATAGAATGTCGATGGCGCCGGCTTCATCCTTCACGATCTCAAAAAGGCGGTCGAGATCGGCTAGGTTCGCTATGTCACCCTGAATGCCGCGCGAATCGTTGCCAACTTCGTTGACGGCCGCATCGAGTTCCCTTTTTCGGCGGCCGGTCATGAATACACGGGCGCCTTCCGCCGCAAACCGTTTTGCCGCGGCCAAACCGATGCCACTCGTTGCACCGGTGATCACTGCGATTTTTCCGTTGAGCTTGCTCATCACGAAATCTCCTGATCCAAGTTGGCCGCGGCAGCGATGAAGAGAGACGGTATGGTCCGCGCCTGCGGCTGGCGTGCGAACCTCATCGACGGCGCTCAGGTTTCAACTGAGCAGATCCATCGAATTGCGCCTTGGAGTTCACACCCCCTCGTAGACCAGCCGGGTGAAAAAACCGGGATCGATCACGAAGTTGCCCCACTTGCCGTCGAACGCAGCGGTAGGTTTAACCGTCACGGTTTCGTCGCGCGTTCGTCCTTGCCGCTTCAGCTTCGCGACGTTCTCTCGGATCGCGACCAGCATGTCGCGAAAGTCTTGGAGCTCCGCTCGGTTGCTGACCGGATGGCCGTGACCCGGAATGACGATCGTCTTGCCGGTTGTCGCGGCGAGATTAGCGTCGGACGCAGCAATCATTCCGTCGATGCTGCCGCCCGTCGAATAGTCGATGAAAGGATAAATGCCGTTCCAATAGGTATCACCGAGATGGACGATATCTGCTTCGCCAAACGTGACGGAGATGTCGCTGTCGGTGTGCGCCGGGCCGCAACGTTTCAGTGCGATGGACGCCCGATTGAGCTGCAGATCGCGCCTGTCGGCGAACACTTCGCTTGGTAGTCCATCCGGGAGCAATGGGAGGAAGTTATAGTCCCATTCCTCGACGCGCTGGGTCTGTGAGAGATATTTACGGGTGTTTTCGTGAGCGATGATCTTCGCTCCGGCCGAGCCCAGCCATGCATTGCCGTCGGTGTGATCGAAATGCCAGTGCGTGTTGATCAAATGTGTGATCGGCTCGGGGCCGAGATGGGCGAGCACCTTCGTCATTTGACGGCGGGAAACCCCGATGCCGGCATCGACAAGCACCTTGCCGTCGGGTCCAGTGAGGACCGCGACGTGGCCGCCGGAACCTTCAAGCACGCTGATGTTGCCGCGCAATTTGTGGGTGGCTATGGGCGATACGGCGGCACTGTCCTTGATCAGGCTGACGATGCCGCGTGCCTCGGCAAATGCTTCCCGAGGTGTAAGCCAGCCGCCGGTAACAGCGCCGGCGGAAGCGGCCATGCAGCACAGGCAAAAGCCGCGACGCGAAAGTAACTGCCGGCGGGCGTACATGATTGTTTCATCCTTTGATGTTGCGTCATGTCGTGTTTGTGCGTCTTGCGGCCACCCGCTGGCGGCCGCGACGCCGCCAGCGCTCAGATCGCGCTGACGTTGGCTCAGTTGGTAGCCAGCTTGCGGTCCAGGAAGTCCCGGATAAGCGGAACCATCTCGTCCAGCTTGTCTTCGAGCGCGAAATGCCCGGTGTCCAGCAAATGAAGCTCGGCTCCTGGCAAATCACGAAGATATGGGCCGGCGCCATCGGCGGGGAAGATTTTGTCGTTCTTGCCCCATACGATCAGCATCGGCGGCTTGCGCTCGCGGAAAAATGCCTGGAATTTCGGGTAGAGTGGAACGTTGCTGCCATAGTCGTGGAAGAGATCGAGCTGAATGTCCTTGTTGCCGGGACGGTCGAGCAGCACCTGATCATGTCCCCAATTGTCCGGGTCGATCCGGGAAACGTCGGCTACGCCGTCCGTGTATTGGAATTTCGTGATGGCAGGCGTGACAAGGAAACTCAGCGCCTTCCGATGCGCGGCCGAACCGTCCGCCCAATAGGCCTTGATCGGATCCCAGAATTCCTTCAGGCCCTCCTCGTAAGCGTTGCCGTTTTGCACGATCAAGGCGGTTACCCGTTCCGGATGTTTGAGCGCGAGCCGGTATCCGACCGGAGCGCCGTAGTCCATGACGTACATCGCGTAGTTGTTCGCGCCGAGTCGCCCCAGCAAGCCATCCACCAGATCGGCGTAGTGAGCGAAGGTGTACGCGAATTTGGTGTGATCAGGTGCCGCGCTCTCGCCAAATCCCGGGTAGTCGGGCGCGATCACGTGATAGCGGTCGGCAAGCGCCGGGATCAGATTGCGGAACATGTGTGAAGAGGTCGGGAAGCCGTGAAGCAGAAGCACAACCGGCGCGTTAGCCGGCCCTGCCTCACGATAGAAAACGTCGACGCCACTGATCTTGACGGTGTGGTAATGGGTGGTCGAGTCCACGGTCTCAGCGGCGGCGCTTACAGGGGCATTGACCATCATCGGCATTGGGCTCGAGGAAAGCAGTGCAGCAGCGAACACCAGCGCGGTGCGGCGGGTATTGAAGGTGAACATTTGATCTCCTTTGTCCGGCGGCTGCCGGGATTGTTGAGGAAAGGCGCTACGCGGGCACGCGGTGCCCGCGTAGCGCAGTCAACGGCCTGTGGGGGAGGATGCGGGGAGTCAGCCGTTTTGCGTATGAAGGCGAGGAGCTCCGCGTTCACCTCGTCTTTGTGTGTGGTGCATAAACCGTGCGGTGCACCTTTGATCACCTGTCAGCTTCGCCGACAGCAGCGCCGAATCCGCGATCGGAACGATCTGATCGTCGTCCCCGTGACAGGACGAGCGTCGGTAGGTCGACGTGCTTGTTAAATTCACGGCAAGTCTCCGCTTTCGCTGCCAGCTAACCTTTGATGAAGGCGAGCAGGTCGGGGTTTACGATCTCGGGATGCGTAGCGCAGAGTCCGTGCGGCAGACCCTCATAGGTCTTCAGCGTGCCACGCTTGAGCAGCTTGACGGAAAGCGGCGCGGAATCCGCGTAAGGAACGACCTGGTCGTCATCGCCGTGCATGACCAGCACCGGAACGTCGATCTCCTTGAGATCCTCGGTGAAGTCTGTCTCGGAGAAGGCCTTGATGCAGTCGTAGTGCGCCTTCGCGCCGCCCATCATGCCCTGCCGCCACCAGTTCTCGATGAGACCCTGCGAAATCTTCGCGCCTGGCCGGTTGAAGCCGTAGAAGGGGCCGGAAGGAACGTCGATGTAGAATTGAGCGCGGTTCGCGACAAGCGCTGCTCTGAATCCGTCGAACACTTCGATCGGCAGGCCGCCTGGATTCTTGTCCGATTTCACCATGATTGGCGGCACCGCCCCGATGAGCACCGCCTTGGCAACCCGCCCCGGTTCGGCGCGCGCCACATAGTGCGCGACCTCGCCGCCGCCGGTCGAATGACCGATGTGGACGGCTTCCTTGAGGTCCAGCGCCTCGGCCAGCTCCGCGACATCGGCGGCATAGGTGTCCATCTCGTTTCCCGTGGCGGTCTGGGTCGAGCGGCCGTGGCCCCGGCGATCATGCGCAATGACACGGTAGCCATTTTCCAGGAAGAACAGCATCTGATTGTCCCAGTCGTCGGCGCTGAGCGGCCAGCCGTGATGGAAGACGATCGGCTGGCCCGCCCCCCAATCCTTGTAGAAGATCTCGGTGCCGTCCTTGGTGGTGATGAAGCCCATGGTCTGTTTTCCTTTTCTGGTTTGGGTGGCAGCTTCCACTGAGAGCGCCTGGGTTGGGTTCGCCGGCAGTAGCGTCGCTGCGGCGCTGGCCATGCCTGCCGCAAGCACGTCGCGACGGGTGAAAGAAGTGGAGAATAGGAAGGCGCTCATGGCCGCGTCTCATCGCCCAAGAAGCGGATGACCTCCTCGCGGAACTCACGCGGGTAGGCGATGCCGCCAACATCGAGCGTCTGCGTCTCTACGCAAGCGGCACCGCATGCCGCTGCCTGATTTTGCTGAACCGGAGTTGTTGGCGTGGCCAGCACGGCAGTTGTCAGAACAGAGAGCAGTGCGGTGCGGGTCACGTCAGCCACGACCGTTCGACGAAAGGAGGTAATGCGGGTTGAGTTCATCGCTCTGTTCCTGGGCATAGTGTGTGCTTCGTTCGGTGCCGAAACAGTCGCGCAGGAGAGCGGTGTAAACCAGTAAATCGATGCTAAACGGTGCTAACGTGCCTGTTTAGCGCGGCAAGACTGTCGGCTGAACGTCGCTCCAGAATTGTGGCTCCCTGATCACGGGCAATCGTCATCGCGCGCTCAAAGAGCGCCCGGGCGTCGGGCCGGCGCGAGGATTGCCCGGCCAAGATCGTGCCCTTCTGGCGAATCAGCTCAGCGCAATACCAAGCCTCGCCGCTAACTTGACATCGCGACAGTGCGCCATCCAGCAAAGCCATGGCTTCCGGTTCACGGCCAAGCCTCGTTAACCCGGAGGCGAGGATTGACTGGAAGACCGTTTGATAGAGATAGAATCCCGCGCGATCCAACCGGTCGAGAGCTTCGCGAACGAGGGTGACGCCTGTCGCCGCCTCGCCACTCCGGATCAGGATGTCGCCCTCGAAGCACTCCGCATAGGCATGCCAGACATCGAGCGCATGATCTCTCGTGCGTCGATGCAGCATTTCGGTGTAGCGTTCGGCGCGTGCCAGATCACCCGCCATCAGCGACACCGGACAGGCCGCGTCCGAAAGCGCGTGGCAAAGCGTGAGATTGTGGCCTGCGGCAATCGCTGTTTCGATAAGGTCGTCTATCTCGCGCAGAGCTTCGTCTGTCTTGCCGCGAAGCCACAGCACACGCGCGAACGTAATGCGAGCGGTAATGCGCTGTTCATATTGAAAGCGCGCAAGGTGTGCTCTGTTAGCCGGCGCTTTATAGGCGGCCAACATGCGCCGCACATGGTCCTCCGCACCGGCCTGGTCGCCAAGCAGGTGCAGCGACCTGGCCTTCATCCTCTCGCCAATAAGCCGATCGGCGTCGTCGGTCGACCGCTCCGACAGTATGCGAAAGGCTTCGGCCATCTCGAGCCCGGCGCGGGGTTCGCCGCTGTTGGTTCGATCCACCCAGAGTGCCCAGAGGGCACGCAACTGGAAATCCACGTCGTCAACGTTGCGGGCGATCTCGAGCGCGCGCGTCCACGCCTCAGCGCCGCTGGGTCGGCCCGAAATCGCGCGCATATGCGGAAAACCCAATGCCGCATGCAGCTGCATCAGACTCCGTTTGTCCGCTTCCGGCTGCTTTTCAAGCCAGTCCAGCGCTTGCTGGACACGCGACAGGCATTCGTCGACGAGCGACAGCTGATACCACAATGGGATCGCCGCGATTGTCATCGCAACGCCCATCGCGCTCTCGCCTGCTGGCGAAAAGCACCAGTCGAGGGCCGCGCGCAGATTGCCGATGTCGCGGCTGTAGATTTCCGGGGATACCGGCTCCTGCGCGACCTGCCACTGTCGCGCGGCATCGTCGAAATGCGTGCGGTAGTGGGTCGCATGCCTGTATGACGCCTCGTTCTCGAAGCCGGATGCCGAAAGCTTCTTCGCCGCATAGGCGCGCGTCATGTCGAGCAGGCGGTAGCGGATGGGATGCGCGCTGCGGTCGGCGACCACCAGCGATTTCGCGATGAGGTCAACGATACTGCCTTCCACATCGACCGCCCCTTCGCCCGATACAACGGCGCGCGCCGCTTCGAGCGTGAATTCCTGGTTGAACAGCGATAGCTGGGCAAGGACGAACTGTTGTGTCGACGAGAGCAGCGTATAGCTCCAGTCCAACGTCGCGCGCAGCGTCTGGTGGCGTGGAAGCGCCGTGCGACGTCCCCGGGTCAGGATGTCGAAATTGTTCCGCAACGATTCCGCGACGCCTGCAATGCCCAAGGTGTCCACACGCCCGGCGGCCAGCTCGATGGCAAGCACGATGCCGTCGAGCCGGCGGCAAATCTCGCCCACGATCGGCGCTTCGGCGTTGCTTAGGAAATAGCCGCCGACGCTGGCTGAAACGCGTTCGACGAAAAGCTGGACTGCCGGAAAACGCAGCGCAGTAGGGCCGTCGAGCGCTTCGTTGGCGCCTGGACAGTCCAGGGGTAGCAGGCGAAGAACCCATTCGGCTGGGATACGAAGCGGTTCCCTGCTGGTCGCAAGGATGGTCAACTGCTGCGTCTCGGCGATCAGGGTTTCCGCGACGACCGCCACCTCGTCGATCAGATGTTCGCAACAATCCAGGATGAGCAGCATCGAGCGGTGGTTGAGCTGTCTGGCAAGCTCGGCAAGAGGATCAGACGACGAGAGCACACAGCCTACCTTGGCGGCAATCGACCCGGTGAGCAGTTCTCCGTTCGAAATCCCAGCGAGATCCACAAATGCGGTCCCGCCCGGATACTGGTCTTTGAGACGGTCCGCAAGCGCGATTGCCACCGTCGTCTTTCCTATACCACCTGGTCCTACGACCGTAAGCAGCCTTTGCTCCGGCATCTGTCGCTCCAGCAGATCAATAACCGCCTCCCTGCCGATAACTCGGTTCGCAAGACGGGGCACCGACGGCTTGCCGCCAAAGGCCGGCTGCCCCTCTAGACTGACAGGGGCCGCCTTATGAGAGACCGCGGCCACAAAGCTGTAGCCCCGGCCGGGGATGTTGGAGATGTATTGCGGAGCGTCGCTGCTTTCGCCGAGAATCCTGCGGAGCGATGCGATGTGAACGCGCAGGTTGTTTTCTTCGACGAACGTGTTCCGCCAGACCAGCGAGACGAATTCATCCTTAGAGATGATTTCGCCGGGCCGCGACGCCAGGACGATGAGGATGTCCAGCGCACGGCTGCCGATCTTCAATCTTTGATCGCCCTGCAGTAGCATGCGCTCGGCGGGCACCAGTGTAAACGACCCGAAGGAGAGTGCGACGCTCGTCTTCAACTCAAAACTCAGATTGATGCCCGGATTATTTAGAATTCCATAATGCATAACGCGAGGAAACAGGCCAGCCTGTCGGACGCGCCCCTTCGTTGAACTCCCGTCCGCGCGATTTAGAGCGATCGCTCAAAGCGGGGATGACGCTCGGAATGTCCGGTTGGAATCAGGAACGCTGGTTGCGGTGAAGGGTCGGTTATCGAGCAGCGAAATGGGCTGATGAAGGGCGGCTCAGCGGTCAGGTCACGACACATATTGACACTGGATCGAGTCAGCATTTCCGATCCCGCCGGAAGTTAGCTTTCGGGACGTTAGAAAGCGACCGGACTGAACGTCCGCTCTTGAAGATCGGCAGCTGAGAGCTGTCAGTGCGCTCCCGGCCCAGACCCTGACAGGCCATACGCGTTCCTCCTGGGGCCAATCATGGCCGAAGGAGAAACGAAATGGGACATTCACACTACGACCGCGTTGCCACCAATCACTGCGCTTGGAATGCGGGCATGAAGGTTGGCACGAAACGCCCTCTTAAGCCTCGGCAGATATGGGCGATCCGTTTCTTCCTTGATCGGGAGCAGCGCCTGCGCGATCGAGCGCTCTTCGATCTGGCGATCGACAGCAAGCTTCGGGGCTGCGATCTCGTTAAGATCAAGATCGGCACTCTTGTAATCGGCCCGGAAATCCGCAGCCGCGCGATGGTCGTGCAACAGAAAACTGGGCGGCCAGTGCAGTTCGAGTTGATGGGTGACGCTCGCGCGAGCCTTCTCGTGTGGCTGGAACGACGCGGCGGGACCGTTGATGACTATGCATTTCCGAGCAAGATCGACCGCGCAGCTCACCTGAGCACGAGACAGTATGCCCGTCTCGTCGACGAATGGGTCGCGGCGATCGGGCTTAGACCTAGGAATACGGCACGCATTCTCTGCGACGCACCAAGGCGTCCATCATCTACAAGGCGACGGGAAATCTTCGAGCCATCCAGATCCTGCTTGGCCACACCAAGATCGAGAACACGGTCCGTTATCTCGGTGTCGACGTCGAGGATGCCCTTGAACTTGCCGAGGCAACGGAGGTCTGACCAACAGCGGCTCCACTTCCCGATTGGAGCCGCGAATGCTTTGCGCCGCTAATCGGACGTTCAGGAGTTTGTTTGCGTGCTCCCAAAAGCAGCCGGTAGTCTAGAGTTCTGACGGTTAGCAGAAGCTCATCCGAGGCCGATACGCTCGCGCCGGTTCCTGGATAGGCGCATATCACGGCGCGGTCACATGAACAGGCGATACGGATAGACATTTCGCGGCAGGTCAGGGACGTTCGCTATCGTGCGGGCCAGTTTCTGCGAATAGCGAATGCTTACCGGCACAGGGTCGTAGAGCGCGTCGTTGTTCCAATCCATCTTCGTAAGGGCCAACGCCTCGTGGGCTATGAGTTCAAGCGGCCCACTCCCGGCATGACGGATCAGCTGCAGTGGCCGGGGAATGCTCTTCTTGCCCTGATAGTAGTCGCCCTTGGTCGAAACATCGGGAGCATTTCCCGCCACCCATACCAAGGCGGAATTGCCCGTGCGGACCACCATTGTCCCGCGCGGCACGGGAAATCCCGACGGCTTTGACGGAGGCTTCTCCGCGCCCGACTTGATCAGCCAGACGCCGCGCCAGCACGATGCCGAACTGACCTCGATACACTCTACTTCCGCCACACCGGCGAGCGCGTCGAATGCGCCTTCGATCTCGCCTTCCTTGAACGCGGTCGTCTTATGAATAACCATGCGTCTTGGCAGGTTGCCGCCGTTGCGCCCTTGATAGAGCTCCAGGCTGCGGGCGAGGACGGCGCGCATGTCGTCGCGGCTGAGAAAGGGGTTTCTGCGGGCTTCGGTGACGTCGGCCACCGGGTCCCGCGCCTCGAACGCAACGAACTGCATGCCGCCGCCGTCCATGTCGAAGACCTGCGAACAGCACGTCACATAATGTGCGTCTTGCTGATCGCCGCGTAGGGCATAGGCCAACCCGATGTAGGCGGTGTCGGCCGGTACGCCTTTTAGCGGCGCCAGCTTCCACGGCGTGCCCGCAGCCTTAACGTACAATGCGGTCGAAAGACGCCACGCCAGCGATGCCTTGTAGCTGAAGGTGAAGACGCGGTCGTTCAGGACCTGAGTCGGAATATTATACTTGGCGCCTAAGGCCTTCAGCACGTCGTGTGCGTCAAAGAATTTTCCGCGTGTCGCCGTGTCCCAGCTGTCGGGAAAGTGGACCAGCACAACTTCGAACTCATTGCGAACGGCGTCGAGGCGGCGGAGCGCGGCATCCATGGCAAGGTAGAGGCGATGCTGTGCGTCGCCGTCGCCCGGCAACTGGTCTAGGCGTTCAGGCCACTTGATGTGCGCGCTTGCGGGCGCGGCCTCAAGAGCCACGCGGAACAGGCGCTCGAAACCTGGATATTCCGGCACATATTCCGTTCGGTCAGTAGCCCGATGCACGTCGCGCAAAAGCTTCATTAGGTCGCCGCGACGATGGAAAGCACCCCCCGGGCCGACTGTTGCGATGCGCACACGAGAGGTATAGCCGCTGAAGGAGCCCTTCGAATATGGCCCATAATTCACGAGTCCCCGCAGCGGGTGGACATCGACTTGAGTGGGTTCGGATGGCGAAAAGGACAGATCCGGCTCGTCCAACAGCGTGAATGGCGGCAGCTCGGTCAGGGCTGAGTTCGCCATCATTTGCTCCTGTCGAAGTAGGTGTGGTGGTGCGACGGCCGGCTGTACCCTGTAATCGGTGACACCTTGAACACGGCATCAATGCCCGTGCCGTCTTCGAGCCCGAAGGCGCTTCGCGCCGTCCCTCCTGTTTCGGTAAGAAGCTGCGCCCAGGCTCCAATAATGCTGGCCCAGCTCTTGTTAAAGCGCGGAGCCCAGCGTTCGCGACGCCAGTCTCCGGCGGGATCACCCCGGAGTTCGACCTGTATACCTACTTCAGCCGGGGCCTGGTTGGCGGAGAAATCCTCGGAGCCAACCGATTGGGGAGTGTCCTGACGGGGTAGCTGGACGAACGTGTAGGGCTCGAAGCCGCACCACCACCTGCCGTCCACCTGTTCCAGTTTGAGGTGGACACCCTCCCGAAAGGGGAAACCAAGCCCGGGCACTGCGCCGACGAGATTAGTGCCGTACGCGTCGCGCAACCGCGATAGGGTTTGTTGCTGGCGCCGCGTTCGCTCAGGATCGTCGCCGTCGCGCGGTGTGGCGACGACGAGCGAATGACCTGAACGCCTGTAGCGCGGGATTAGCGGGCGCTGTCGGGCCAGAGATCGCACGAGTGTGTCGTACAGCAAGCCCATGGCCCAGCTATCGGCGGCCGGATCGAGGTCGATCGTTCCAGCGAGCGATGGGCCGAGCGGAGCCAAGGCGTCCACGAGCTCCTGATCCCGCCCAAACACCGCCAACTCCCTCCCCAACGCGGCCGCCGTCGCTCGATAACCTTTCGCCTTGAAGATTTCTCGCACCTCTGCCGACGTGGTTACGCGGGTCAGCATGATGCGCCTCGCCGCCGTCGGCATCGATTGGAGCAGAATTGCCGAATAGCGCAGTACCGGGAATGCCCGGGCCTTGGCATTCGGAATCTGGACGGGTACGAGGCGCGGCGTAGGTCGCCCTTCCATCACGTGATCGTAGAGCGCCTGCGGCAGATCCGTTATCTTGACAATCTCGGCGACCAGCTCGTCGAACGTCGTGCATTCGATAACCGAAACGTCGACCCCTGCCGTCTGCGCGCGATCCAGAAATTCGGTGACGGCTGGGAGCAGGCGGCTCGCTGATGAGGCAACCCAATAGAGTCCGTTCGGGAACGGAGAGGGTGCAGCCAGGACGTCGTTCAGCGCCTCTAGGATCGAGGTGTCGCGCCCGCTGTAACCGACGAACAGCATTCCGAACCGCTTTCCAGCCTCCACCAGCACGTGTCGCATGCGGGCGTCCTGCTGCTCCAGCTCTGATCCGGTGTTCTTGATCGCGATCGACTGGTAGTCCCCATGAAGTTTCGCGATTAGCGGCCAGTCGGATTCGTCGAGGCAACGCGTCGCACGGTCGGCAGAATCGATCGCCGCCACAGTGGGCCGTCTCTGGTCGGCGGTCGGCAGGATTGCGTTCGCGGTGAGTGCCGCGTCTTCCGCAAGCGGGTCAAAATTGGTCGTGAAGATGCAGTCGGTCTTGCCCGCCGCCATCAGGCTGGCAAGCACCTTGTGCCCGAAGCATGGCACACCCTTAGCGATCGCATCCGCAATATACTGTCGACGGTGGCGAGGCTGGGGATAGACCGCCTCGAAAGCGGCGGCATATTCCATGGGATCTCCGTCCGGCGGCAGCCGCGACGTCCGGCGAAAGAAATTATCGATCCGCTCAATCCAGATGGGGTCGGCCGTATCGATTTCCCGTTTTGAAAGGTTTGTCTCGCGACAGAAGATTCGGGCCTTGAAGTCACGGATCATCGCATAGCCGGTAGGAATCCCGGATGCCGCCGACGCGCCGGCGCCGAGAAACCATGCCACCGTATTCGGTCGTAGGGCGAAGGCTGTCGCGAACTGAGCGAGGGACATGGTTGGGACAGAACTGATTGGGTGCTCCTTCGACGGTGTGGGAGTTATGCTAC
Organism: Mesorhizobium sp. M0983; assembly: GCF_040318975.1. Classification (NCBI taxonomy): domain Bacteria; kingdom Pseudomonadati; phylum Pseudomonadota; class Alphaproteobacteria; order Hyphomicrobiales; family Phyllobacteriaceae; genus Mesorhizobium; species Mesorhizobium sp. M0983. The sequence continues at coordinate 3,159 of NZ_JAMYNH010000028.1, read as the reverse complement.
TCGATTTGACAGGAGTTTGGCAGCCGCCGCCAAGATCAGTCGGCGATTAGATTGCTGTTAATTGCTACTTTGCGCCCAGCAACGGACAGTCTGGAAACGGCCCCAGCTCTGCCTGCGGTCGGTGCAGACGGGATAACCGATCCGACCCTCTTCTTATAGTCCTCAATCACCTCGACAACAGCGTTCAGCACCGGTTCAAATCCGCCGAAGTTGATGGTGGCCTTGTTCACGGCCACCACCTTGCTCGCGAAAGTCTTTTTGGAGATGTGAGTCGCCCCGTCCGTTTCTTTCAGCTTTATATCGAATTTCTTACCCTCGTAGGGCTTGTCCAGCAGGGCTTGTTCGAAGAGTTTCTCAATGGGGGTATCGGCCCCTCCAATCTTCGGAATGGGTATCACGTAGAGGTTGGACTCCAAGAAGTACCAACTGTCCGATCCATCGACCTTCTTTTTCGTGACGTGCTGTACGTGCTTAGATAGGTCTTTCGAGCCTTCGTCCGAATCGACCACCATGATGACAGGATGTTTGCCGCCACTCTTGAAGCCCTTAATGCGGGCCGAATACATCCTTGCCAGTTTAGTAAGATCGCCGCAGCCTCCGCCCAACTGCTGAACAGCAGCCGAGCTACGGGTGTATTTGAAGAGTTTGATTTTCAGTTCGCCCGCTGGACTGGTGAGGGCTGGATACTTGGCTGCGAGATTGTGAAGCGCGGACTTGATGTAGATATTGTCCGTGACGCCTTCACAGAGAACGACAGGTCGTTCAGCGCCGTATAGGTCGGCATAATTCAGGAAGCGCTCAAAGAGCTTGAAACTCGCCCACACCTTCTGTGGAGGCGCCTTGGTCTGCTCGTCCTTTTCGTCGGGAACCTGACGTACCTTCGGTCCTCGCCCGCGGACTTGGTGGATAAAGGCCAGTCGTCCACGGAGCTTGGCAAGCGAGAAAGGCCGTTTGGTCCCATTGACCTTCACGTGGCATGAGCCGTCCATAAACAGGTGATGGCACATAGCCGCGACGGTCGCATAATAGTCCGAAGCGATGTTGACCTTCTGGTTGACGACAACCCCGGTCACATCCTGCCGCGAGTAATAGTACTGCATACGCGTTTTGGCGTGATTTAGCTCGAATCCGGCCCGAGCTATCATCTTCACAAGCTTGGGGCCGGCCTCCCAGAGGTTGATGCTGCCATTCACACGGCGTCCGATTGCTGACGGGAAGAGCTGTTCGCTGGTCGAGAACGTAATGTCGTCCGCATAGCGCGTGTAGGTGCAGTGGTTTTGCCTCGCCAGCTCATTAAGGCGAATGTCCATGACGCTGGCGATCAAATTGGAGATGACAGGCGAGCACGGGCTCCCCTGGGGCAGCTGGTTGTCGAAAGATGCAATCTGCGTTAGGACGGCCGCGACCTTGCGCTTGAGCGCAAAGTCCTTGTGCTTAGTGAAAAAGCCGAAGACCCGCCCAAAATTGATCGCTGGAAAGAAGTCCTTGAGATCGACGTTAAAGACGTATCGCTGATCCCGGTGATTTTCGCCGTTGGTGATGATGGAGAGCTTTTTCTTGAATCCATGGGCGAGAATGCAATTGCGTTTCTTGACCCGGCTCGCCTCTAGCTCCTGTTCGATCAGCAGCAAATCCTTAGCAAGACGCTTTTGAACAGCCTTCAAGGTCTTGTGCGGGGCACGAATGATCCGGTCGCCGCCCGATTTTTTGGGGACGGTAAACTCATCGTATTTGGAAGCATCGCTGAGTTTATACAGGGCATAGGAGATGTGCGCCGGTTTGAGGTCGAGAATTCGCGCAACATCGGTCAGAGTGTCCGCTTTTTTGTACTGCTCCAGTTTAAGCGAAACGATTGTCATGGGAGGGGCGGCTTGCGGATACTCCTATGCGATGTAGCATAATTGACCATAACGTATCGCCCTCGTCGCATTCTCCGGGAAGCACTAGAGCCGTCTTGCTTTCACCTGTGAGGAACCCCCACAGAAAAATCTATCCGCAAGCCGTCGTTCAAAGATCAGATCGGAAATGGTGACGCAAGGGGGTGCGACCGTAGTCCACAAGTAGTTAAGAATCTCCGGCGAGAACACGACTGTGAGGCACGGCTAAAGCATCGAAAGCGCTATTTCTTAGTAGCTCGGAGAACAGTCGGAATGCGGCGGTAAGCCGACAGCAAGTGTGGCTCATCTCAGCGTCAGCTTCTTGGGCAAAGGCAATGTCTGCCTAGCGACCAAATTGCCGTGGACTTCTGTTGCCGAAACTTTGACTTTTGCGTCTGCTTTCGGAAAACCACAAACAGGCTAGCGGCGCCCGAGACGGGGGTCGAAAAGGTAACAAGGCAAATTTTGCCTTAGAGGGGGACCAGAATGGCAGCTTACCGCCGAGCGCTCCCCAGAACCGGACCGTCGGGACTCGGCCCCCTTCCGGTCATTCACAAGCCGGCCGATAGCCGAAGTGAGCCAGTGCTGTTTACGTCGAAAACACATAGGCCGCCGCTACATGTTCGCCTTTTGTGCTTCGAAAGTCGCATAATTGGCAAACTGAAACCGGGTGCCAATCTCATCTTCGGCTGAGGTGATAAGGCTGGAGAATGAGCGACAAGCCGCCGCGCGTCCGGCGCGTTACCCTTCCGGAGATGGCTCTTGAAAATACTTTCCAGGAGAGGCACCGAAGGCCGCGCGAAACACCGCGATGAAGGCGATGTCGCCGACGCTTCGGCCGGCGGCGAGCCACTCCACCGCTTTGAGGAGTTTCGCCTGCTGCCGCCAGGCGCGAAAACTCATGCCAGTCTCCGACTGGAAGTGACGCTGGAGGCTGCGCGGGGACATGGCGGCGCATGACGCAATCTCATCGAGCGGCCAGTCTGCACCCGGGTCGTTCCGGATGTCTTCGGCGAGGGAAGAGACAACGGCGCGACCGGGCTCGCCCGGAGCTGGTCGAGAATGACAGCGACCAGTCGTTCGGCGCGGGCGCTGCCGGCCTCCGCACGGGTACTTCGAGAAACGCCAGGATGAGTTCGCGCAGCAGCGGCGTCGTCCCGATCACGGAGGCATCCGAGGGGGCGTTGGTGCATCGGTCCGGACTTGAGCGGATGTCGATCTTTGAAGCGGCAGACTATGCCGTGGCCGCCTTGCGGCGGGCGGATTTCGGGCGTGCGCAGGC
>NZ_JAMYNH010000027.1:0-55322 GCF_040318975.1 Mesorhizobium sp. M0983 | reverse complement strand
CCGCCGATGCTGCCAAAGTTCCCATCAGCCATCGCATCAAGAAATGCGCCTGGAACGACGACTATCTCATCAATGCCATCACTCATATGCGATAGCCCTGCCTTACAGGGGGAGATGGCCGGCAGGCCAGAGGGGGGTGCTGTCCCGCCAACATTTCTGATCGCCTACCAGTCCATCACCACCTTGCCGGAATTGCCGCTCTTCATCGCTTCGAAGCCGGAAACATAGTCGTCAATGCCGATGCGGTGGGTGATCAGGCCGCTGACATCGAGAGGACCCTGCACCAGCGCAATCATCTTGTACCAGGTCTCGAACATCTCGCGGCCGTAGATGCCCTTCAGATGCAGCATCTTGAAGATGACCTTGTTCCAGTCGATTTCGAAGCCGGTCGGCGCGATGCCGAGAATGGCGATCTTGCCGCCATTGTTCATGGTGTCGATCATGTCGCGGAAGGCAGGGGCTGCGCCCGACATTTCGAGGCCGACGTCAAAGCCCTCGGTCATGCCAAGCGCCGGCATCACGTCGCGCAGCTTTTCCTTCGATGCGTCGACGACATGCTGAACGCCAAGCTTTTTCGCCAGTGCCAGGCGCACCGGGTTGATATCGGTGATGACCACTTTTCGCGCGCCGACGCACTGCGCCACCAGTGCACCCATGATGCCGATAGGCCCGGCGCCGGTGACCAGCACGTCCTCGCCGACGAGATCAAAGGACAATGCGGTGTGAACAGCATTGCCTAAGGGATCGAAGATCGCCGCGATCTCGTCGGGCACGTCGTCGGGGATCGGCACCACATTGTGCTGCGGGATCGCCAGGTATTCGCCAAAGGCGCCCGGCCGGTTGACGCCGACGCCGAGCGTGTTGCGGCACAAATGCCCCCTGCCCGCCCGGCAGTTGCGGCAATGGCCGCAAACGATATGGCCTTCGCCGGAAACGCGCTGGCCGAGTTTGTACTCGGTCACCGCCGCACCGAAATCGGCGACGGTTCCGACAAATTCGTGGCCGGTAACCATCGGCACCGGCACGGTCTTTTGCGCCCACTGGTCCCAATTATAGATGTGGACGTCGGTGCCGCAGATCGCCGTCTTCCTGATCTTGATCAGCACGTCGTTGGGGCCGATCTCCGGCACCGGCACTTCTTCCATCCAGATGCCCGGCTCGGCCTTGGCCTTGACCAGCGCCTTCATCATGTTCGACATTCTTTTGTTCCCCAGAACCTTAGTCGCTTGAACCTCTTGATCCGGAATCGCTTTTCGGTTCCGGCCGTTCAGGAAATCACGCCGAGTTCCCGACCGACTGCGGCGAACGCCTCAACCGCGCGATCGATGTCTGCGCTGGAATGGGCGGCCGACATCTGCGTGCGGATGCGCGCCTGGCCCTTCGGCACCACCGGGAACGAGAAGCCGATGACATAGATGCCGCGCTTCAGCATCCGCGCCGCCATCTCCTGCGCCAGCGTCGCATCGCCAAGCATCACGGGGATGATCGGGTGGTCAGCGCCGGCCAGGGTGAAGCCGAGCTTGCCCATCTCGGACCGGAAATGCCCGGCATTGTCGTAGAGCCTCTTCCGCAATCCACCCCCGACTTTGATCAGTTCGAAGACCTTTATCGAGGCGCCGGCGATCGCCGGCATCAGCGTGTTGGAAAAAAGATAGGGCCGCGAGCGCTGGCGCAGCCAGTCGACCACCGGCTTCCTGCCCGACGTGTAGCCGCCCGACGCTCCGCCCAATGCCTTGCCGAGCGTACCGGTGATGATGTCCACCCTGCCCTCGACGCCACAATGTTCGGCCGAGCCACGGCCATTCCTGCCGACGAAACCAACTGCATGGCTGTCGTCGACCATCACCATCGCATCGTATTTGTCGGCGAGGTCGCAGACGCCCTTCAGATTGGCGATGGTGCCATCCATCGAGAACACGCCGTCGGTGGCGATCAGCCGGAACCGGCAGTCGCTCGCGTCTTTCAACCGCGCCTCCAGATCGGCCATGTCGTTGTTGGCGTAGCGGAAGCGCTTTGCCTTCGACAGCCGCACGCCGTCGATGATCGAGGCGTGGTTCAGCGCATCGGAGATGACCGCATCCTCCTCGCCGAGCAGCGTCTCGAACAGGCCGCCATTAGCATCGAAGCAGGAGCCGTAGAGGATAGTGTCCTCCATGCCGAGGAAATCAGAAATGGTCGCCTCGAGCTGCTTGTGTTCTTCCTGCGTGCCGCAGATGAAGCGCACCGACGCCATGCCGTAGCCGTAACGGTCGAGCGCCTGCTTGGCTGCTTCCCGCAGTTCGGCGCTGTCGGCGAGGCCGAGATAATTATTGGCGCAGAAATTCAGCACCTTCTCGCCGCCCACCTCGATCTCGGCCGATTGGGTCGAGGTTATCACCCGCTCGGATTTGTAGAGACCTGCCGATTTCAGTCCTTCAAGCTCGCTGTCGATGTGGGAAAGGAATGCTTCGGTCATGATCAGGCCCTGTTGAGATCGATGAGGACTGTCGCGCCGCGCGGACGAAAAATCCATCGCAAAAGCGACCGCTTCGGTGGCGGCAATGGCACGGCAGAGGCCACGATGTTCAAATGCAGAGGCGCCGCGAAAGATTGCAATAACCACTTTGCGGGTTTCCCGCCACGGTCGTCGCCGCCGGCCTGTTGCCATCCCAAAGCTGTTAACACTTTGAAGCCAAAGGTTGTCGCACAAGAATTCGTTGGCGAGAGGGCCGACTCGGAAAATGTCGCAGCAGCCGGTGCACGCCGTTTCGGGCAGGCTTATACTCCTGATCAAGTCCGGCTACTGGCTGGCTCTGCTGATCATAGCCGCCATGGTAGTGGCGTCCTTCATCCTGCTGCAACAGGTGATGGCGACCCAACGGCACAATCAGGCGCTGCTCGATATCGTCAGCACACAAAAAGCCCTGTCGCAGCGCATCGTCTTCCTTGCCGGCGCAACAGGCAGCGCCTCGCGCGATCAACAGCACGCCCTGGTTAGCGCGCTCAAGCAAGCGACAGTGGAGTTCGAGAAGAACTACGATCTGCTGCTCGAGCGGACCGCCGCCGATCCGGTGTCGCCGGCAAGATTCGATCCGAAATCGATCGAGAGCGTGCTTTTCGCCAAGCCGTACCATCTCGACTATTTCTCGGTCGGGCTTATCGCCAACGGCGAGCGTCTGATCTCTTCATTCGAATCGCGGCTCAACACGACCGGCAGCGGCGGCTACAAGGGCGGAGAGGAGCGCGTTAATCTGGACGCTTCCGTTGCCAACGCAACATTGTCGGGCTACGCAGCACTCGGCCAGCGCATCAGCGCCTACGCGGACCAGCGCTCCGAAAGGCTCCTCGATCTTCATCGCACATTGTTCCATTCGACCATCGGCGTCATCCTGCTGGTGGCACTTTTCATTTTCCGGCCGATGTCGAATGCCATCTTGCGCCGGACGCGCGAGCTGGTCGATGCACGCAATTCCATGGCCTTCATTGCCGTGCATGACGGGCTGACCGGCCTGCACAACCGTACCTTCCTGACCGACCATTTCGATACGTTCATCAGTGGTGCGCAGCGAAGGCGTGAGCGGGTCGCCGTAGTGCAGTTCGACCTCGACCGGTTCAAGCAGATCAACGACACGCTCGGCCACGCCGCTGGCGATTATGTGCTGGTGGTGGCCGCGCAGCGCATGCGCGATTCCTGCCGGACGTCGGATCTCAACGTGCGTCTCGGAGGCGACGAATTCGTTGTCGTCCTCAACGACGCCGGCAGCACCGCGGACATCGATATCGTCGCCAGACGCATGCTGGCCAAACTCAATGAGCCGGTCATCTTCCAAGGCACGACGATCCATCCAGGCGTAAGTGCCGGGATTGCGGTCTACCCCGTCGACGCCGACAATGCGCAGGACCTGCTCGTCCATGCCGATCTGGCACTCTATTCAGCCAAGAGGCAGGGCGGCGGCAGTTTGTCGTTCTTCTCCGATGAGCTGAGGCGCGAACTTGATAATCGCAAGCAGCTCGAACTCGACATCAGGATCGCCATCTCTGAGAAGGCGTTCGAAGTCTATTTCCAGCCGCAGGTGTCGCTGTCGGATGGCGCTATCAGTGGCATCGAGGCTTTGGTTCGCTGGAGGCATGCCGAGCGCGGCATGATCGCGCCGGGCGAGTTCATTCCGATCGCAGAAAAATGCGGCTTGATGCCCGAGATCGGCCGCATCGTTATTGCCAAGGCGATCGACGAAGCAGCCGAATGGAACCGCGCAGGCATCGCCTTCGGACGGATCGCCGTCAATGTGTCCGGCTCGGAGCTGCGCGAGACAGATTTCGAAGTCTTCCTGTTCGGTACGCTGGAGAGGGCTGGCCTGCCCGCGCACAAACTATCGCTGGAGATCGTCGAATCCGTTATTCTCGATGACGAGAAGACCGGTATCGCGGCAAAGCTGCGGCACATCCGCGCCGCCGGCATCCATCTTGAGCTCGATGATTTCGGCACCGGCTACGCATCGCTCAGCCATGTCAATCCAAACGAGATCGACCGGCTGAAGATCGATCGCCGTTTCGTCCAGAACATCAACGAGAACAGCGGCAACACCAAGATCGTGCGTGCCCTCACCGAGCTCGCCCGCGGTCTCGGCATCTCGATCGTCGCCGAGGGCGCCGAAACCGAAGCCGAGCTCGACTCGCTGATGGCGATCGGCTGCGACCAGGTGCAAGGCTATTCCATCGCTTTCCCGATGCCACCGGACAGGGTGCGCGAATGGCTGGTGGCCCGGGCGCCCAAGAAGGCCAGGCTGACGGTGCTGCAGGGCAGCCGGGCGTAGATCCGTCATGGTTCGGGCTTGCGAACCGACCTGATGAGCCGAGGCGGAAGGTCATCCTCATCACCGGGAAATGCTGCCAGCAATTGTCCAATGTTGGGCACACGCGCCAGTTTTTCGTAGTCCTGAAATGACAAAATGACCGCCTGCTTGCGGCCGCGCCGCGTGATGGCCGCCGGTTCTCCCGCGACGACCTGATCGAGCAGCGCCGAGAGTGTAGTCCTGGCATCCTTCAGCGAAATTTCGCGCATAGCGTTTTCCTAGCCTAATTCTAACCTTCGACATTGGCCCGCAGCGCGGCCAGCACCTGTGCAAACTCCGCCAACCTGTCGTCGGATAATCCCTTCCGCAGCCGCTTGTCGAAGGCTAACGCGGCGGTGCGCAATTTCAGGAACAGCGCTTCTCCGGCTTGGGTCAGCTCCACCTGGTGAACCCGGCGATTTTCGGGATCGCGGCGCCGTATCAGCAGGCCTTGCGTCTCCATGGCGTTGAGATGATGGGTCAGTGTTGCGCCCCGAATACCGATCATGCCGGCGAGCTCGCGTTGGTTGGCCAGCTCCCGCGACTTGACCGACAGCAAAGTCACCCAGACCGGCAGCGTGCCCCCCGCCTCGACCAGGGCAGCGTCGAAAGCCTGCGCGACCAGCTTGGCGGTGCGGGCGAGATTCATCCCGATCGGCGGGCGGTCAAAGGGCGTCATGATCCGACACTAGAACAAGGGCAAAGCCTATGGAACCGGCTCGAGCTTATGCGTTGACATCTAATCATTTGATATCTATCCATATGGTTAGCGGTGGGCAAGAGAGGAAATGCGGTCATGCAATATGTCTACATCATCGTCCTCGGCCTTCACGTCATGGCGGGTGTGTTCTGGGCCGGCACCACCATCGCGGTTGCCCGCGAACCGGAGATCCGGGCGGAACGTTTCTTCCGGCCGCAAATGGGCGCGGCCGGCGTGGTTTTCCTCACGGGTTTGCTGCTCTGGTATTTCTTCCACAACGGCTCCTTCGGCTCGATGGAGAAGGTCCTGGCGCTGGGCATCTTGACTGCCTTGATTGCCGCCGGGGTCCAGGGCGCACTGGTGGGTTCCGCCAGCAGGCAGTTGGCCGGCGCTGATGCGGCGACGCAAACCCAGTTGCGCGCGAAGATGACAAAAGGCGAACGCATCGCCGGCGGGCTGCTGGTCATCACCGTGTTCTGCATGGCTACCGCCAGGATGTTTTGAGCGGCCTGCCGCAATCGCAAGATCGTACGGTGTCCGGCCGCAAGCCGGCGGCGTGCGCGGCGCGCAGAACGAGCCGAAGTACCGTGGTGGCTCTCCGTACGGAGGTTCGGCTGCGCGCCACCAATCAATCCAAAATATTCCTCAGATTCGCAAGCCGAACCTGATGCCGTCATAGATGGCGGCGTGGATGTTGCGCGAGGCTACTGCATCGCCGATGCGGAAGAGCACGAAACCGGCGTGAGGATTGCGCACGGGAAAGATGTCGCCGCCATTGACCAGCTTTTCGTAGTCGATCGCGCCGGCGTTCTTCGACAGCGGCTTCAGCGCCAGATAGAGATCGTCGAGCGGCAGCGTGCCGTGCTCGACCACCACCTGGTCGACGCGGCGCTCTCCGCGCCAGCCATCAGCGAAGTCGGAGGCGAGCTCGGCGATCAGCTGGTTGCCCTCGCGCCGCACCGAACGCAGCCGTGTGTTGATGGTCACCGTGACACCCTTTTCCTGGAAGGCGCGCATGTAAGGCACATGGTTCATGCCGCCCATTTCCGGCGCGAAGAAGCGCTCTGGTGAAACCAGCTCCAGCCTGGCGCCGCTGTTGGCGATCAGTTCGGCAGCACCCATGCCCTGATGGCCGCCATTGTCGTCATAGAGCAGCACGTTCTCGGCCGGCTTGACGCTGCCGGCCATGATGTCCCAGCTCGAGGTGACGAGATCGTCGCCCGCAGTCAGAGGCGGGTTCTGCGGCAGGCCGCCGGTGGCGATCACCACCACGTCCGGCGACAGCGCCAGCACGTCGTCCTTCTCCGCCCAGGTGTCGTAGCGGATCTCGACGCCGAGCCGGTCCAGCTCGGCCAACCGCCAGTCGATGATGCCGATCAATTCCTTGCGGCGCGGGTTCTGCGTTGCCAGCCGCACTTGGCCGCCGGCCTGGCTCGATGCTTCCAGCACCGTTACCTGGTGCCCGCGCTCGGCGGCGACCCGCGCTGCCTCCAGCCCGCCGGCGCCGGCGCCGACCACGACCACCTTTCGCTTCGGTCCCTCGGTTTTCGGGATGATATGCGGGATATCAGCCTCGCGGCCCGTTGCCGCATTGTGGATGCACAGCGCCTCACCGCCCTCATAGATGCGGTCGAGGCAGTAGGTTGCACCGACGCAAGGACGTATCTCGTGCTCGCGGCCCTCCATCACTTTTTTGACGATGTGCGGGTCGGCGATATGGGCGCGCGTCATGCCGACCATGTCGAGCTTGCCGGTGGCGATGGCGTAACGCGCGGTGGCGACGTCGGAAATCCGCGCAGCATGGAAGGTCGGGAATTTCGTCGCCGCCCTCACCTCGCCGGCGAAGTCGAGATGCGGCGACGACCGCATGCCGGTCACCGGAATGACTTTTGTCAGCGCGGCATCAGTCTCGATCGAGCCACGGATGATGTTGAGGAAATCGACCTTGCCGGAGCCGGCCAGCCGCCTGGCGATTTCGACGCCTTCCTGTTTCGACAGGCCTTTCTCGAAATCCTCGTCGGCGACCATGCGGATGCCGACGACGAACTTTTCGCCGACCGCGGCACGCACCGCATCGAGCACCATTCCGGTGAAGCGCAGCCGGTTGTCGAGCGAGCCGCCGAAATCGTCGTCGCGCTGGTTGGTGGCCGGCGACCAGAAGCCGTCCATCAGGTGGCCGTAGGCCTCGAATTCGATGCCGTCGAGGCCGGCAGCCTGGCAGCGCTGGGCGGCCGCCGCGTAGTCGGCGACGATGCGCTCGATATCCCAGTCCTCGATAATCTTGGGAAAGGCGCGATGCGCCGGTTCGCGCACCGGCGAAGCCGACAGCACCGGCAGCCAGTCGGCCTTGTTCCAGCCGGTGCGGCGGCCGAGATGGGTGATCTGGATCATCACCTTGCAGTCATGCTCGTGGCAGGCATCGGTAAGCTCGGCGAGCCACGGCACGATGCGGTCGTCATAGACATGCAGATTGCCGAAGGCGGCCGGGCTGTCGCGCGAGACGATCGCCGAGCCGGCGGTCATGGTCAGCGCCATGCCGCCCTTGGCCTTTTCGGCATGGTAGAGCCGGTACCGCTCCTTTGGCATGCCGTCCTCAGAATAGGCCGGCTCATGGCTGGTCGACATCACCCGGTTCTTCAGCGTCAGATGCTTGAGCTGATAGGGCTGGAGGAGCGGGTCGTTGCTAGTCATCGTCTTCCTGCTGTTTCAAATTGTGCTAATGAGCGGCAAATTTTTGTTTTTACGCATGTCGCTATCCCAAAATCGCTGCGCAGTTTTGGGCGACATGCAGCAAGGAACCTGCTCATGACCGATACGAAAAACCTCACCCAGCTCGGCACCAACGTCGAGGCGCCACAGAGCCCTGAAGCGGCAGTCCTGGAAACCGTGCCATTTTCGCGCGGCGACGGCCCGCCGGCCATCGTTCGCTTCACCTGCCCGGAATTCACTTCGCTCTGCCCGGTCACCGGCCAGCCGGACTTCGCCCATATCGTCGTCGACTACGCACCCGATGCGCTGCTGGTGGAATCGAAGTCGCTCAAGCTGTTCATGACCTCGTTTCGCAACCATGGCGCGTTCCACGAAGAATGCACCGTCATGATCGGCCGCCGCATCATCGCCGCGACCAAGCCATTGTGGTTGCGCATCGGCGGCTACTGGTATCCGCGCGGCGGCATTCCGATCGACGTGTTCTGGCAGACGGGCGCCCCGCCGGAAGGTGTGTGGCTGCCCGACACCGGCGTCGCCCCCTATCGCGGGCGCGGGTGAGCCTGAGTTTCTGAGGAAAATACGTTGCATCAGTTGAGCGGGAGCCGCCGGTAGCGGCCGGGATTGTTCGGGTCGCTGAAATGGCCCATCGGCCCGTGTTCGGCGAAGTGGCCCGCCCAGCGTTTCATCGCAGCCGGATCGAGTTCGACGCCCAGCCCGTCACCCTCCGGCACGCGCACCGTATTGCCCGTCTGGCGGAAAGGACCGTCCTTGATGACATCGCCGATCTGCCAGCGAAACAGCGACTGCGATGCTTCGGTGATCCACGGTGTCGCCGCCACGACGTGCAGATAAGCCGATGTCATGATGCCGAGATCGTTCGAATAGCACCAGAACCCCTTGCCCATCGCCTCACAGGCGGCGATGAATTTCAGAGTTTTCGACAATCCGCCGAGTGCTGCGAAATTGCAGACGAAGTAATCCGGCGCACCGAGCGCGACTGCCCGTCTGAGATCCGGGATGTGCGTGGAGAACGGAATGCGCGAATGCTGGCGCAGCGCTGCCATCTCCTCGAAGGTCGCGACCGGATCCTCGTAATTGCGGATGTTGAACGGCTCGATCTCGCGCAGTACCCAGCGCGCTGTGGTCAGCGACCACTGCATGTTGGAATCGAGTTTGATCTGCGCCTTATCGCCAAGCGCCTCGCGCAGCATGCGCACTGTCCTGATCTCGAGCTCGGGATCGCCCATGATCAGCTTGCCCTCGAAGATCGTCGAGCCGTGCTGTTCTCGCATGCCGAGACAATAGTCGACGATCGCTTCGGCGGTCATCTCGCCGCCGGCTCCGCCTTGAGCGGGGCGAAAGGCGAAATATTCCGAAAACGGAATGTCCTTGCGCACCGCGCCGCCGAGCAGCTTATAGAGCGGCATGCCGAAGACCTTGCCTCTTATATCCCAGAGCGCCAGTTCGATGGCGCCGAACGCCACCGTGGCTGCGTTCTCGCCGGTGTTGGCGGTGATCTGCCAGGGCGGCACACAGCGCGCCTCGCAGTCGGCGATGTCGAGCGGATCGGCGCCAATCAGCGCCGGCGCGATCTCGGCCTTGATCACCTCGCCGAAATGCCACCATGGCGCCTCGCCCAGTCCGACCACGCCTTCGTCCGTCTCGACCTCGATGATCGATTTCGAGGCGCCGCCGTAGAGACCAGCCGTCCACCAGAACGGAGCATCGAGCGGGACGTTGACGTGGGTGACGCGGATGTTGCTGATCTTCATCGGTTCCGTTCTCACTCACACTGGTATTGGCTGAGCGCCCATTCGCCTGTCACCGAGAGCAGGTCCGATATCTTCCAGTCGCCGTCGACCTTTTTGAGCTTCCATTCCAGCCGGTGCGGATTGCCGGAGGCGACGAAAGCGACAACGACCTTGGCCTGGTCGCCCTTGACCGCTTCGATGGTCTTCAGGCTCTTGTCGATCTCCGCCTCGTCGTATTCGGCATTGTCGAGCGCCATGTTGGGATCGAGGCACTCGCCCTGCCCCGACTTCCGCAGCGCGTCGCTCTTGTCCAGCACCGACTTTGCCGGATCGGTGAAATGGCCCCGCTGAGCCGGATCGACCTCGAGCCTGGCATGCTCGTAGAACGGCTTCACCACCGCCGTCGGCGAGCCCGGCTGCACGGGTGCGGCCGGTGCGTTTTCTGCCGGCGACTCTGCCGGCGGAGGTGCCGCGTTGTCGGCCGGCGCGTCTGCGGGCGGCGCGCCCAACAGGCCCTGAGCGGCGGCGCTGCTCAATCCGGCCAGCAGGCACGCAGTCGCCAGAACCCAGGGACGGCAGCGGAGCACGGCATCACTCCGGGGTCTGCCCGGCCAGACATTCGAGCGCACTCAGCGTCCAGCCGCTGGTCTTCGAGGTGATGTCGGCGACCTTCCACTGGCCATCGATCTTCCTGAGTGACCAGACCATTTCGCGTTTGGAATCATCGCCTTCCGGGAAAAGGCTGAACGTCGCCGTCACCTCGGCGCTGTCGCCATCCAGCGTTTCGGCCAGCGTCAGCGTCTTGGCCACGGTCTTCTCGTCATAGTCCTGCGCATCGAGACCAGGGGCGAAGTCGATGCAGGGAACTTCATCCGGATGGTTCTTTGCCGCGTTGTCGTTCAGTTCGAACAGTTTCGTCACCGGCGCGGTGAAGCGGTCGCGATATTGCGCATCGGCCTCGAATTTGACCGACGGGACATAGAAGAACTTCACGGCGTTGGCAGCAGGGCCGGCAAACGCGGCCGCCGGCAAGGCCATCGAAAGCGCGGCAACAAAAAGTGGCAGTTTCATGCGTGTCCCCGATTGTTCACTGACGGAAGCTATCAGTACCACGCATCTTGCCTGTCGGCTTTCTTGCGGTCCATGAAATCCTGCAACGCGTCCTCTGCTGGCAACTCAGGCGTTCAGCCAGACGTTCTGGAGATCCATCTCGAAGGTTTGGTGGACAGCGTAGTTCTTCACCTTCTCGTTCATGTGGCTGAACAGCTTCTGCCAAAACGGCTGAATGATGACGCCCGAATCCTGGAGGATCTGCTCGATGTCCTTCATGACCTCGCGGCGCTTTTCCACGTCGATGAGCGAGAGAGCCTGCTTGAGCTTGGCGTCGAAATCAGGATTCGAGTAGCCGGTTTCGTTCCAGGCCTCGCCGGTGCGATAGCCCAGCGCCAACACCTGGACGCCAAGCGGGCGCATGTACCAAATGGTCATGGAATAAGGATATTTGGTCCAGTCGTTCCAGAAAGTCGAACCCGGCAGCACGGTGCGCTTCACCTTGATCCCGGCGTCGCGCAACTGGCCGGCAATAGCGTCGCCGGTATTCTTTTGCCAATCGTCCTCGACGGTGATCAGTTCATGCTCGAAGTCGGCCTGCTTGGCCTCGGCCATCAGCTTCTTGGCGCCCGCGGCGTCACGTGTCTTCTTGGGCAGCGCGAAGTATTCCGGATGAATCGGGCTGACGTGATGGTTTTCACCAACAGTCCCTCGCCCGGCATAGCCAAGTTCGAGCACCGCCTGGTTGTCGACGGCCATTTGCAGGGCGTTGCGGACGCGCTTGTCGTCGTAGGGCTTGTGCGTGACGTTGGTCCGGGCAACGAGCGTGGTCGCTGTCGCGACCTCCGATTTTACCAGCCCCATCTTATCGAGGATGTCTATGAAGTCGGCGGGCGTCTCGAAGTTGAGATCGATTTCGCCGGAGTCGAATGCATTTATCGACGCGTTGAAATCGGTTCCGTAGTCGATGAATTCGACGCCGTCGAGAAGCGCTTCACCGCCCCACCATTTGCCAGTCTCCCGACGCTTGACGACCGCTTTCTGGCCGACCGAATAGGACACCAGTTCGAACGGCCCGGTGCCGATCGGCTTCTCGATCGGATTGGCGCCGTCGGCGTCGAAGTTGCGATGGACCACGAGCGCTGGATAATCGGTGAAGTTCGGGATCAGCGAGATGTCCGGTTCGTTCAGCTTCAGCTTGACCGTGTTGTCGTCGACCTTGGTGATCGCGCCATCCCTGGCCTTGCCGGTTTTTGCGTCGATCAGCGCACCGACGCGCGCGGCCATGGAATTGCCGGCGGCAGCCTTTTCGCACCAGCGCGTCAGATTGTAGGCCACATCATCGGCGCCGAAAGCATCGCCGTTGTTCCAGGTGATGCCCTTGCGCACATGCAGCACATATTCGGTGGCGTCGTCATTGACCTCCCAGCTTTCGAGCAAAACCGGCTCGAATGTGAACTGGCGGGTGTAGCGGACAAGCGGCTCCAGCCAGCAGCGTGAAATGTTCGCAAGTTCCACCCAGTCGTAGGTGCGCGGGTCCTTTTGTGCCTTCACCGACATCGAAACATGCAGCGTTCCGCCTTTCTTCGGCTCTTCAGCCAAAGCCTGTTCCGGCACAGCAAGACCGATCATGCCGTAAGCAAGAGCTGTCGATGCGCCGAAAGCGCTTGCCAGAGCCAGAAACTCGCGCCGATCCACATGACCTGCACGCGCTTCGCTGGCCATCGCTTCGATGGCGCTCGGCACGCGATCACCATTGCTTCTGAAGAGTGTCATTTTTTCCTCCGTTATGGTTCCCATCGGGTCTTCGCCCGTTATCAACTAACGCTGTCCGGTAGTTTCTCCTCGCGCCGCGCAATCAAATCTTTGAGACCATCGGCGATGCCCTCATCGAGCTTCGGCTCCTCATAATCGGCGAGCATGTTGCGCGCTTTCTCGCGGCCGCGGGTGTCGTGGTCCTTTGCTCCTTCCGCCTTCCACTGTTCGAACGAATTGAAGTCCATGATGCTCGGTATGAAGAAGGCGGACTCGAAATGCTGGAGCGTGTGTTGGGTGCCGAGGAAATGGCCCTGCGGTCCGACCTCGCGGATAGCCGCCATAGCCTCCTTGAAATCGTCGAATGGCAGCCCGCCAGCATATTTGTACCAGCCGACAAGCTGCTCGCAGTCGGTGGCAAATTTCGAATAGCCGCAGGTCAGGCCGGCCTCGAGCCAACCGGCGGAGTGCCAGATGTAGTTGGCGCCGGCAAGGATGGCGGCATGCATCAGCATGTTCGCCTCGTAGCCCGCCTGGGCGTCGTTCAGCTTCGAACCGACATGGAAACCGGACGTGCGCCACGGCAGCCGATACTTCCGCGCCAGCGCGCCCATGAGATACATCATCTGGGCCGCCTCCGGCGTGCCGCCCATGGGAGCGCCGGTCTTCATGTCGACCGTCACCATGAACTGTCCGTAGATCTGCGGCGAACCCGGACGCAAGAGCTGTGTGAACGCGACGCCCGCCAGCGCTTCGGCATTGACCTGCGCGACCGCACCGACTGCAGAGGCCGAAGTCGAGGCGCCGCAAAGGGCGAAGGGCGCGAGGATCAGCGGCTGGTTGTGGCGCGCATAGACTTTCATCGCGTCCAGCATGGTGGCATCCCAGACCAGCGGCGAATTGCAGTTGGTGATCGCCACCAGGACCGGGTTGTCGCGGACATAGTCCTCGCCGAACACGATGCCTGCCATCGCCATCGTGTCTTCGGCTCGATCTTTGGAGGTCACGATGCCCATGAACGGCTTGTCGGAGTGCTTCAGCGCGGAATGGATGATGTGGAGGTGACGCTTCGGCACCGCGATTTCCATCGGCTCGCAGATGATCGAGCTCGACGAATGCAGCGCCGGCGCCATGTAGGCGAGCTTGTGGAAATTGTTGAGGTCGGCGAGTGTGCCGTAGCGCCTGTTGTTGTCGAGGTCGCGCACATAAGGCGCCCCGTACATCGGCACGAAGATGGAGTTGTTGCCACCCACACGTACGGAACGCTGGGGATTCCTCGCATTGAGCGTGAACTCCGACGGGACCTTCGAGACGAGGTCCATCAGCAGGGCGCGGTCGATCCGGACCCTTGTCTCGGAGACATCGGCGCCCGCCGCCTTCCACATTGCGATAGCCTCGTCGTCGCGGAACTCGCATCCTACCTCTTCGAGGATGCTGAGCGACTCCTGGTGGATGAGCTCCACCGCCTCGTCCGGGACCATCTGATACACCGGAATCTTGCGAACCAGGGTCGGAAATGACGTTACGGGAGCTCCCCGCAGCGCCTTGCGCCCCAGGCGGCCACCCGCGCGACGATTGGTATGTTCGCTCACTTCAACGGCCGGTGCGTTCATGGAGGCTCCATCTTCCTGTCTCGATCAATCTAGCCAGACAAAATGCAGCTGTGACGCTGGAAAATCCTGATCTCTTGTATAAGCTCAGCTTATGCGAAGCTTGCGCCATCTGCTGCCCTCGGCCGGCAGCCTGATCGTTTTCGAGGCCGCCGGCCGGCTGTCGAGCTTTACCGCCGCCGGGCGGGAGCTCGGCATGACGCAGGCTGCCGTCTCCTATGCGATCCGTGGGCTCGAGGAGCAGCTCGGCGCCAAACTCTTCCAGCGCCGCCACCGGCAAGTCAGCCTTACCGAGGCCGGCGATCGCTTTCACGCCGACGTCTCGCTCGGCCTGTCGCACATCCGCAAGTCGGCGGAAGATCTGCGCCAGATCGCCGTCGGCGCTCACGTGACGCTCGCCGCCTCGACCGCATTCGCCTCGTTCTGGATGATGCCGCGCCTGCAGCAGTTTCGCGACGAACTGCCGGGCATCGACCTGCGCATCCAGACCGCGGACCGCGATCTCGACATCATCGCCGAAGACATTCCGCTCGGCGTCCGCGGCGGCGAGCCCAAGGAATGGCCGGATTATCATTCGCTGCCGCTGGCCGATGAAGTGATATTCCCCGTCGCCGGCGTTAGTTATGTGGCCCGGTTCGGGCTGCCGGCGAACGTGAAGGACCTTCCATCGCATCGTCTCATTCATCTCGAAGAGCCGTTTCGCGAGGCCGCCAGCTGGGACGAATGGTTCGCCTCGGCCGGTGTCGACATCGCCGATGCCGGGCGTGGCTTGCGCATCAACGACTATGCGCTGGTGATCCAGGCAGTCATGGAAGGGCAAGGCATCGCGCTCGGCTGGGGTCATCTCGCCGAGCGGCTGCTGGCATCAGGGCTGCTGGTGCGCGTCACCGGCCACACAATGACGACCGGCAAGGGCTTTCATGTCATCTGGTCGAGGAACCGCGAGCTCAGCGACAACGCCCGCAAGGTGCGGGACTGGCTGGCGGCGCAAGCGTGAGGCTATCCCACAATGCCCGGTCAAACCGTCACGACGATCTTGCCGAATTGTTCGTTCGACTCGAGATAACGATGCGCCTCGACGATCTGATCAAACGGAAAGGTTCTAGCGATTGCGGGCTTCAGCGAACCCGATTTCAGTCCATCAAGGATGAATGTCTTGGCGGCCTGTAGCCGGGCCGGATCGCGCACGATCTCGTGGACGAGATAGCCGCGCAGCGTCAGCGTCTTGCCTAGCACTGCAGGTAACGGAAAAGGTGTCGGGTCGGGGCTCAAGCCGCCATATTCGATGAGAATGCCACCCAGTGCCATCGCTGCCGTCAGAGGCTCGAAGATCGGCCCGCCGACCGCGTCGAACACCACGCGCACGCCGTCCGGGCCGGCGATTTCCTTCAACCTGGCTTCCAGATCCACCTCTGCCGAGGCGATGACGTGGGCCGCGCCGAACTGAAGCAAAGCCCGCGTCTTGGCAGATGTCCGTGTGACCGCGATCGGGGTCGCGCCAACCAGGTTGGCAATCTGGATCGCCGCCAGTCCGACGCTGCTCGACGCGGCAGTGATAACGACAAAGTCTTCCCTGCCGAGTTTGGCAATGTCGATCAGCGCCCCGTAGGCGGTGAGATATTGCATCCACGCAGCGGCGGCCTCTTCCCAGCTCAGCGATGGTGGATGCTTGACGACGAGCTCGGCGGGATATGTGGCAATCTCACCATAGGCAGGCCAGCGGGCCATCGACACTGGCGGCACGATGCTGACGGCATCGCCCGGCGCAAACCCGTCCACGCCTTCGCCGACCGTTTCGACGAGGCCAGCGGCCTCAAGCCCAAGACCGGAAGGCAACGGCGCGGTTTGGATATATCTGCCTGAACGCAGCAACGCCTCGGCCCGGTTCAGACCCAACGCCTTGACACGGATCTGGATCTCGCCTCGTCCCGGCGCAGGCATGTCGACATTCTCGATGCGCAGAACCTCGGGACCACCCAGCTCATAAAAACGAACGACACGCGCCATCGGTCACAACTCCAAAATATTTGCACTGAATGTGCTATGCCAGCGGCAATCAGGCGGATAAATAGCCGCTTGAGTAGATCAGTGGAAACTGTGGGTTTTGAATATGGATCGCCTTACGAGCATGGCCGTGTTCGTCAAAGCCGTCGACCTGGGCTCGTTCGCGGCTGCGGCGGCGGCTCTCGATCTATCCGGGCCGATGGTCGGCAAGCATGTCCGGCTTCTCGAGGAGCGCCTGGGCGTGCGCCTCATCAACCGGACCACGCGCCGCCAAAGCCTGACGGATTTCGGGCGCGCCTATTATGAACGCTGCCGGCTGGTGCTTGCCGAAGCGGAGGCCGCGGATGCACTCGCCGCCGACCAGCTTGCCGAACCGCGCGGAAAGCTGCGCGTCCTCATGCCGGTGCATTTCGGCCGGCGCTGCGTTGCCCCAATCCTGTTCGGGCTTGCGCAGCAATATCCGGCGCTGGAACTTGACCTGTCGTTCAGCGACGCCCTCGCCGACCTCGCCGAGGACGGCTGCGACCTTGCCATCCGAACGGGCGATCTGGAGGACCAGGCCGGGGTGATGGCGCGGCGCGTCGCGCGCCAGCACATGGTCGTCTGCGCGTCGCCATCCTATCTCGACAGGCACGGCCAGCCGCAGGCGATAGATGACCTCGGCAGCCATCACGCGATCATCTACCGCCGTTCCGGGCGTGCCGTTCAGCCGTGGCTGTTTCCACGCAATGGCCAGCCTGCGACGGAGGTCAGGCTCGCTGGCAGATTGCGGCTCGACGATCTCGATGCCATCGCCGATGCCGCGGCCGCCGGCATGGGGCTCGCCTGGCTGCCATACTGGCTGGTTCGCCAGCGCATTCAGGCGGGCGTACTTGTCCCGCTATTGCCGGAACAGCCGAGGTTTCTCTATGACGCCCATGCGCTGTGGCTGCAGACGCCACATCTGCCGATGAAAGTCCGCCTTGCCGTCGATGCACTGGCGGCAGCGCTGCCCAAGCTCATGAGTTGAAGGCACGGTCGCGGTCAGCTGCGTGGATTTCCTCGAGAACGACCCGACGATTGAACAATAATCTATATGGTAAGATTTCGAATATACAGGAGGTAAACCAGAACAACTGTTAGCGATATCGAAATAATCGTCCAAATAGTGAACAAAATTACTCTTGCAATACGACTCTTTCGACGCTGTATCCATCGAGCGAAGTTTACCATTAAGTAATCTAGGATGACGTCCAAATGTCGCCTCCAACGGCCATTCGCTTCAGATTTTGGCCTTCGCCCGACTAAATCCACTAAGTCAATTGGGGGCCAAGCCCATTCACTTCAACAAATTCCTATCTCTACATCGTGGCGGGACAGCACCCCCCTCTGGCCTGCCGGCCATCTCCCCCGCAAGGGGGGAGATTGGCGGTTCATGCGTCCCGCCAACCTTTGAGACATTGGAGACTGGCGGAGGCCGAGGCGACATCCGATCTCCCCCCTTGCGGGGGAGATGGCCGGCAGGCCAGAGGGGGGTGGGACGGAGCGCAACGGAGCAGTCTCCCTGCCTTGCAACAATCAACGCTATTCTCCCCCTCCCGCATCGACCACGAATCCGCCTATAGTGCTGCCATGCCCATTCGCCAGCTTTCCGAAACGATGATCAACCAGATCGCCGCCGGCGAAGTCATCGAGCGTCCGGCAAGCGTGGTCAAGGAACTGGTCGAGAACGCGCTCGATGCCGGCGCCACGCGTGTCGAGATCGTCACCGCCGGCGGCGGGCTGAACCTGATCCGTGTCAGCGACGACGGCTCGGGCATTCCGGAAAAGGAACTGGCGCTGGCGATCGCGCGCCATTGCACCTCGAAGCTCGCCGACAACATCCACGACATCCGCTCGCTCGGCTTTCGCGGCGAGGCCTTGCCGTCGATCGGCTCGGTGGCGCGGCTGTCGATCCGCTCACGCACAGCGTCCAGTGAAAACGCCGCCGAGATCGGCATCGACGGCGGCCGCGTCTCCGCCGTCAGGCCGGCGGCGGCCAACCGCGGCACCACGGTCGAGGTGCGCGACCTGTTCTTCGCCACGCCGGCGCGGCTCAAATTCATGAAGGGTGAGCGCGCCGAAGGCTCGGCCATCGGCGACGTGGTCAAGCGCATCGCCATCGCCTTTCCCGCCGTGCGCTTCACGCTGGCCGGCCCGGACCGCTCGACGCTGGAGCTGCCGGCGACCGAGGACAGCCCGGAAGGCCGGCTGCGCCGGGTGGCACAGGTGATGGGCGCCGACTTTCCCGACAATGCGATCGCCATCGACGCGGTGCGGGACGGCGTGCACCTCGCCGGCCATGTCTCGGTGCCCTCCTTCACCCGCGCCAACGCCCTGCAGCAATATGCCTATGTCAACGGCCGCCCGGTGCGTGACAAATTGATCGCCGGCGCCATTCGCGGCGCCTTCGCCGACGTGCTGCCGCGCGACCGCCATGCCGTCACCGTGCTGTTCCTGACGCTCGATCCGGCGATCGTCGACGTCAACGTCCATCCGGCCAAGGCCGACGTGCGCTTCCGCGATCCGGGGCTGGTGCGCGGCCTGATCGTCGGCGCCATCCGCGAAGCACTGGCCCATGCCGGGATCCGCGCCGCCACCACCGGTGCCGCCGGCATGATGGCAGCGTTCCGGCCGGGCGCGGCATCCTATGCGCATGGCGGCCCGGCCAACGGTCACCGCAGTTACGAGGCCGCCTATCGGGCGTCGGGCTTTGCGGGTTTCGACCCTGCCCGTTCGCCGCAGCGGCCGCTCGATATGGGCTCTGCAAATGGCGGCTTCGGCGAGGACGAGCAGGCGGCCTTCGACGCCGGCCCACTGCACAGTGCCGACGCGCGCGCCGGACAGGATCAGGCGGCAGAGACGCTGCTCGGCACGGCATTGGGCGCGGCGCGCGCGCAAGTGCATGAGAACTACATCGTCGCCCAGACCAGGGATTCGCTTGTCATCGTCGACCAGCATGCGGCGCATGAGCGACTGGTTTACGAGGCCTTGAAGAACGCCCTCCACTCACGCGCGGTGCCGTCGCAGATGCTGCTGCTGCCCGAGATTGTCGACCTGCCGGAGGAAGACGCCGAGCGGCTTGCCATGCACTCCGAGACGCTGGCCCGCTTCGGCCTCGGCATCGAGCGCTTCGGCCCAGGCGCCGTTGCGGTGCGCGAGACGCCGTCGATGCTCGGCGAGACCAACGTCCAGCAGCTGGTGCGCGACCTCGCCGACGAGATCGCCGACAATGACACGGTCGGCACGCTGAAGGAGCGGCTGGACAGGATAGCCGCGACCATGGCCTGCCACGGCTCGGTACGTTCCGGCCGCCTGCTCAAACCGGAAGAGATGAACGCTCTGCTGCGCCAGATGGAGGCGACGCCCGGCTCCGGCACCTGCAACCACGGCCGCCCGACCTACATCGAACTCAAGCTGGCGGATATCGAGAGGCTGTTCGGGCGACGGTAAGCATTACCTGGGCAACGCCAAGCGAGGCACCCGCTCAATTCGCCAATTGATGATACTTCTTAGTTTTAAGAGAGAAAACATAGTCCATTGTATAGCCAGCGCCGCCGCCACGAAAGTTTACTGAAATGATCTCGGCGATTTTTTCCGTCTGTTTTTGAACATTCATGTAGATTGGCGTCATCAGCATTCCCGCGTCGCAATTGTCGTCATCGAACTCGATCTCTTGATAGACTTTCTTGCTTCGCTTGCCGATGACTTGCAATTTTCGCATGCAAATTCCGGCTTCGGTTTTCGCGTAGATGCCTGAAAACCTGTCGGTGTCGGTCTGCGCCCAGAACGGGATCTCAACGGTTCCGTCAATCTTCCCGTCGCCGGTATCGTCCAGGCTCGCAACTTTCTTGAGCGTGACGGGATGTTTGTCCGCACCCTTGCTCCAGGTTCCTGTTGCGCCGCTTTCACCAATGTCGAGAGAAAATGGGCATCCACTGGTGTCGACGGGCGTTTTCGAACCCATGACCAGCACCCGGTCGAATTCCTTGTCGTCCGCAATCTCGCAAAGGGATACGCTGGTGCCGTTGATCTTGCCGTACACTGCTATCGGGCTTTGCTTCGCGTCGTAGAAATAGCTCCCCTCGACCGTAATCCCGCTGCCGAAACTGTCATTCCTCTGCAGCGACAGATGGACTGGGTTAGGCCCAATGAAACCTTCGTAGTTTTCGATCTGATACCAACCCGCGACGGCATTTTGGCTGAACAGCAACAAGAAAAAAATTGCGGAGATAAACTGCATTCCCATGTCGACCCCTCGCCATGCTTCGCAAACGCAATCAACATAGACGCCGGCCTGGCTCATGTCTGCATCGCAATGGTCGTCAGTAACGGCTCATGGTTTGAGTCGGGAAAAAGCTTCAATTATCTGAATCATCTCTTCAAATTCACCACGATAACGCCGCCGAGCGCCAGTGCGCCGCCGAGGATGCCGAGCAGCGTCGGCACCTCGCCAAGCCAGAAGAAGCCGATCAGCGTCGCCACCGGCGACACCAGATAGAGGAAGTTCGAGGCACGCGCCGCGGGCAGTCGGGAAAGTGCTGTTGCCCAGGCAGCGTAGGCGATGAGGCTGGGCACGATGCCGAGAAAGATGACGGCGCCGAGCCCGGCGGTATCGGCGACCGCTGCCTGCGCCAGACCGCTCGGCAGGAATGGCGACAGGCAGAGCGCGCCAAGCACCATGTTCGAGGCCGAGATGGTCAGCGGGTGGTGGCGACCAAACAGCGGCTTCTGAACGATGGTGTTGACGGCCGAGCACAGCGCCGAGCCGAGGACAAGCAGCGCAGCATTGTTGAAATGCAGCCCCTGCCCCTCGCCCATGGCGATGATGCCGATACCGGCGAAGGACAGGAATGTGCCGGCCCAGGCCAGGCCTGAGAAGCGTTCGCCGAGCAGCGCCATGGCCATGATCGCAGTGAAGATCGGGCTGACATTGATGATGAAGCCGGCCGCACCTGCCGAAACAGTCAGCTCGCCGAAATTGAGCATCACCGTGTAGAGCGCGACGAAGACGGCACCACCGAAGGCAAAGCGCCAGAGTTCGTCGAGCCTGGGCAGCGCCGGCCGCTTGACCGCGAGGAAGATCGCCGCCGGAACCGCGGCGATGGCAAAGCGCAACGCGCCGAGTTCCAGCGGCCCGAAGGCGGCAAGGCCGGCGCGGATCGCCGGAAAGGCGGAGGCCCAGCCGACCACCGTCAGCGCCACCGCGATGGCCGCCGTGGCATCCATACGCTGTGTCGGATTCAACGTTCCGGTATAGATGCTCATCTCGGTGTCCTCGCGATCCAATGCCATGAAGTAGAGAAACGCTATTGCGCGTCGATTGACAAACGAACAAATCGAGTATCACCTGTGACTATGGATCACAGCTCAGACTCGATGCTGCCGCTTGAAACCCTGCGCGCCTTCGATGCCGCGGCGCGGGCAGGCAGCTTTTCGGCGGCGGCCGAGAAGCTCAACATCACCCATGGCGCCGTCAGCCGGCAGATCGCCAAGCTCGAGAACTGGCTTGGGCTGAAAGTCTTCGATCGCGGCGCGCGCGGCGTCTCGCTGACCGTCGAGGGCAATCGCCTGCATCTGCGCACCACCGAAGCCTTCGCCCTGATCGCCAGCAATTCGGATCGCTGGGTCGAGCCGCGCGGCACGGCGGTGGTGCGGCTGACCTCGATCCCCTCGGTCAGCGGGCTGTGGTTGATGCCGCGCATGGCGGCGCTGGAGAACCACCCGTCCAAGCTGCGCATCGTGCTCGACGTCGACATCCGCCAGGGCGATCTTGCCGACGAGGGCATCGACCTGTCGATCCGCTGCGGGCGCGGCCGCATTCCGGGCCGGATCTCGGTGCAGCTTTTCGAAGAATATGTGTTCCCGGTCGCCTCGCCGGAATTGGCCAGGGAGATCGGCCGCGGCGATCCGGCCCGGCTGCTCGAATTTCCGGTGATCAACGATTCCGACGCTTCGGCGTGGCGCGCCTGGTTTGCGGCGCAGGAGATGGACTATCGGCCGCGGCCGCACGACCGCCGTTTCGAGGATTACAACCTCGTGCTCGACGCCGCCGCGCACGGGCTCGGCATTGCGCTGGCGCGTCCGCCATTGACGGTGGACCAATTGAAATCGGGCCGCATCGTCGCCGTGAACGAGCGCGGTGCCCTCAGCCCGATATCCTACTGGCTCGACCGGCCGCTGGGGCGGCCGCGCGCCGCGGCAGCCGAACT
This sequence comes from Mesorhizobium sp. M0983, assembly GCF_040318975.1. NCBI lineage: Bacteria > Pseudomonadati > Pseudomonadota > Alphaproteobacteria > Hyphomicrobiales > Phyllobacteriaceae > Mesorhizobium > Mesorhizobium sp. M0983. Next base: position 32,702 of record NZ_JAMYNH010000027.1, on the reverse strand, counting down.
TGCTCGTCGCATCGCAGTCCAGGCCGGGCTGCCAGCGGAGAGGATCGAAGAGTTTATCATCGCCGAAGAATGAGATGCCTGAAGCGCGTCGCGTTCGACCGGCCTCATGCGACGCGCTTCAGGTTCTTGTGTTTATGCATGTCGTTATCGCAAAACCGCTGCACACTTTTGCGCGACATGCATTGGCATCCGCTTTGCCGGCTTGTTCGAGCAAGTGTCACCAGAAACAGAGGCAGGCAAAGCCAACCAAGCTTGACCTCGCCGCAATTTGTGGCGATGACATCGTCATGAATTTCGGCTCCACCCCATGATGAACCGTTTCGAAGGCCCCGGCGGCAAGGAAGCCCGCATCCGCTATCTCGACGGCGACTTCCAGGTGACTAGCCCCGGCGCCTTCGTTCGCTGTGCGGTGACCGGCGAGAGCATCCCGCTCGACGAGCTCAAATATTGGAGTGTCGCCAGGCAGGAACCCTATCTGAATGCCGCTGCATCATTGCGCCGCGAGATCGAAGCGCATCCGGAACTGCGCCGCCGACGGTAGTCTGACGCAAATGCAAGTCGCCCCGTTGCGATCCTTCGCGCGCCGTCTCCTGCCGCGACGTCAAGCCAGCGACACCGAAACCTTAGAAGTTATCTTGAAATAAAAAACCCGCCTCGGGGCTCGAGGGCGGGTCGTCGGCGAATCATCACCATACCTAAATTACTAGCATAGCTGCCGGCACAAAGCAAGAACAAAATACACTCGACCCGCGGAAAGATGCAAATTCCAGTCCCCACATCGCCTCGGTCTCAAGCTGCCGGTCAGCCTTTAAGCCTGCGCTGCCGCCAGGCATCCAGCGTTTCGTCGATGATGCGTTGCGGCACATGGTCGAGCTCGAAGACGGTGTCGATCTCCAGCACATCGAGCCGGTCGAGGAATTCCGGCGGCGCTGCGCCGTGACGCAGGCGGGCAGCATCCTTGGCAGTGGTAATCAGGCCAAGCCCGGCTTTACGTGCCGTCGCCGCCAATTCGGCAAGCTCGTCCGCGCTGTAGAAATGATGGTCAGGAAACGGTCGGGTCAGCGCAAGCTCGCCGCCGGCCTCGGCTACGGTGTCGAAAAACTTGTCGGGATGGCCGATGCCGGCGAACGCCAGGAACCGCCTGCCGGCCAGCGTCACCGTGCTGCTCGGGGCGGTGTGCGCCTCGAAGATCGGCCTGCCGGCGCGCGCTGCCTGGCGCACGACCGTATCGGCCGCGGTGCCCTCGCCCATCTTCAGCAAGCCGCTGGTGAAGACCAGCTGGTCGACGATGTTCGCCCGCAGCGGTCCGCCGGGGATGACGCGGCCATTGCCGATGCCATGGCGCGCGTCGACGACGACCAGCGCATAATCGATGTGGATGCGCGCGCTCTGAAAACCGTCATCCATGATCAGGAAATCGCAGCCGAGCTTCTCCAGCAGAAGCCTGGCGCCGGCGGCCCGGTTCGGCGTCACCGCGACCGGCGCATGTTCGGCCAAAAGCAGCGGCTCGTCGCCGACATGCTTGGCGGCGTCGTGGTGCGGATCGACGACATGCGGCTGCGCGAAGGAGCCGCCATGGCCGCGCGACAGGAAACCGGGATTGAGCTGCATGCGCCGGGCCTGCTCGGCCAATGCGATCGCCACCGGCGTCTTGCCGGTGCCGCCGACCGTGAAGTTGCCGATGCAGAGCACCGGCGCCTCGACTTTTTCGCGCGGCGCGTGCCGCATGCGGCGACCGGCGATAAGCGCATAGATGGCGGAAAGCGGCGACAGCGCCACGACCCGCCAGTCCGGCTCTTCCCACCAGAAGGGCGGCGCTTCCGAGGTCACGTCAACGCCCGTTCGCGCCCTTCAGGCGCGACTTGACGACCAGCGGCTGGATATAGGGCTCGAGCGACCTGAGCGTGTGCGCCAGCGCACCGCGCATCTCGTCGACCGTCGCCGCACCCGCCGCCATCATTTCGTGACGAGCCACCTCGTTGGTCAAAAGGAAATTCACGGCGCCGGCCAGCATATCGCGGTCGCGCACCAGCTTGGCGCCGCCACTGTCGAGCAGGCGCTGATAGGCCTCGCGAAAATTCTGGACGTTGCGGCCGGCAAGCACCGCTGTCTCCAGCATGGCCGGTTCCAGCGGGTTCTGGCCGCCCTCGGAAGTCAGCGAACGGCCGACAAAGGCAATTTCCGTCAGCCTCAGATAAAGCCCCATCTCGCCGATCGTGTCGCCGAGCAGAATATCGGTATCGGCGGTGATCCTGTCGCCCTTGCTGCGCTGCGCCAGCTTCAGGCCCATGCCGGAAATCTGGGCGGCCAGCTGCCCGGCGCGTTCGGGATGGCGCGGCACGATGATCGTCAAAAGCCCGTGGTGCCGCTTGTGCAGCATGGCGTGAACTTCGGCCGCGACCGCCTCTTCGCCGTCATGGGTCGAAATCGCCGCCCAGGTCGGGCGAGCGCCGATCTGGCGTTTCAGCGCCGCCAGTGCCCGTTCGTCGGCCGGCGGCGGCGCGGTGTCGACCTTGAGATTGCCGGACACGGTGACCGGCCGGGCGCCGAGCGAAAGGAAGCGCTCGCCATCGAGATCCGACTGGGCGACGACATGGGCGAGATTTTCGAACAATGCTTCGGCGATGTTGGCGCGCTTCTTCCAGGATTTGAAGGAGCGGTCGGACAGCCTGCCATTGACCAGAACCTGCGGCACGCGGCGGGCGCCGAGTTCCAGGATGGTCATCGGCCAGATCTCCGATTCGGCGATGATCGCCAGGTCCGGTTGCCAATGATCGAGGAAGCGGCTGACCGCCGGCTTGAGGTCGAGCGGCACATATTGGTGGATGATGCGGCCGCCCAGCCGTTCTTCGGCGACCTGCGCCGAGGTGACGGTGCCCGTCGTCAGCACGATGTTGACGCCGTAGTCGAGAATGCTCTCGACCAGCGGCACGACGGCGATGGTCTCGCCGACGCTGGCTGCATGGATCCAGATCACCGGGCCTTCGGGGCGCTCGCGTCCGGCGACGCCGTAGCGCTCGCGCCGGCGAATGCGATCCTCCTTGCCTCTGGATGTGCGCCAGGCGACATAAGGTCCGACCAGCGGGTAGGCGGCGGCCCCGGCGAAGCGGTATGCCGTCAGGAAGGCGCGCGCCCAGCGCATACTCATTTCGAACCGTCCACAAGGCGATAGGCCTCGGCGGTCGCGGCATTGAGCGAGGCCGTGACCTCCTGGCGCTTGCGTTCCATTTCCGCGGCGTCTGCGTTGGCCGGCACGAAGACAGGCGTGCCGACGACAATCGAGGAGCGGCCGAAGGGCAAGTTGATCGTCGTCTTGTCCCAGCTGCCCTCGATCACCTTGCGGCGGCTGGTGGCAATCGCGGCAGGCAGGATCGGCCGGCCGGACAGCCGCGCCAGGAGGACGACGCCGAGCCCCGCATCGCGCGGCGTGCCGTGGGGAATATCAGCAATCATGGCGACATTCTTGCCGGTGGCGAGCGACTTTTTGAGGGCGATGAGCGCCTTGGCGCCGCCCTTGTCGAGATGCCTTGCGCTTTCGCGCCCGCCAGAGCCGCGCACCGCCTCGATGCCGAATTTCTCGACCATCAGCGCGTTGAGCTCGGCATCGGCGCTGCGCGACACCATGGCAACCAGTGGCCGTCCCTTGGGATAATAGGCCGGCGTCAGCAGATGCTGGCCGTGCCAGAGCGCGATGATGCCGGGCTCGAGCTGCGCATAGGCGCCGCCGGAAAACTTCGCCGATCCGTCGACCATGCGGTTGGTCAGGCGGACAAGGCGGACGAAATACGCAAACAGGGCGGCAAGCACATTCTTGACGAATCGCGACTGCGCCAGCGGTTCGCGGATCTTGCGCCAGAACGTCTTCGGCTTGCGACGTCTGACCGCCGACCGCGGGGCTGATCGCTTGACCGCTTCATGGTTCATCGATGTCAACCGGCAGCCTTGTTTTCGGGGTCGAGCAGGCGGTGCAGGTGAACGACGAAATAGCGCATATGGGCATTGTCGACGCTGGCTTGTGCCTTGGCCTTCCAGATGGCGTGCGCCGATTGGTAATCCGGATAGATGCCGACGATGTCGAGCGCGTCGAGGTCGCGGAATTCGGTGCCGCCCAGCTTCTTGAGTTCGCCGCCGAACACCAGGTGCAATAGCTGTTTCTTTCCGTCTTCAGCGGCCATGTCGATCCTTCACATATCGTGAGTTTGGGACAGGTCTAGACCAAAGCCGCCGACTTTGGAACCATTGATAACGTTCAATGGTCCAGCCCGGCGATGACGCCGGCGAGCACAGCGAGGAGTTCGCCGCTGCCGGCGGCAAGCGCGCCGTGGCGGATCACTTCGCCGGCATAGAGCGGCGCGCGGCCGTGCCGATCGAGCACGGCGCCGCCTGCCTCGCGCAGGATGAGGTCGGCCGCGGCGATGTCCCAGTCATGCGCGTTGGCCTTGACGAAGGTGGCATCGAGCTGGCCGCCGGCGATCATCGCCAACCTGTAGGCGAGCGAAGGAATATAGGGCACGCGCTTCAGCCGTTTGTGCCATTTCGCTGGCATCAGGTCGATCATCGCCTTCGGTCCGGCGATTTCGGCCGTTTCCGACGGCGGACGCACGCCGATGCGCTTGCCATTCAGGAATGCGCCCTCGCCCGGCAGCGCCCAATAGATTTCGCGCTTCGCCGGGCAGTCGAGCACGCCGGCAAGCGTGCGGCCGTTCTCGACCACCGCGACGCTGACGCACCATGTGGGCAGGCCCTCGAGGAAGCCGCGCGTGCCGTCGATCGGATCGACGACGAAGGTGCGGCGCGCGATAAGCCTTACCGGGTCGTCGACGGTTTCCTCCGACAACCAGCCATAGTCCGGCCGGGCCGCCAGCAAGGTCTCACGCAGATATTTGTCGGCGGCGTGATCAGCTTCGCTGACCGGCGAGGTGCCGCCCTTCATCCATACTTGCGGATTGTTGTTGAAGTACTGCATGGCGATGAGCCCCGCCTCGCGGGCAGCGTCGCGCAGCAGCTGCAGGTCTTCAGTAGCGCCGGCCGAGACGGCCGGATCAAGCTCCGGCAAGGGTCATCCCTTCGATCAAAAGCGTGGGCGCGGCAGTGCCGAAATTGCGGTCGAGATCGCTCGCCGGAACCATGTTGAGGAACATCGTCTTCAAATTGGAGGCGATGGTCACCTCGGCAACGGGATAGGCCAGCTCGCCATTCTCGATCCAGAAGCCGGAAGCGCCGCGGCTATATTCGCCCGTCACCATGTCGACCCCCTGGCCGAACACTTCGGTGACGTAGAAGCCGGTCTCGAGCGACTTGATCAGCTCTTCCGGCGTGTTTTCCCCGGGCTCGATGGCGAGATTGGTCGACGATGGCGAGACCGACGAGCCGCTGCGCGAGCCGCGCCCATTGGTGACGAGGCCGAGTTCCCGCGCCGCCGAGGTCGACAGGAACCAGTGGTTGAGCACGCCCTTGTCGACCATGAACAATTTCTCGCCCTCGACGCCTTCGCCGTCGAAGGGGCGCGAGGCCTGGCCGCGGCGCCGGAGCGGCTCGTCGGTGACGGTGATTGCGGCCGAAGCCACCTTCTTGCCCATCATGTCGCGCAGAAAGCTGGTCTTGCGCGCCACCGCGGCGCCATTGATGGCACCGGCGAGATGGCCGGCAATGCCGCGCGCGACGCGCGGATCGAACACCACGTCGACCGGCCCGGTCGCCGCCTTGCGCGCGCCAATGCGGCGTACGGCGCGCTCACCGGCCTTGCGGCCGATGTCTTCCGGCGCGTCGAGATCGGAAAAATGCTGGCGCGAGGAGAATTCGTAATCGCGCTCCATGCCGGTGCCCTCGCCGGCGATGACGCTGGTCGAGCGCGAAAAGCGCGACGCGACATAATGGCCGACAAACCCATGCGAAGTGGCGAGCACAAGGCCGCCGAGCCCGGCGCTGGCGCCGCTGCCGGCCGAATTGGTGACGCCCTTGACGGCAAGCGCCGCCGCCTCGGCGGCAAGGGCTGCTTCCTTCAACTGGTCCGCCGATACCTCGGTGGCGTCGAACAGATCGAGATCGCGCGGCTTTTTGACCAGCAAGGCCGGATCGGCGAGACCCTGATAGGGATCTTCGGGCGACACTTTGGCCATGGCGACGGCGCGCTCAGCCAGCATATTGGGGTCGGATGCCGCCGTTGCCGAAACGCTCGCCACCCGTCTGCCGACGAAGACGCGCAACGAGACGTCCTCGCTCTCGGACGCCTCTGTGCCTTCGACCTTGCCAAGCCGCACCGACACACCGGTTGAGCGGCCGCGTACTGCAACCGCATCGGCGGCATCGGCGCCGGCCCGTTTGGCAGCCTCGACCAGGGCCGCGACGCGGTCGGTCAGTTTCGCTGCGTCGAGCGTATCGGTCATGCGCATAATCCTGTTATTTCCGGCCGGCTGAAGGGCAGCCGCTGCTGCACCATCTATTGTCCCGATGCAGCTTCTGCAATGGGAGAAGGCGCAAAGCGGGGGCATCAAGCGCCTGAACAGGGCTGCCAGTGTCAGGCAGGTGAGCGGCAATGGCGAGATCGACAATCCCTCAGGAAGCGGCCACCGGCGTCCAGATCACGTCGTCGATCCTGAGCGCGCCGGTGGCGAGCATCACCAGCCGGTCGAAGCCGAGCGCTGCGCCGCTCGCTTGCGGCGTGATGGCGAGGGCGGCGAGGAAATCCTCGTCGATCGGATAGCGTTCGCCATAGACACGCTGCTTTTCGTCCATTTCGGCGGCAAAGCGCCGGCGCTGCTCGGCCGGATCGATCAACTCGCCAAAGGCGTTGGCAAGCTCGACGCCGCAGCAATAAAGCTCAAAACGCTCGGCGGTGCGTGGATCGTCGGCGCTCGGCCTGGCCAATGCCGCCTCCGAGATCGGATATCCGAAAAGAATGGTGGCGCGCCCCTGCCCCAGCGCCGGTTCGATTTTTTCGACCATCACCCGGCTGAACAGGTCGGCCCAATTGTCGTCGGGCGCGGTCCGCAATCCGGCCTGGACCAGGGCGGCATGCAACCCCGCGCGGTCGGTGCTGCCATCGGCTGCCACAGTCGCCAGCAGATCGATGCCGGCATGGCGCATGAAGGCTTCGGCGACGCTCAACCGTTCCGGCTCGGCGAACGGGTCGGCCTCGCGGCCGCGGAAGCTAAAACGCTTTGCGCCCGCCCGTTCGGCCGCCAGCGCGACGAGCTCGGCGCAATCGCGCATCAGGCTCTCATAGGCCTCGCCGACGCGGTACCATTCGAGCATGGTGAACTCCGGATGGTGCAAGGGGCCGCGCTCACGGTTGCGCCACACAGCAGCGAGGCTGAAGATGCGCTCCTCGCCGGCGGCAAGCAGCTTCTTGCAGGCGAATTCCGGCGAAGTGTGGAGGTAGAGCGGCTGGCGCTGCCCGTCCGGCCCGATCGCCTCGGTGGCAAAGGCCGACAGATGCGCTTCATTGCCGGGCGAGATCTGCAGGGCCGATGTCTCCACCTCCACGAAGTCACGGCGGGCGAACCAGTCGCGCATGCCGGCGGCAATGGCGTTGCGCAGGATCAGCCGCGGCCGGCGATCGGCATGGACATGCGGCGTCCACCATGGCGAAGCGGCGGTCATCGGCTTCAGGCGAATTGCACAGAGGGCTGGCGATTGCGGCCAAGATGCGCTAGGCCGCACCCAACGGCCTCTCCAGCCGATTTGCGCCAACAAATTTTATCAGGATGGAAACCCGTGAAGGTCATCGCCAGCTCCTTACGCAAAGGCAACGTCGTCGAAAAGGACGGCAAGCTTTATGTGATCCTCTTTGCCGAAAACATTCATCCTGGCAAGGGTACGCCGGTCACCCAGCTCGACATGCGGCGTATCTCCGACGGGGTTAAAGTTTCCGAGCGTTACCGCACCACCGAGCAGGTCGAGCGCGCCTATGTCGAGGAGCGCGAGCACACTTTCCTCTACCAGGACGGCGAAGGCTTTCATTTCATGAACCCGGAGAGCTACGACCAGGTGGCGGTGCCGGAGAGCGTGGTCGGCGACATGGCGCCCTACCTGGTGGAAGGCATGCCGGTGCAGATCTCGCAATACAACAGCATCGCCATCTCGCTGGTACTGCCGCAGCGCGCCACTTTCGAGGTGGTCGAGACCGAGCCGGTGACCAAGGGCCAGACGGCGTCCTCGTCCTATAAGCCGGCAACGCTGTCCAACGGCGTGCGTACCCTGGTGCCACCACACATCAGCGCCGGCACCCGCGTGGTGGTGATGACGGCGGATGGCGCGTATGTCGAGCGCGCGAAGGATTGAGGCGCGAAGCCTGAAACGCCTCGCCCTAGCGCGCCGAGGCGGCCGGTCATCGTCGACCGCTTTGTGCCAGGGGGCTTTCGAGCATTGGGACGCGGCACGCAGACCGCAGCGTCAACGCCCGGCCAGTTCTTTCCTATTGCACGACGCCAGCGGGCAATCTTTGAGCCTCGAGCAACGCCGACCGTCCCTTTCGCCAGGTGCCAGGTGGAATGCCGACGAACTTTTTGAAGGCGCGATTGAAGGCGGCTTCCGACTCGTAGCCGACGTCGGCACCCGCTTGCGCGATGCTCATTTCGGGCCGTTCGAGCAAACGTCCCGCCAGTTGCAGACGCCAGCGAGCAAGATAGTGCATCGGCGAGACCTCGACATAGTGGGTAAAGCGGCTCGCAAACGCCGTGCGCGAGAGCCCTACTTCGCGGGCGAGCCGGTCCAATGTCCATTCCTCCCTGGGGCGAGCGTGGATGAGCCGGAGCGCCTCGCCGACATGTGGATCCCGTAGGCCTGACAGCCAGCCGCGCGAATCGCCGGGGAGGGTCTCAAGATGGCGGCGGATGATCTCGACAAACATCAGCTCGCTCAGCTTGGCGAGGATCGTTTCACCGCCCGCCCGCCCACTGCCACCTTCGGCCAGCGCCAGCCGAAACAGGTCGATAACCCAGCTGCTTCCATCGGCGGGCTTGCGGGCACACAGGATGGCCGGCAATGCAGCGAGGAGAGGATTGAAGGGACGTGCATCGCAGCCAAGATACCCGCAAATGAACCGGGTCCGCTCGTCTCCCCCGCCACCATGGATCACCGCGAACGGCAGGCTCTCGTCAATCGGCCGATAATACATCGCCATATTGGGTTCGCCCCGCGCTCCGGGCGAAGAGCTCAAGACGTTCGGAACACCACCGGGGAAGACAACGACATCACCGGCGTTCACGAGCACCGGGGGCACCGAATCGTCTGCCAGCGCGGCCCAGCACGAGCCCGACATCACGGCATGAAAAGAAATGATGTGCTCTGCCTCCGGCATGATGGCGGCGGCAATGTCGGCCGTGCCCGGCGACTCGCCGACCCAGGGAGAGCTGGCGTCGACGTCGAAATAGATCGCACCGGTGAGGCGAACGGCTCGGAGCACATCGGAAAGGACATCCATGCACTACACCTCCGGAAACGATCGGCTACTCCCTTTGACAACGAGTTTTTCGGCCAGGCATCTCGAACTATCCGGCAATACAGCCGCCCGAGCAACTACCCATCCGGTCTAATCCCACTCTGAACGATCGGGCAACAGAAATGGACGATGTGACATTTGCGGGAACAGCGGACGGGATTAGCGTTTCATCGACCGGCCGACAGGTCCAATAACAGGGAGGAATGTCATGCACGATGAAGACATCACCAAATTCGCAGCAAGCCTGCGGGGCGAAGTCATCCGGACCGGCGACGCCCGCTATGATGAGGCCCGCAAGCTCTACAACGGCATGATCGACAAGCGGCCGCTGATCATCGCCCGCTGTGTGGACGTGGCCGACGTGATCACAGCGGTGAATTTCGGCCGCGACAACAATTTGCTGGTTGCGGTACGTGGCGGCGGCCATAACGGACCAGGATTGGGGAGTTGCGACGACGGTCTGGTGATCGACCTGTCGGCGATGAACGGCGTGCGTGTCGATCCGGATGCCCGTACGGCGCGGGTGGGTCCGGGCTGCACTCAGGGCGACCTCGACCACGCAACCCATGCCTTTGGCCTGGCCGTACCGGCGGGCATCATCTCGACCACCGGGGTCGCCGGACTGACGCTGAGCGGCGGCCATGGCTATCTGACGCGCAAATATGGCCTGACCATCGACAATCTGGTCGAGGCCGATGTCGTGCTTGCCGACGGCAGCTTCGTCACCGCCAGCAAGGAGCGGAACCCTAGCCTGTTCTGGGCGCTTCGCGGCGGCGGCGGCAATTTCGGCGTCGTCACCAGCTTTGTGTTCAAGCTCCACCAGGTCAGCATGGTCTTTGCGGGGCCGATCGCATGGGATCAGCGCCAGGCCCGCACCATCATGCAGCATTATCGCGAGTTCCTGCCGCGCGCGCCCGAGGAACTCGGGATCTTCCTCGGGCTCAAGACGATCCTGTCGAGCGCACCGTTCCCGGAAGAGTTTTGGGGAAAGCGGATGTGTCTGCTGATGTGTTGCTACAACGGCCCGGAGGAAAAGGGCAGAGAGGCGGTGGCTCCGCTACTCGATGCGCTGCCTGCGCCCTGGTTCAATTGGATGGGAATGATGCCCTATCCCGCGGTGCAGAGCATGTTCGATGGGCTCTATCCGAAGGGGATGCAGTGGTATTGGCGGGGCGATTTCGTCAAGACGCTGTCCGACGAGGCGATCGACGCTCATCTCAAGCAGGCGGCGAAAACACCGAGCGAGCTATCGCTCATGCATCTCTATCCGATCGACGGCGCTGTCCATCGCGTCGGCAAAGACGAAACACCGTGGAATTACCGTGATGCGACCTGGTCGATGGTCATCGCTGGGATCGATCCGGACCCACAGAAAGCGGGGCCGGTGACGCGCTGGACCAAGGCCTACTGGGAGGCCGTGCATCCGTTCGATCTGGGTGGCGCCTACCTGAACTTCATGATGGATGACGAGGGCGAGGGAAGGCTCAAGGCGGCTTATGGCGATAACTACGAGCGCCTGGCCTCGCTGAAGAAGAAATACGACCCGAACAACCTCTTCCGGGTGAACCAAAACATCCGGCCGGCCGCTTGACGGCCGCCCTCGTCTGGCCAGCAAGTGTTGTATCGTACCGGCCGGGCCGGCTAAGGCCCGGCCGGTACGATAGGTTGCCGGTCAGGACGCTCGGCGGCCTACAAGCGCGATACTCGGCCGGGCTCGGCGACCATGTTCCATGAGCCATGTCTGACATGCGTCGAAGCGGTCGGCCCGCACGCTCAGGTCACCCGTAGCGCTGCTTCAACAGGCAAGTCCGGGAGCAGGCAATGCGGTCAACGGGTTATGCCTCAGCGACTGCTTCTCGCCAGGCCGATCGCGCCGGCAGCCTACCGACAATTTCACGCTTCGATGCGGACGTCCGACGTCACCACGACACCCTTCAGTCCTCCTCGAGGACCGGTATCCCCTTAAGAACTAGATAAATTAGCAGTTTCTTAATTGCCTTTGGAACTTTGTAGCTTGCGTTCCATTTTCAACCGCATGCGAGAGTCTGTGGTCCAAGGCCCGGGAATAACGGTGAACAGGTCACCGCCGCGCTACTCGCTGGTCCTGCCCGTATACAATGAAGAACAGGTGCTGCCTCGGCTGATCGAGCGGATCAGTTCGCTTATCGGCCGGCTGGACGGCGAAACGGAGGCCATCTTCGTCGATGACGGAAGCCGCGATGGAAGCGTCGAATACCTTCAAAAAGTGGTCGCCGCCGAGCCGCGCTTTCGGCTGATCGAATTGTCCCGCAATTTCGGCCACCAGGTGGCGATTACCGCCGGCATGGACGCCGCTGCGGGCGATGCCGTCATCGTCATGGATGCGGACCTGCAGGATCCGCCGGAAGTCGTTCTCGATCTGGTGGCTAAGTGGAAGGAAGGCTTCGAGATCGTCTACGCCCGCCGGGTCAAGCGCGAGGGCGAATCCTGGTTCAAGCGCTTTACGGCAAGTCTTTTCTATCGCCTGCTGGAGAAAATGACGTCGGTCGATATTCCGCGCGACGTCGGCGACTTCCGCCTAGTCGGTCGCAAGGCGCTGGAAACCTTCAAGCGTATGCCCGAACATGACCGCTTCGTCAGGGGCATGTTCGGCTGGATGGGGTTCAAGCAGACGGCCGTGCCATTTGAGCGCCACGCACGAACCCTGGGCCAGACCAAATACCCGTTCTGGAAGATGATGCACCTTGCGGTTCACGGCATCGTCAGTTTCTCCGAGAAGCCGTTGCGCCTGGCGCTCTGGGGCGGGTTGGTCATTTCCGCGCTTGCGGGGGTCTTTGGCGCCTACGCCATCTTTGCCTGGTTTTTTGAAACCGGGATCATTGCCGGGTGGACATCCACGGTGGTGATCGTGTCGCTCCTGTGCGGGATCAACCTTTTCATGACCGGCGTGGTCGGACTCTACGTCGGCAGCATCCACGCCGAGGTGAAACGCCGCCCGCTTTATGTCATCGATCGGCTCACCGGCTTCGACGAGTCGATGCGTGCCGCCTCCGGTGAGCGCCGCCGATCGTTTCACAAACCCAGGAGTGGAGTCCCCGCCAATGGCCGAACTCTTCGACAGCTATAAATCCAACTATGGCGAGGCGGTCGAAGGGTCCATCCGGTTTTCCGGACTCAGCCACGACTTCTTCCTTGTCGCCAAGGCGGATCTGCTGCGGCGTCTGGTCTTCGAGCGAAAGCTTCGGCAGGGTGGGTCGGCTGTAAGGGCGCTGGATGTCGGCTGCGGCGTCGGTTCGCTCCACCCCTACCTCGACGGTGCTTTCGACAGCGTCGATGGTTGCGATGTCTCGCAAGAATCGATTTTGCACGCCAGCCAACACAATCCGCGCGTGGCCTACAGGACCTGCAGCACTCAGGGGCTGCCTTACGAGGACGGCACGTTCGATCTGGCTTTCGCCAGTTGCGTCGTCCATCACGTTCCGCCCTCCTCCTGGCTCGATTTCTTCCTGGAAATGCGGCGCGTCGTACGGCCGGGCGGCGTCGCCTGCATTATCGAGCACAATCCCTACAATCCACTGACGCGCCTTGCTGTGTTCCGGTGTCCGTTCGATCACGACGCGGTTCTGCTCAACGCCGCCAAAGCGAGGTCCGTTTTTCAGGAAACAGGCTTCCGGGACATCCGCTCCGAGCATTTCCTGCTGCTGCCATCGGCAAGGCCCTTGGCCAGAAGGGTCGAGCGGGTATTCGCGCCTTTGCCGCTTGGAGCGCAGTATGCGTGTAGTGCGCGTGTCTGAGCGCCGTTCAACCGGCGACGCCGGGCTGAGGGTGCTGGCGCGCTTCGGGTCGGTCGGCATCGCCGCAACGATCCTTTATGCAGTGATGGCCGCCGCTTTGGTAAAATGGCAACGGTTCGGCCTCTCGCCGGTCGGTGCCTCGCTCGCGGCTTACACCGCAGCCGCCCTGTTTTCTTATCTCGCGCATAAGTTCGTGACTTTCGCGTCGAGCGGATCGCACGACGCGGTTCTGCTCAACGCCGCCAAAGCGAGGTCCGTTTTTCAGGAAACAGGCTTCCGGGACATCCGCTCCGAGCATTTCCTGCTGCTGCCATCGGCAAGGCCCTTGGCCAGAAGGGTCGAGCGGGTATTCGCGCCTTTGCCGCTTGGAGCGCAGTATGCGTGTAGTGCGCGTGTCTGAGCGCCGTTCAACCGGCGACGCCGGGCTGAGGGTGCTGGCGCGCTTCGGGTCGGTCGGCATCGCCGCAACGATCCTTTATGCAGTGATGGCCGCCGCTTTGGTAAAATGGCAACGGTTCGGCCTCTCGCCGGTCGGTGCCTCGCTCGCGGCTTACACCGCAGCCGCCCTGTTTTCTTATCTCGCGCATAAGTTCGTGACTTTCGCGTCGAGCGGATCGCATCGATCGGAAGCTCCGCGTTTTTTCTTGCTGACGGCGACAGGCTTCGCCGTTGCCTACGCGGCGCCGGCGGTTTTGACGGCCAAACTCGGCCTGCCGCCGATCATCGCCATTCTGGTTACATGCTTGCTTGTTCCAGCGGTCAATCTTCTCATGCTCGACCGGTGGGTTTTTGCGCAGCGAAGACCCGGCCAGCAACGTGATCGCCCGCCCTAACCCGGCTCAACAGGATCGAGCCGGAACGACAACAATTTGATGGCGCGCTTGTAGATGTTGCTGGCGGCCGAACTTGGCGGAATGCCGTCGAGGTAGTCGAAGGCGACATCGAGTATCCTGGCCTCGGCGAGGGCCGCCGTTGGAATGACGAACGAGACCGTTCGCGGCTCTTTGCCGGACAGCGTCACCGCATGCACCCGAACGCCATTCACCGAAATAATAATCCGCTGCGTGACCTGCGGCGGGCGAATGGCGGCGGCCATTTGCAGCGTGGCCGTCACACTGTCGTGGAGCGGCGGTATCTTCAGCCGAAGCCGCGAGGTCTCGCCTAGGGAATGGGTGCCGTCGGCAACGGGTCCCGACCAGCCGCAGACCCTCATGCCGGCTGCCTTTTTGGCTCCGTCGGACCGGAACGACACCGTCTCGCCTAGGGTATAGCTGCCGACCGCATCGCGATTGAGGCAGGTCGTCGTCCGGTCAATGTAATAGGCGCGATAATCGGCGTTGACATTCGGATTGAGAGCAAGCGCAAGAATGACGATTTCCGTTCCCGCCAGAACCGCCGCCAGCGCGTAGCTGGCAAGCCTGGCCCCGCGCAGATACCGGCCCGAAATGTCAGACCAGGGCAAGATAGCCTCCGATCCATGCCACGGTCATGAAATAACAGGCGCCCAGGAAGAGAGCCAGAGCCGCAAGAAAAGTCAGCTTCGACGCCGACGACAGCATGGCCAGCAATATTGTCAGAGGTGCAAGCCCAACGACGTATCTGACCATCGAGGCCAGGTTCGTGATCAGCGGCAGGATGATGCAGCAGGCGCAGAACAACGCGGCGCCATATTGCCTGCGAACCGCCAGAACCGCCGATAGCGCCAGTCCGATGAGTGCGGCGAGCGCGCTCCATTGCGGCGCCGTGGGCAGCCATCCAGTTGTCGGAACGGCCGAAAACCCGTCCCATATAAAGGCGAGCGGATTGCCCGGCACCCGTCCAAACGCGCGCTGCACGTGCAGGAAGGCAAAGCCGTCGCCGACGGTCAGATAGAGAAACAGGATGTAGGCGAATAGGCCGGCTGGCGAGATGAAGATGGCGACCAGCAGATCCGGTCGGCCAAGCAGCCAACGCGGGAACGACAGCGTCGATCCGCCCTTTGCGCGGTAATCCGTGAACATCTGAATGACGGTCGCGAATACAACGAGCACCCCGACGAGCCTGGTTGCCGACAGGAGAGCGGATGACAGTCCCGCAGCCAGATAGCTGGAGCGTTTGAACGCCAGAAAAACGCACGAAGTCAGGAGTACGAAAAGAGGTTCGGTCAGGAAAGTCGTGAAGTGATAGGAGAACGGGCCGCTGAGCAGGAAGGCGCAATACAGAACATAAGCGCGCATGTTCTTCTCGAGCAGTGGCCACGCCACCAGACAGGCGGCATAGCTGCACGCAATCGATGTGATCGACGCGACGAGTATCGTCGGAAAGCGGAAAACAGACCGGATTGCCGCCACCAGCATCGGATAGAGCGGGAAAAAGCCCCAGCGTCCGACATTGCTCTGGCCTGGAATGGGAAAGCGCTCATAGCCGTGTTCGGAAATGCCGACATACCACGCGCAATCCCAGCGGCAGAGCGCCTGGGCATAGGCCGCGAAGCCGGGTTCTGCCGAAACCGAAGCAAATGCGGCATAGCGAATGGCCAGCCCACTGACGACGAAAGCCAACGGCACCGCGACGACGGCTACCGCAACAAAGCGGCCACCGGCGTTCGGACGCGCGACAGCTTCGAGCGCCAAAATCTGCCTCCACCCGTTCAAATGGCAGGCGCCACTCAAAGCTAGATGACGCGCGCCCCGGCGAATTCAAGGCGTTCACGCGGCTCAAATTGGCGATACCGCTATCCGGCGCTTCTGAGCCAGACCAGCATCTCGCCGGGGTCGCGGTTGTGCCAGGCGAAATGCGGCACGGCGCCGACTTTCACTTCCTCGACCGCCGGCGGTTCGGTGCGGTAGAGCCCCTTTCCAGTTTTCGAAAGTCTCCTTTTGGCAATCGCCGAAAGCGTGACGCCGCCGCCCAGACGGTTCGCTGCTTGTGTGCCTCGATCTCAGCCGTTCGCGGCAGAGCGATGCGGTGCCGTGGCTGGAATTCGACGCGCAAAAGTCCGCCGGGTATTTTGTGCGATTCCGTCAAGCTGTTGTACACGACAATTTTGAACCCTGATGCCGCGCCCGCGTACTCGGCCCTTGAGAATCCTCCAGCCTTCGGCAACATGGCGGCAAAGCTGAGAGTGTGAGGATGAGCAAGGTCATTTCCGCCGCATCGCGGCGTCAGTCGCCGCTGCGCAAGTCACCGATGGCGCTGACCGAGGCGCTGGTCGCCCGCACCTTGCGGGCGGTCGAGGACGCCGGGCCGACGCCGGGCATGGTCTACATGACCGATGCCGATTACGCGCGCATTCGCGACGAGGTGCTGGCCGGCGCGCCGGCCGGGCCGGTGAAGCTGTTCGCCTATGGTTCACTGCTGTGGAAGCCGGCCGGCGAGGTCAAGGGTGGCGAACGGGCCGTAGCGACGGGCTGGCACCGTTCGTTCTGTTTTACGGTGCAGCGCTTCAGGGGCACGGTGGAGCAGCCCGGCCTGATGATGGCGCTCGACCGCGGCGGCCAATGCCAGGGGATGGTGTTCGAGATCGCCGAGCCAGTGGCGGCCAATCTCGAAGCGCTGCTGCGCCGCGAGATGACCATCCTGCCGGCCGTCAACGTGCCGCGCTGGCTGCAGGTCAGGACGGGCGACGGCATGCGCCAAGCGCTTGGTTTCGTTGTCGATCCCGCCAATCCGCGTTATGCCGGCAAGCTCGAAAAGCGAGCGATAGCGGCGACCCTGGCCACGGCCGTCGGCCATTGGGGTTCGGGCGCCGAATATCTGTTCGAGACCATTCGCCATCTCGACGCCTGCGGCATCCGCGACCGCAATCTCTGGCAGCTGCAGGAACTTGTGGCCGAGGAGATCGGCCGGGCGCCGCCGTCGGGCTTTATTCGTCCCTGAGCCAGACCAGCATCTCGCCGGGATCGCGGTTGTCCCAGGCGAAGTACGGCACGGCGGTGACTTTCGCTTCCTCGACCGCCGGCGGTTCGGTGCGGTAGAGCCCCTCTTCCCAGTTTTCGAAAGCCTCCTTTTTGGCAATCGCGGAAAGCGTGACGACGCCGCCCAAAAGGTTCGGCTGTTTGTGTGTCTCGATGTCGGCCGTTCGCGGCAGGGCGATGCGGTGCAGCTGGCTGGAATTGTCGGTCTCCTCGACGCAATAGATCAGCGGACCGCGTGCCAGTGCGACGCGGCCAATATCCTGCCGCACCTGCGGATTGGCGTAGAGGCGGTCGACGGCCATTTCGAGATCGAGCTCGACGCGGTCGCCTTTGCGCCATTCGCGGCGGATCGCGGCATAGCCGTCACTGGTGACAGCATCCAAATCGATATCGGCGCCGTTGACCTTAAGCGCCGCCTTGCGGCACCAGGCCGGCAGGCGCAGGTGCAAGGTGAACGCGGTCGGCGACTCGGGTTCGACGGAGATCGAGACCGCGCCGTCCCAGGGATAATTGCTGGTCTGGGTGAGCTCTATTTGCGTCCCGGCGATATCGAAACGAGCCGTGCCGTTTCCATAGAGGTGGACGGCAAGTGCTGTGTCCGACAGGCCGTAGAAATAGCTGCCGATCGAGGCGACCATGCGCCCGACATTGGGCGGGCAGCACGGGCAGCGGTGCCATTTCCAGCGGTGGTGGGCGCCGCGGCTTTCGAGCGGATTTTCGTAGAAGAACAGCGAGCCATCGAGCGACAGGCCCGAGATCGAGCCGTTGTAGAGGGCCCGCTCCATGATGTCGGCGTAGCGCGCATTGGGACCCATGCCGAGCATGCGGCTTGCCCAGAACACCAGGCCGACCGAAGCGCAGGTCTCGGCATAGGCGGTGTCGTTGGGCAGGTCGTAATCGGCAGTGAAACCCTCATTGTGCGACGATGGCCCGAGACCGCCAGTCACGTAAAGGTTCTTGGTCATGAGATCGTCCCACAGCCGGTCGAGCGCCACCCGCAGCGTGTCGTCGCCATATTCGGTGGCGATGTCGGCCATGCCCGAATAGAGGTACATCGCCCGCACCGCATGGCCGACGACCTTGTCCTGCTCGCGAACGGGCTTGTGCGACTGGTTGTATTCGTAGGTCTTGAAGTGATAGGCCTTCGGGTCGGCGCCGCGGGCGCGCGCCTCCTCGTCGAAATAATGCGGCTGCTGGCCGCGCTGATCGATGAAGTATTTGGCAAGCTCCATGTATTTGCGCTCGCCCGTCACCCGCGCCAGCTTGACCAGCGCCAGTTCGATCTCCTCGTGGCCGCAATAGCCCTTCTTCTTGCCGGGCTCGGGACCGAACGTCTCGGCGATATGGTCGGCATAGCGGCACATGATGTCGAGCAGCTTGCGCTTGCCCGTGGCCTGGTAATAGGCGACGGCGCCCTCGATCAGATGGCCGGCGCAATAGAGCTCATGGCAGTCGCGCAGGTTGGTCCAGCGCAGGCCCGGCTGGATGCGCTGGTACCAGCTCGACAGATAGCCGTCGGGCTGCTGCAGCCTGCCATACATGTCGATGACGGCGTCGATCTTCTTCTCCAGCTCCTCGTTGCGGCGGCGGTAGAGCGAATAGGCGGCGGTCTCGATGGTCTTGCCCCAGTCCGAGTCCCAGAACATCTGGGTGGTCACCGTCGATCCGGTGAATTCGTTGCCGGCGGTGGCCGCCTCGTCCGGCGAGGGTGAGTGGAACGGAATGACGACGCCGGGCGACGGCCGGTCGGGATCGATCTGCTCGAGCATGCGCGCCTCGACGCATCGGTCGTAGAGGATGCCGGCGGTCTTGCTGGCAACGGCATCGACACGGTCGCCCCAGAAGCCGCGCACGTCGACCTGCGGTACCGGCAGCGGGCGGAATGCGAGTTTCGGCTTGGCGCCCTGACTGGCGGATTGCGATGCGGTCATCAACTTACTCCGTTCGATTTCTTGTGGTCACTTCACGGCCCCTGCCATCAGGCCGCGGATGTAGAAGCGCTGCAGCAGCAGGAAGAGCACCAGGCACGGCACCATCATCACGGTGACGCCGGCCTGCACCGCGCCCCAGTCGATGGCGCCGAAGCGGCCGGACTGGAGTGCGGTCATCATGATCGGCAGCGTGAATTTGGACTGGTCTGTCATCAGCACGAGTGCTGCCAGAAACTCGTTCCAGGCGCCGAGGAAAGCGAACAGCGCAATGGTGACGATGCCCGGCCAGACCAGCGGCAGCATGACCCTCAACAGCATGGTGACATTGTTGGCGCCGTCCATGCGCGCGGCCTCCTCGATCTCGCGCGGCACCGCGTCGAAGGCGTTGCGCATCATGAAGATTGAGAACGGCAGCTGCAGCGTGACGTAGACGCAGACCAGCCCGGTCAGCGTGTTGTGCAGGCCGATTTTTGTCAGCACCAGGAAGATCGGCGTCAGGATCGACTGGAACGGGATCATGATCGTCGACAGGATGACGACGAAGAGCAGGTTCTTCAGCGGAAAACGGAAGCGCGAGAAACCGTAGCCGGCGAGCACGCTGACGATCACCGACAGCACCACGGTCATGACCGAGACGTAGATGCTGTTTTGGGCCGGCAGCCACAGCCCGTCACCAAAGGTGTTGAGCGTGGCGTAGTTCTCGAGCGAGATGCCGCTGGTCGGCCAGGGCGGCAGCGGCGGCTGGCGCGCTTCCTGCGCCGGCTTGAAGGCCGAAAGCACCGTCCAGGCGATCGGCGCCAGGAACAGAATGGACGCGATGATGCCGGTCGAGTGCTCGGCAATCTGCATGCCGATGCGGCGTTTGCGGCTCCTTGCCTGCGCCATCAGTCGACCCCCTCGGGCTGGCGCAGCAGCCGCAGCTGGATGAGGCTGAGCGCCACCAGGATGACCAGCAGGACCATCGAAAGTGCGGCGCCATAGCCGAGCTTGAACGACACGAAGGACTGGTTGAAGATCCAGTAGACGGCGGTCAGCGTCTGGTTGCGCGGGCCGCCGCGCAGGATGATGTAGAACTGGTCGAAGGCGAGGATCGAGCCGGCCACCGACAGGATCAGCGCCAGCGCCAGCGTGCGGCGCATCAGCGGCAGGGTGATGGCGCGAAACCGCGCGAGTGGCCCTGCCCCGTCGATCATCGCCGCCTCCTGCAGGTCCGGCGGGATCGACTGCAGGCCGGTCATCAGGATGATCATGGTGAAGCCCGCCACCTTCCACACCACCATGGCGATGATCGACCAGAAGGCCGGCTGGAAGGTCGCCAGCAGGTTGAATTTCTTCTCGGTCAGGCCAAGCTCGAAAGCGGCCGGGCTGAACAGGCCGGAATCGACGTTGAGCAGCCATGACCACAAAAGGCTGGCCGAGGCAAAACCGATGACCGCCGGCATGAAGAAGGACGTGCGGTAGAAGCCGGTCAGCTGCCGCGGCCTTTCGATGAACAGCGCCAGCGGAAAGGCGACGGCGAAGATCGCGATCGTCACCACCACCGTGTAGTAGCCGGTGAACCGCAGCGCGTTCCAGAAGCGGGTGTCGCGCAGGATCGCCCAGTAATTGTCGAGCCCGACAAAGCTGTGCGCGCCCATCAGCGGCCAGTTGTGCAGCGACATCCAGGCGGTCATGCAAAGCGGCACGATGAAGAAGACGACGACCAGGGCGACGGCCGGCGCGACATAGAGCAGGCCGATCCACTGCCGGCGGCCGGCGCCGACCAGTTTGTATGCGCGTGCCGGGGTGGCGGTGGTTGCTGTGATGGTGGTCATGCGCGGTTCTTGCGGTTGAATGGTTGCAAATCTTCGGTCTCCCGCCCCAAGTCAATCGCGTCTGGTTTGCGCTGCCCCTCATCGCCCTGCCGGGCACTTCTCCCCGTATAGTGACGGGGAGAAGGGTGCCTTCGCAAAGGATTTCGCCAACATCCCGCGTTGCAGAAAGGGTGCCAGGGTCGCGGCCAGCCCCTTCTCCCCGTCACTATACGGGGAGAAGGTGCCGGCAGGCGGATGAGGGGCGGTGCCGACATTAACAATCGGTCCTTCCAAGGTGAGTTGCGGGCGGTCTTCCGATGCAATGTCCGGCCACCCGCCCAGGGAGACAGGCGGGCGGCCGGAGCGCCGGCGCTTTACTTCTGCGGCGCCGAATCGATGATCGACTGCATGGTCTCCTGCGCGTTGGCGATGGCGCCGTCGACGTCTTCGCCGAAGAAGACCTCGTTCATCATCTGGTTCCACGGACCGTTGGCGGAGTTGATCAGATCGTTGAACACCACCGAATAGGGCGTGCGCCCCTTGGACATTGCCTCCGCGGCAACCTTGTAGCGCGGGTCGAGGTCTTTCAGCGCCTCATTGGCGATGTCGCCGCGCACCGGCAGGCTGCCGTATTTCGCCAGGATCGTCTGGCCCTCGAGCGAATAGGCGAAGTCGAGGAACTCCTTCACCACCGCGACCTTGGTGGTGCCCTTGGTGACGACGAAATTATCGCCGCCGGCAAACGACGACCAGGCGCCGTCCTTGCCGGGCAGGAAGGTGATGCCGTAGTCGATGTCGGGATATTGCGTGTTGAGCGCGCCGATGGCGAAGGCGCCGGACGGCGAGATGCCGATATTGCCGGTGGCGAAGGCGGCGAAGAAGTTGGAGCCGGTGTCGGTCTGCGCGCCTGAAGGCACCAGGTCCTTCTTGACCATCGAACGGTAGAGGTCGATGGCGCCGCGCATCTGCGGCGTGTCCAGCGTCGCCTTGGAGCCGTCCTCGGTGAGGATGTCGCCGCCCGAGGCCCAGATCAGCGGCGTGAAGGTGAAGATGTTGCAGCCGCCGCAATTGCCGGAGAAGTAGAAGCCCTTGATGTCGCCGCCGAGCGCGTTGACCTTTTCGGCATCGGCTTCGATTTCGGCCCAGTTTGTCGGGCCCTTTTCCGGGTCGAGGCCGGCCTGCTTGAACAGCTTCTTGTTCCAGATCAGCACCGAGGAGTCGGCCGAGAACGGCAGCCCGTAGATGCGGCCCTTATAGGTGCCGGTCTTGACATGCGCCGGCGACAGGCTGGCGAAATAGGGCAGCGATTTCGCCCAGTCGGTGATGTCTTCCAGCTGGCCGGCGGCGGCGAAGGACGGCGTGTAGATCAGGTCGAGCGACAGCGCATCGGGCGCCGTGCCGCCGGCGGCGGCCGCACCGTATTTCGGGATGATTTCGGCGTTGGGGATGATGTCGAGCTTGATCTGGTTCTGATGGCCCTTGTTGAAGGCATCGACGATGCGCGGCATGAAGTTCGAGCCGTCGGCGCGAACCCAGATGTTGGCGGTGTCGGCGGCGGCCGAGCCGACCGTTGCCAGCGTGCCGAAAATGCTCGCGGCGATGGCGAGCCCGGTAATGGTGGTTCTCATGCTTCTCCTCCACATGGTTTAATTTAGCGTCTTAATTTAGCCGCGCCCCCCCAAGCGGGTGACAATCGACACGGCCAGTTTCGTTCAGCCGTCCGGCGGACGGCCGCATGACTGACGCACCACCAGCCGGCACGGCAGTTTTCTGATGCCCGGCAGAGCGGGTTCGCCGCCGACGAGCGAAAGCAAGGCAAGGCCGGCCTCGCGCCCGAGCGCGGCGAGGTTCATGTCGACGGAGGTCAGCGGCGGGCGGGTTGCCTCGGCGACGATCTGCCAATTGTCGAAGCCGATGACGCCGACCTCGTCCGGCACGCAAATATCGCGCTCGCGCAAAGCGTCGATGACGCCGCGCGCGATCTGGTCGTTGCCGCAAAAGACGGCGTCGGGTTTTTCGCGCGTGCCGTCGAACCCCTCGCGGTCGAACAGCGTCTTGACCGCCTCATGCCCCCAGGCTTCCGACCACGGGCCAAGCAGCGGCTCCATGACCGGCAGGCCGTTCTCGGCCAGCACCGCGCGATAGGCCTCGGCGCGGGCATGCACCACGGCAAAGCTCGCCGGCCCAGTGACATGGGCAATGCGCCGCCGCCCGAGCCGGCAAAAATGCTCGACCGCCAGCCGCGCCCCGCCGGCATCGTCAGAGACAAAAGCGATGGCGTTGGGATCGGGCTCGGTGAAGGCATAGATCGCCGGAATGCCGAGATTGGCGAGGTCGACCGGCAGATGGCGGTCGATGCGCTTGCCGGTGGCGATGATGCCGTCGACGCGCTTGTCGAGCATGGCATCGACATGCAGCTGGGCAAGGCGCGGGTCGTCCTCGACATTGCATAGGAACACCGAGACGCCGGCATCGACCAGCGCGTCGGAAACGCCGGCCATCAGCGGCAGGGAAAAGCGGCCATAGGTGTCGTTGGTCAACAGCCCGACGGTAAAAGAGCGCCGCCGCAACAGGCTCTGCGCCAGGCTGTTCGGGCGAAAGCCAAGCCGCTGCGCCGTCTCGCGAATGCGGGCCCGCGTCTCGGCCGTCATCCGCCCCTGCCCGTTCAGCGCTTTTGACGCCGTGGCAACGCTGACGCCGGCAATGGCTGCCACCTCACGAAGCGTGACGGGCTGCTTGGCGGGCGTTGGCTGGACGTCGGACGCCATGATTTGGAATCGATCCTCCCGGTTGAGAAAAGCTTTTCTCTTATGGTCCGGCGGCTTGCTGGTTGATGAGGTCAGCGGGCGCGAGGCGGATTGGGAAAAGGTTTTCTCAGGGGGAGATTAGGACGAAGGATGTCGGGATGGCAAGGGGAGAATGGTCGCTCAGCGAGCACCGCGATCGAATAATCGCGGTGCCGCAGTCTACCCGTACGGCTAGCAGCTCTCAGTCTGCGGATCGCACGCCTTGTTTTTCTGCTTCTGTGGCTTGGCCGCCTGTTCCGGCTCGGCTTGCTGCTGCTCGGCGGGCTGCTCCTTGGCCTTCTGCTTTTCAGGCTTGGCCGCCTGTTCCGGCTCGGCTTGCTGCTGCTCGGCGGGCTGCTCCTTGGCCTTCTGCTTTTCAGGCTTGGCCGCCTGCTCGGGCTCGGCCTGCTGCTCGGCGGCGGGCTGCTTCTTGGTCTTCGGCTTCTCAGGCTTGGCCGCCTGCTCCGGCTCGGCCTGCTGCTGTTCCGCGGCGGGCTGCTTCTTGGTCTTCTGCTTCTCAGGCTTGGCCGCCTGTTCCGGCTCGGCCTGCTGCTGTTCCGCGGCGGGCTGCTTCTTGGTCTTCTGCTTCTCAGGCTTGGCCGTCTGTTCGGGCTCAGCCTGCTGCTGTTCCGTGGCGGGTTGCTCCTTGGCCTTCGACTTCTCAGGCTTGGCTGCCTGCTCGGGTTCGGCCTGCTGCTGCCCGGCGGCGGGCTGCTCCTCGGTCGTCGGCTTCTCAGGCTTGGCGGTCTTTTCCGGTTCGGCCTGTTCGGTCGTTGCTGCGCCTTCGGTCGGCTTCGATTTGCGGCCAGCCTGAACCTGCTTCACCTCTTCGATGTCTTTGAGCTTAGCCGGTTTGGCATCGGCATCGGCTTTCACCTCACCTTCAAAGACCGTGACCGTATCGTTTTCCAATTTGCCGGCCTGTTCGGGCGCGTCGGTCTTGCTGACCTTGACGGCAGTCACCTCCTGGTTCGTCTCCTTCTCGATCACATCGACATCGATGACTTTGTTGATCACCACATTGTTCTGGATCGTCACGTCGCCGGCCGGCTCGGCCGCCTCGACGATGCGCACAAACTCGGGCTCATCACGGATAACGACGGTGGAAATGTCCGCAGCAAGGAATTCGCGGGTGGGGACCACAACCCAGTAATAATCCGGCGTCGTGTCGAAGGTCACCTCGATTGAAATCAGATCCGGATCGCGGCGCGGCGGCAGCGGAGCCCAAATCATGTGCTCCCTGTCACGACGCCAACTGACCCATGCCGGCGCCCAACGGGTGCCCGGAACCCAGTACCAGCCGATATCGTCGGCATAGCCCCACCGGCCGTAATGGTACGTCGCCCAGCCGAATGGCTCGTCGGACACCCAGAGCCAGCCATACTGCTCGGTATAGACCCAATGTCCAAGCGTATACGGACGCCAATCGTCAGGCACATCGACCGGCACGAAAACGGTCGCTCCGTGATACGAGACCCAATCACCATAGGAAGACAGGTCTTCGTAGAATGTGCTGAT
The DNA here is from genome assembly GCF_040318975.1 of Mesorhizobium sp. M0983. Lineage (NCBI taxonomy): Bacteria > Pseudomonadati > Pseudomonadota > Alphaproteobacteria > Hyphomicrobiales > Phyllobacteriaceae > Mesorhizobium > Mesorhizobium sp. M0983. Next base: position 7,563 of record NZ_JAMYNH010000027.1, on the reverse strand, counting down.
CGAAACGGTGGTGGCAGCCCTTGCCTCTGACACAAGCGACAATGGCGCAATTGGGTTGGGAATCTCGATGACTGTGAGCAGGCAGGTTACGCCGCCCAGCATCAGTCGCACCGCATGTTGGGCAAGGACGCGTTTCATCGTAATCTTCCTCCGAAACAGATCGCCCTTCATCCTACAAACCCGCCGGCTGCCGGATTGTTCCACTTTGCCGATGTTACCCGCGTCCCTCACGGACGGCTTGGCATCGCACGATGATACCAAATATCAGAGTTGCTTCATGAGGGCGGTGACCGTCACAAATGCGCGCCGAAGGCGCGGCGACAGGTCGTTGGTCAGCGGGCCAGCCGCCGCAACAGGCTCTGCGCCAGGCTGTTCGGGCGGAAGCCAAGCCGCTGCGCCGTCTCGCGAATCCGCTCGCGCGTCTCGGCCGTCATCCGCCCCTGCCCTTTCAGGGCTTTGGAGGCGGTGGCGACGCTGACGCAGGCAAGGGCGGCCACTTCGCGGAGGGTGACGGGCTGCTTGGCGGGCACTGGCTGGGCGTCGGACGCCATGATTTGGATATCGATCCTCCCATTTAAGAAAAGCTTTTCTCTTATGTTGCTGCGAGGCGCTGAGTGGTGAGGTCAGTGGACGCGGGGCGGGTTGGCAAAAGGTTTTCTATGACGAAGGTGGTGGGAATGGCACGAATGTCATGTGATTGAGAGAGGCACTATTGACGTGCTGTGCTGCTTTGGCAGCTTCAGCGACTCCTGCAGGAGCTGGTAGACCAGACTGCGGCGTCACCCCGTCTTCGCCCTAACAGCCGACGGGCCTATCTGGAGCGCCAAGGACTCAGGGCTAGTTCTCACCATCGCTTGCCCGCCGACAGCGAATGTATTGTTCCAGCAAAACTGGCACTGGTACCCTGATAATTGGTGCTAATCATCAGCCTGGACCTCGAGCTCACCACTGGAGCTGCGCGACGCAATATCAGTGGAATCTCCAAGAATAAGCCAATCATGAACGGCAGCAACGTAGTCCGCCTCATCTTTCGATACGCTGTACTCATGATCTGCGTTATTCCTAATGCTATTCATCTTCGCTAGCCAGCTCGTCTTATCCTCCTTCTTCTTCGATTCTTGGCCTGGAATGGTAAAACCCTTCTGAAATAAAGTGCTCCATTGGGCGCCGTGCATCACGATTTCTCGGATATGAATCAAATTCAGGCAATCCCACGGCGTTTTTTCGTCCTCATCGTTTTCGATGAGGCGGTTCTTCTTTGCGGCCTCCGTGGACAAATGGGTGAATAGCTTCTCTGGCAAGCCCTTTTTTAACCACATAGTGCCGTGCGCCTGCATAAGCAGTTGCTTCACGTCATCGCGAAGCTTGAGCTCAATGTCAGCCACTCTGGAATATGTCTCTACATTGTAGAGCTTGGACTGATCGCGCCAATACTCTTTGAGGCCAAGCGGATTGAAATCTTCTCGCTCGTGGTTGATGGCTTTCTGAAAGATCCTCCGGAGGCGCGTCGGAGCACCGCTGCCGTATTTTTTTCTCAACTCAGCTCTGTCTGGCTCGGTCAGTTTTCTAAAGTATGGCTTCAGACCGTCAAGGTAAGTGGCTGCTTTGTCGAGAATGCTGTCTGGGCCTTCCGTCAGAGGCTTGAGCTGGGCTGTCCGCTCCATGTGCTCCAAGACATCTCCGAAAACCATAATGAGGGCCGTAATACCATCGTTAATGGTCAGAAGGCCGCCGTCTTTAGGGAGCCTCATCCATTCGGCTTCGTATTCGGTCGCGATGTACACAAAGAAAGCCGAGAGGACGCGCCGTAATCTCTCAACTGTGGTCGCACTGTCACCTGTATTGAACATGCCTTGTTCACGCACCGCGTCTTTCGTGAACTTGCCGACAAATTTGGTTTGATTCAAACCTCGCAGGAGGGCTTCCAAGGTTATCACTCGGATATCAGTCCTCTGGTCCTCTCCAACGAGAACGCGATTAAAAAGCGGAGATGTGACATTCTCCCCGAGTTCTTGAGCAAGCTGCTTTTTTATTCCTTCCGCCCTCTCGGCCAGATTCTGGGAGTCCCACTTTAGGTCTGCATCTAGGGTGTGCTTGAGGTTCTTTGAAACCGCTTTCTGGTTCTCATTGATCTCCATAAACAACCGAAGTTGCTCTTCCCTTGGCAATTCCAAGAACGCGACAACAGGTACGCTATTGTTGGAAGAATACTCACTGTCGCTGTAGCCATATAAGCGATGTTGCCCATCGATCACGTAGAGCGATCGATATTGAGGCGGCAGATGCAGGATTCCGGCTCGTGAAGATGCACCTGGAATTGGCGAGCCAAATGGCTCGAAGCGAGCCTTCCTGCTTTCATTATCCATGCTCACAATCAATGAGTTTGGGAAGTACCCCCCGTTGTTGATGAATTTTTTTATACTCTGGAGGCGTTTTTTCTTGATCAGTCGCTGATAACTGGGGAGTGTTTTAATGGACTTTGATCGATGAAGAACATACCCCATCTTCAGCAACCGCTCCGGCTCGATGCAAAACGAATAATAGTCTATCCCACCCATTGATGCTTGAACGGCATATACGCGATTTTCCATCTCTGGAATGTCTTGCCCTTGAAAAAGGTCCGCTTGAAATTGATAGCGAGCAGCACTACCCAAGTGTGCAGTAAGTTCAGCATAATATTCCAGATCTATATCCGATAAATGATGAATTCCGAATGTCGCAAGCCGATCCAAATCAGCTTGCCGCAAAATGTAGTTTCTTGTTGCAAGAACGTAAGCAATTTTGAGCTTTGGCTTATTGAAGCGCGTTCGCAGTTCTCGATGCAAGCCGGCTTTTTTCGCTCCCAGGGATTCAATTTCTGTTTTGAAATCGGCTGGCTTTGTACCCGCAACCTCTGCGCATTTGCATTCGATGATAACCGCACATTCATCGTCAACAGCAAGGACATCGACCTGCTGGGCGGCCCCGTCTTTGTCGTCATACTGAATTCTGCAGTTCCGATCGCGAGATAGGTGATTGAAGCCAAGACGAGAAAGGAGAACCCACAACTCATCTTCATATTTTTGGTCGGCCGGCTTATCCTTGGCCAGCTTGACGTCCCGCCGGAGATTGTTATCAAGAATCCTCCAACCTACATCAGGGGACGCAAACTCTGCTTTTCGGACTTTTCGCTCGAAGTACGGTTTTGCTCTTTCCTGCCGAATCTTTGCCTGGTCATCCTTGTCAGCAAGGACGAGCGAAAAATTTTCATCGTTCAGAATCGTCATGCGCCACGAGCTTCTAGGTTGGTAAATATGAACTCGGAAACGGAGCCACGCTTGGCTTTCTTGCCGCCGATCAAACTAGCACGATCAACCTCGACATGACGATCGCCGAGATCAAAGATCTCCTTGATTTTGTGATGTGCTGCATTTGTTAGAATGTAGTTTGCACCTACATCACGAACATTTCTTATATATTTCGCTAGCCGAAACTGATCATCCAAGGAAAATAACGATTTGTTGTACTTAATAAATCCATTATTATTGTGCGACACAGTATACGGCGGGTCAATAAAAATAAGATCCCCGGGGCTTACGTCATGAATTGTGTCTGCGAAGTCCCGGCTCTTGAGTATGGCGCGAGACAATCCCTTGGAAGCGGCTCGAAGTGCGTCCTCATCTAGAAATTTCTTGGTGCGATTTCCATAAGGTACGTTGTAAACACCCTTAAGATTCACACGATAAATCCCATTGAACGAGGTCTGGTTCAAGTAGATAAACTGAGCTGCTCGTTCGAAGCGATCTACTGGGTTCAGAGCACGGATCCGGTAGTAATCATCGGACGTATTCTGATAGACCTGCATTCGTTCGATAACGCTCTCGCAATCATCCTTGATGCTTTGATAGGTCTCAATCAGTGCTTCATTCTTGTCAGAGAGGTACGATACGACGTGCGTGGCGGCAGCAAAAAAGAAAGACCCACCACCGAGAAATGGCTCGTGATATCGGGTGAACGACATGTGGCCGAAAATCTCCTCGAATCGGCGCACGAGCCAAGATTTCCCGCCAGCCCAACGCAGGAAGGCACGCGGAGAAACACCGTCGACTTGAACTTGCGAATCCATAGATGCCCCCTTCTCACCAGGGTATGAAACACCACAGAGAAGGTCAAAGGTTTCTCCCAAAGACGCCGCGCCAGTCTTCTCGAGCGGTTCGCAAAGGCGAGCGCAGCCCCCGACAGAAGGAAACTCCCATGAGAAAACTCATCATCACCGAATTCATCAGCGTCGATGGCATTGCAGAGGTCGAGAAGCTGCCGAGCATGGCCTGGAGCGCTGAGATGGAAAGTTTCAAGGACGACGAGCTTGCCGATAGCAGCGCCATGCTTTTGGGGCGCACGACCTATGAGATCTTTGCCGGCTCGTGGCCCAAGGAGACCGGAGACTTCGCCGACCGGATCAGCGCGCCGCCGAAATATATCGCCTCGACGAGCTCGACGCCGCGCCTCCCGCCATTGATGCGATCGAGTTGGCAGCCACCAGGCGGAAGGTTCTGATCCGCCCTTTCCTGCTGCTGCGGTAGGAAGACTTCTTGATTCAGCCACAAGCCCAAATTGCTGGATTTGGCAGCCCAGGAAGCGTAGGCTTGGTTTTTGGTTCAGCGATGGAACAGAGACTAGCCGCAATTCTGGCTTCCGATATGGCGGGCTACAGTCGGCTAATGGAGGCCGATGAATCCGGCACGCTCGCACGCCTTCGCACCCATCGCATAGAACTGGTCGATCCCGCCATCGCCAAGAACAAGGGCCGGATCATCAAGACCACCGGAGACGGCATGCTCGTTGAGTTCCAGAGCGTGACTGATGCCGTGAAATGCGCCGTGGAAATCCAACAGCGCATGAAACGGCGCAATTCGGATGTACCGCAAGAACGGCGCATCGAATTCAGGATCGGCATAAATCTCGGCGACATCATTTTCGACGATGATGATATTTTCGGCGACGGCGTCAATATTGCCTCGCGCATCGAGCAGCTCGCCGACGTCGGCGGTATCTGCGTGACCGCAGCGGTGGCGACCCAAATTGCCGACCGTCTCGAAATTGCCATGGAGGACCTGGGCGAGAAGACGTTAAAGAACATCAGCCGCCCGGTTCGCCTCTATCGCGTTGGGTTTGACAGTCCTGTCCTGCCACAAGTCGAGGCAAAGCGATCCATCTCGAAACCTTCGATAGTGGTGCTGCCATTCAGTAACATGAGCGGCGACCCCGAGCAGGAATTTTTCGCGGACGGACTGACCGAGGACATCATCACCGAATTGTCCCGCCACCATGAGCTGTTCGTCATCTCGCGCAATTCCGCCTTCGTCTACAAGAACCGCGCCGTGAATGTGCGCGAGGTGGCCGAGAAACTCGACGTCCAATACCTGGTGGAGGGAAGCGTCCGCAAGATCGGCGACAGGGTGCGCGTGACGGTTCAGCTCATCGACACGGCGAATGACGCACATATCTGGGCAGACAAATATGACCGGAAGCTGGTCGACATATTCGCGATTCAGGATGAGGTGACCGCGGCGATCGCAGCCACGCTGCCCGGTCGTGTCGAGGCGGCTCAGCGGGACCAGCTCGCGCGGGCGAAACCTGCAAACATGGCCGCCTATGAATGTGTGCTTGCTGCCAAGGTGCTGCATCACCGAAGCACGATTGCGGATAATGAACGCGCGCAAACCTTGATAGAGAGGGCCGTCACGCTCGACCCCGATTACGCCCATGCCCATGCCTGGCGGGCCTGCATTCTTGGCCAGGCCTGGGTCCATAACTGGTGCGAAGACAGAGATGCCGTATGGAACAACATAATGGCAGCGCTGGACAGGGCGCTGGCGCTGGACAACAACGATGCCGATGTCCACCGCATCCTCGCCGCAGTGAACGTGAACAACAATGAGCTGACCACAGCGCGCTACCATCAAGAGCGCGCCCTCGCCCTCAATCCCAATTACGACCTCGTGGTGGTGCAGCAAGGCGAGTTGTTGACGTGGCTCGGGAGGCCGGAAGAGGGAATTGAATGGATCCGCAAGGCAATGCAGTTGAACCCGCACCACCCGGAGAGGTTCTGGAGCCATCTGGGAAAGGCGCATTTCGCCGCGCGCCAGTATGGCGAGGCGATCGAAGCTTTCATGCATCTGTCAACCATGGACTCGGTTCAGCACGCTTTCGCCGCTGCCTGTTACGGCTGGCTCGGCGACGAAATCGCGGCCGCGGCGCATCTAGGCAAGATCAGAACGCTCGATCCCCAATTCGACCTCGATTCATTTATCGCCACCCTGCACTATGCCCAGGAGCCTGATGTGCAGCACGTCCGCGAAGGACTGCTGAAAGCCGGTATTGCCAAGCTGTAGGCAGCCCGTAATTACGAACCAGATCCAATCGGGGACAGGCAAAAAGACCGCCCCCCACCCGACGCGGACCTTGTGGCATGGCCGAACGACGGGCGGCTTAGGGAGCAGAGGCGGCCATCGCTCTTTGGAAGCGAACCGGGGAAAGCCCTCCCCCTGAAAAAGCGGCGCGCTAGTTGATGGCGCAGTTCGCATAAGGCCCGCACGGCCGCCCCAACAGAAGGGAACCCGCCATGAGAAAACTCATCATCACCGAATTCATCAGCGTCGATGGCATTGCCGAGGTCGAGAAGCTGCCGAGCGTGGCCTGGAACGATGAGATGCAAAAGTTCAAGGACGACGAGCTTGCCGACAGCGGCGCCATGCTTTTGGGGCGCACGACCTACGAGATCTTTGCCGGATCGTGGCCGAAGGAAACCGGAGATTTCGCCGACCGCTTCAATGCGCTGCCGAAATATGTGGCGTCGACGAGCTTGACGGCGCTCGACTGGCAGCCGGCCGAGTTGCTGCAGGGCGCCTTGCCGGACGCGGTCAGAGGGCTGAAGCAAGGCAGCGGCGGCAACATCTATGTGCATGGCAGCCTCAGCGTCGCGCAGGAACTGCTGCGCCACGGCCTGGTCGACCGCATCAGGCTGCTCAGTTACCCCGGTGCCGTCGGCCAGGGCAAGCTGCTGTTCCCGCCCGGCGCGCAATTGCCGCTCGAACTGGTGTTTGCCAGGCAATTCAGCAACGGCGTGGTGGCGCTGGAGTATGCGGCGGGGAAGGCGTGATGAGCCAATCTCCCCCCTTGAGGGGGAGATGCCCGGCAGGGCAGAGGGGGGCGCGAAAGAACGCCGGCCTTCGTTTCAACGTGTGATGAGCTGGAACTTGCGCGGGTACGCTAATGCCATCGACTGATAGGTCGGCGGGACAGCGCCCCCCTCTGGCCTGCCGGCCATCTCCCCACGTGGGGGGAGATCGCGGCTTCCGCCTTGGCGCTCATCCTGCAACGCTGGCGAAAGCGCCGATGACAGCCAATCTCCCCCCTGAGGGTCCCCTTGAGGGGGAGATGCCCGGCAGGGCAGAGGGGGGCGCGAAAGAACGCCGGCCTTCGTTTCAACTGTAGCAATCGCATAGGGGCAAGTGCCCCCTCACCCGGATTGCCATCCGAATTGCGAAGGGCAATTCGGGGCAATCCGACCTCTCCCCGAGG
>NZ_JAMYNH010000026.1:0-63238 GCF_040318975.1 Mesorhizobium sp. M0983 | reverse complement strand
TCGATGACCACCGCAAAGCCGCTCGCTCGCTACAGCGCTATCGAGGGCGCGCTCGCGAGCGGCTTCGCTACCGCCGAGCTACACCACCTGTAGGGACGCGACCTTTGGATGTCTGACATCGATTTGGTCTCCAGTGCTGTTGCATTGGCGGCGAGACCTTGCCGAGCTGAGTTTTTTGCTGCCGCCAGATGCGGCGACAGTCGCTTCGGGATCGAGATCGGTCAATTGAGTTGGGGCCGCGCGCATCGGGCGAAAAGTTATGAACTCAGCGCACGAGGTTCATGATGCCGTCGTCTACCCCGTTCATGTAGCTGCGCGTACCCTGGATGAGATGTTCGGTGAACGCATCGGCCGCCGTGGACGCGATCACGCCCCATGGTCGATAGACGCTGAGATTGAGATCGAGATGGGGCCGGAAATCCCTGATCTCGATCGGTAGATCACGCGCCATCCAGGCGGACAAGCGATCAACGATGGTTACCCCCATGCCGCACGCCACGAGACTGATGCAGGTACTGGAAAGGCTCGATTCCACTTTGAGTGAACGGTTCACCCCACGCTCCACGCACAAGGCGTCGAGTTGCCGCCGCATTGGATCTGATGATCCCATCGAAATGAAGTTGATGCCGTCGAGATCGTCCGCCTGGATGACCTGCAATTGTGAGAGCTTGTGGCCGGCAGGCATCACGCAAACCGGCGGCGTTGCCGTCAAGGCGCGGCGAACGATCGATGGGTTTTCTTCCGATGAGGTAACGCCGATTCCGATGTCCAACTGGTTACGGCTTGCCCGTTGGATAACGGTTATCGAGCTACGGATCTCCAGCGAGATCGTGACTGATGGATGAAGTTTGGAAAAACTGGTGATCAGCGACGGGAGGAGCGTGAGTCCAAAAGCTGGTAATGCACATACGTTCAGCCGGCCGCTGCGGAGTTCACGGATGTCTCTAGCCGCACGCGAAATACCCCGTGCCGACTCAAAAACCCGTTGCACTTCAGCGTGCAGCATATGCGCTTCTGGGGTCGGAATGAGACGTTGCCGGCTCTTCCTGAAGAGCAGAAAGCCGGCCTTCTCCGCAAGATGCTGCAGCATCTTGCTAACTGCCGGTTGCGTGATGTCCAGAGCGTCAGCTGCCTTCGTCGTGGTTCCGTGCAGCATGACCGACGCGAACACCTCGATTTCGCGGGGAGTGAATTCGTCGTGTTTCCCTGGGTCAGCGGTACTTCGATTGCCCATCCAGAACGACCCTTGTTATCAAAAACCAGATCCTTGACGCTAAGGCCAGACGACTGTCCCTACCTAATAACTCTGGGGAATAATCTCATGCAAGCAGGTCATAGCTGGTGAGATAAGTACGTTGCGAGTCGTTCGTATGTGGGCCCTTTTTGCAGCGGCGAACGTGAGGTGCGTTGTGGCCGACCTGCCGCGAGGATGCGCCCCGCAAGCGTCCCGATCCTGGCACGGCGATCACGCAAAATCAGAGAAAACTCACGGACGCGTGATTCAGCGATCCCACTTGGCACGGATCTCAGCAGGATTTTTGCAACGAGGCTTGAGTTCAACTGCCCGGCAGAGTGAACCGACGATCCTCGGCCGTCTGTGGCGAACAGTTCCCCCGCATGTATGTCTCGACGCATAATGCGATGAAGCGCGACGGCCTCGCAATTTGGCATGCGCGTTACCTCGGGAGAGCGGGCGGACTAGGGACCAATCCAAGAGACACCCCAGCGTCCCTCATGAACACGCGCAATTCGACCGGAGGCGCAAGGCAGAAAGTTCGAAACGGTTCCAAGAACCCCAAGCAAACTGAGCGCCGCAGCGGACGATACGGTTCACGGATATCCCGGCGAACATCCGCACAGCAACGGTCAATATCGGCGGCAGAAGAGCGTCCGAAAAGGGCTGTCGGCGGCTCTGTCATGGGAACGAAAAAAGAAGAGAAGCAGAACTTTCGTGTGCGATTTTTGCACACGGTCTCCCGCACACGAATTTACGCCAGAATACGACCCTTTTCGCCGCGTTTCGATCTCTCAGTGCACACGGAGCGGACACGAAAAAATGGCCACCTACACAAAGCTCTCGTCCGGCTCCTGGCGTGTCCAAGTCGTCGCAAAGGTCGCTACGTTAGCGAGACCTTCCTGCGCCGGGACGACACACGGCGATGGGCAACCGAAACCGAGCGCCAGGTCGATCGCGGTGAGACGCCGACCAAATCACGTACGGCGCGCCTGAAAACCTTCGGCGAACTCATCGACCTTCATATCGACGACATCTGCGATGTAGGCAAGTCCCCTCGCGCTCCAAGGCCGCAGCCCTCGATATGCTGCAAAGACATCTTGGGAAGTGCAACATTTCTGCACTCGATCGCGAACGGCTCATTGCCGTTTCGATCTGGGGAACATCGGCGGCCCCTGGACGGGGATGATTAAGAGAGCCGTAAGTGGTTTCAACACCTATGTCGAGGCGTAGTGGCGTAGCGTGCAAATACAGGAGATCGGCGGTGCCGACGTAAACGGCGCAAGGCGGCGATTATTAGTCTGCTTTAGGTACTGTGATTATCTATGTGGTCCTCGACAGGCCGATACCCTGCTCCACGTATTAGGCTGCGCATATCACGCCGTACAAAGGCGAATCCGCTGCGACAGCTACGAGGGTTGCCCAGCGTCTCTTGATTTTGTACCAAATCCAAGATCGAAAACATGGAGCCTGATTATGGACGACTACGACAATGAAAAAGGCGCAAAGCCTGAAGACGTGCGCGCCTCGTTGAAGGGATGGGCTTGGTTTATTGCTCTGACGTTCGGGATCTTTGGTGCCGCCTACGCTTGGATTGAGGTCTAAGCACGCGCCTTAGGTACGGGGCTTGGAGAGCCGACGCTGGCGCGCTGCAACACCGTCGATAGCGTCGAGTCACTGCGAAGCCCAGCCGCCGCCAGCTTCCGCTCAAAGGCCCGGTGATATGGACCTGTCGGCTCATAGACGATGCGTACGCCGGGCGGGTCCAACCGGCTCGGGCTCAACCAGCTCATGAACGCCTTGTGGCCGCGGCTGTCGTTGGCAAAACGCCGGCTCGCGCCGTCGCTCAGCCTGTGGGCGTCGAGATGGTCTTTCGATATGTCGATCCCGATGGTATCGTTGGTCATCTTTCACTTGTCCTGTGCTTGTCATTCGGAGCCGAACTCCGGGTATCCGTTCAGGCCTCAAGGGAAAGACGAGGGCGATCCGACTCTAGCTCGACCCGCCAACGGTCAGCAATTCCACCGATCCGACCCTCGCCGCTGAGGGAGGGCGGCTACCCTCTCTCAGCGTTCCTTTCTGACCCATTCGGCAGCGAAAGTCATAAGACAAGCAATTCCTCTTCGGGATTGTCAAAGCCAAGGTCCGCAAACACGTTGCCGCCGCTCACTTCGGCGGTGATGTCTTCTGTCATGACTTTGTTCCTTTCCCGTAGTTTTCGCGGTAGTGCGCCTTGGCCGCCTTCAATCGCACTGAGATCGATTTCGTGCTTGGGTGTCTCCCTGCCTTCTTCGACTTCTTCTGGAAGCAATGAAGCACGTTCGGCTACCCCTACGGGATAGGTCTGAACGTTCTCGGCGCCATTCTGCCGCTGGTGTGGTTCAAGTGGCGGGGCTGGCTCTAGTATCGCGACCCCTCTCCTTGATAGGGCAACCAACGAATGAGTCTCGATGAGATCACTCAAGCGACGATCGCTTTTATGCGGGCGCATCAGGCATGGGGCGTTCCGCTGGTGCTCTTGCTGGCCTTCGGGGAATCGTTGGCGTTCATTTCGCTGCTGCTTCCCGCAACCGTGATCCTTGTTGGCGTCGGTTTCCTGATCGGCGAAAGCGGAATCGCGTTCTGGCCCTTATGGCTGGCCGCCATCGTCGGCGCTGCGGTGGGCGACTGGCTGTCATTCTGGATCGGCACTCGCCTGGGCGACAGGGTATCGCACTACTGGCCTCTGTCGCGCTATCCGAACGTCATTCCACGCGGTCACCTCTTCTTCGAGCGATGGGGCGTGGCGGGCGTGTTCTTCGGGCGCTTCTTCGGCCCCTTGCGCGCATCCGTGCCATTGGTCGCGGGCATCTGCGAGATGCCCGTCCTGACCTTCCAGATCGTCAACGTCGCCTCGGCGATCCTATGGGCGACAGGCATACTGGCCCCAGGCGCTTTCGGCCTCAAATGGCTGCAGCAGTGGACGTGACTGGCGCCCGGCGGCGGGCATCTTGTCGATTCGCTTCCCGCCCATGTCAAGGATCTCGAACTGCCAGCCTATAGGATGTGTAGATCAGCCCGGCTGGGTCATAGCAGCCCGAATGCCATTGCAGTGAGGAAGGCCACCACTAGCACCACCAGGACCCCAATAATCAACCAGAAGGCACCCTTGGCGTCCATCCTAACCCTCAATTCACGGTTCTATCGACTATATAGCGCGACGCGTAGAGCCTAGCCAGCGGGCGTTCCATTGGCCGCCGTGGCTTGAGCGGAGACGCGTCCTAGGCTTGCTGGCGGGCGTTTGTGGATAGGGGGCAAATTGGTGCCAGCCGTGGTTTCGGGAGGCCGAAATATACCGCGCAAAAGGCCGCCGCCATACCGTCCTCCAGCGCTTTCGGTCTCAAATGGCTGCAGGCTTGGCTGTAGCGGTATCGCGGCGCGCGAGCAGCTTGTCGATCCGCCTCCCGTCCATATCGAGGATCTCGAAGCGCCAGCCTTCATAGTCAAAGTGCTCACCAGCTTCCGGAAGGTGACCTAGCTGGGACAAGGCGAACCCGGCGATCGTGTGAAAATCACCCTCTGCCGCTCCTGACCGAAAGCCCAGGCGAGCGAAGGCATCGTGCGCCAGCATCATGCCGTCGATCAGCAAGGAACCGTCATCACGCTCGACGACATCGGGGTCTTCACCGTCCAGGTCCGGAAGGTCGCCTGCGATGGCTTCGAGTAAGTCGGTCTGGGTGACGATGCCCTCCAGGGCGCCATATTCGTCGATGACGATCGCCAGACGCACCGGCGCCCGCTTGAACTGATCGAGGACGCGGAATATTGGCGTTCCTTCGTGGACGATCACGGGGTCGCGGATGACCGCCATTGGATCGAGCGTTTTCCCGTCGAGCACTTGGTCGAGGAGATCCTTCTTCAGGATCATGCCGAGCGGTTCGTCGATCCCGCCACGGCCGACCAGAAGCTGTTCATGGCGACATTCGCGGATGGTGCGCAGAACCTCGTCCGGGCTGTCGTCAGTGTCGATCCAGTCGATATCGCGGCGCGGCGTCATGATGTCGGCGATGCGCCGATCGCCGATGTTGAAGACGCGCTCGACCAGTTCCTGTTGAGTCTGGTGAAGCAGCCCTGCCTCCTGACTTGCCGCCACGAGCAGCTTCAACTCTTCGGGTGAATGCAAGGACTCCTCCCCTGTGCCCGGCCGCAGACCGCACAGACGCAGCACCAGATTGCCGAGACCGTTCAGAGCGAGAATCGCCGGCCTGAGCAGAAAAAGGAACAGGCCGAGCGGGCGAACGACCCAGAGTGCGGTGCCCTCGCTGCGCTGAAGCGCCAGGCTTTTCGGCGCCAGTTCCCCCAGGACAATGTGAAGAGCGGTGATGATGATGAAGGCGATTGCGACGGCGATCGTATGCGAAGCTGCCGTAGCCAGGGACCCCATTACCCCCAAGAGGAGTGGCTCGATCAGATGGGCGAGTGCGGGCTCACCAACCCAGCCGAGCGCCAGCGATGAAATGGTGATGCCGAGCTGGGTCGCGGCCAGATTGGCATCGAGATTGACCAAGGCTTTTTGAAGCCGCCCGGCGTTCAAGCGCCCGGCAGTTGCAAGCTCGTCGACGCGGCTGCGGCGTACCGCTACCAGGGCAAACTCGGCGGCGACAAAGAAGCCGTTTGCGCCTACGAGTACGAGAACCAACAAAATTCCAAGAATGTCGCGTAGACTACCATCGTCCGCCCGCATGATATCCTCTGTATGAAAAAGCTACGGTCATCTCTGAAGCGTATTTGGCGCTATCGCGCAACCGCCGTTCGGCCTTGAACATCATTGCGGAGCTATCACGGTAGCGTCGCTGACTGCCGGTCAATGAGAGGCAGAATGACCAAATCCTCTCTGCAGACCTGTCCTATCATAAAGCCCGCCGGCGTAAGCGGCGGGCGAGATCAGACAGAAAAATGAACCGGTATGCCGGCCGAGCTCAAACTGGCTTCTCGGGGATCAAAGTCAATGGCAGCGCTGCGGACAGATCGCCTTTGATCCAGTGATTTAGTAAAATCACCGCGATCCCGGCGAGGATCGCCAGCACTATCATCCAAATGATCTTCTGAAGATCGGTCATCTCATCATCTCCCGAGGCGCACCGTAGGGCCTGGTGCGAGCCAGCATCCGGTCTCGTCGCGGTTGAACTCAGTATGAATAGCCACCCCGGACATCGCGGCTCACCATCCTGAAGGTCGCGCTGGCGCGCTAGCGGACTCTTATCCACGTTTATCGCCGTTCGTCCGAATTACTTCTCGCGGCCGGTAACCGGACGTTCTCCCGTCGCAGAAGCCGTTGAACAATTGAGCCCTTTGCGAGTAACTTTTCCGACTGCTTGACCTTCACGATTCGATCTTAGGCCTATGGACCGAGCGTTTTGAGGCGGCGCACATCATCGGCGGTCTCAGCCAACAGCCAGTCACGGAATGTCGCAATTTTAGGGAGCATCGACGTCGCCTTGGGGCAGACGATCCAGTAGGTCTTGGACAATCGCAGAGCCGTGGCGAATGGTCTTACGAGGCGCCCGTTGATGAGGTCCCAAGCCGCAAGCGTGGTGCGGGCGAGTGCAACACCTTGGCCGTCGACAGCGGCGTCTATGACCATGCTGGCGCGGTTCAAGACCGGTCCGTGGGAGAGATCGGTATCGACCACGCCGGCGGCCTCGAGCCATTCCGACCAATCCTTTCGGTCATCAAGATGCAGCAAAGGAAATTTCAGCACATCGGACGGCTCGCGCATCCGCTGGTGAAGCTTGGGACTGCAAACCGCGAACAGTTGCTCGGAGCACAGGCGGACAACATCATGCCCCGCCCAGTTGCCATCGCCATGCCGCACGGCAAGATCGACGTCCTCTCTGGCGAAGTCGACGTGATGCATGGTTGCGGAAATCCTGAGATCGATGTCCGGATGCGTCTCGGCAAACCTGCCAAGGCGGTTTACCAACCACTTGGCGGCGAAGTCGGGAGACGTGCTGACCGTCAGCGCTCCGGCCCGAGATAGATGCTGGATGCGTTGCGTGCCGAGAGCAATACGGTCGAAGGCATCGCGCACCACCTCCAGATAGGAGAGGCCGGCCCGCGTGATGCTCAGCTTTTGACGTTCGCGATCGAACAGCCTGATGCCCAATTCGAGCTCGAGCGCCTTCACCTGATGGCTCACCGCACCCTGCGTCACGGAAAGTTCGTCCGCCGCCCTGGTGAAGCTCTCGTGGCGCGCCGCCGCCTCGAAGGCTTTGAGGGCGTTGAGTGATGGCAGTCGGCGGGCCAATTTCGCACCATGTCATGAGAAAAATTGGGCCAAGCAAGAGAAACCATGCTTTGCGCCCGCAGGCAGATTGGAGCATTTCCGCATCACACGTCAACCAGCGCACTGCGGAAGGATGAGAAATGTTGATTGAGACGCCAAGGCGTTCGGCGCCACAGACAAGTGCCTATCGCGTCATGGAAAATTTCGTGCGCTCGATCGCATCGGTGGCGCGCTGGATCGAAATCCATCGCCAACGGGAACAGCTGGCCGAACTCGAAGACCATCAGCTGGCAGACTTGGGTTTGAGCCCTGCTCAGATTCGGAAGGAATGTGCAATGTGGCCGTGGCAGGCGTAATTCTCGGCTGAGGACGACATCCTCGCGGGCAGCACGCGCTTGCCTTGCTGGATGCGGCAACTGGTGTGGTGACAGCGAGCCTCGATACCTGCGGCGATGCTGACGATGTTTTCTTCGACGGCAAGCGCGATCGAATCTATGGGAGCTGCGGAGACGGCGCGATCGACGCAGTAAGCGCAGCCCAAAAGGGCTCGGGCTGGTCCAAGGTGTGGCAACTTCCAGCGGAGCTCGGACCTCGCTCTTCGTACCGGAACTCGATCGCCTCGTTGTTGCCGCGCATGCTGGATGACTTGGATCCGGGCCGCTATCCTCGAATTCCGCCCTTCGCTATGATGTCGATCAGGCATCGGTCGTCCAAGTCAAATGCCTTCTCAGTTCGACGAGATTTGCCAAACGGCTACGCCAGCTAGAATGAGGCCGGCGATACCTTCGATGGTCCTGGATATGATATCAAACAGGCGTGGCCGGCTGTCGAAGAAATGCACCAGGCGCTCCCGAAACAGGATCGACAACACGGCTACGCAAGACAGCGTCAACGCCACGCCGACCATCATGGTGATTGCGAAGAGGATGCCGGCGACCGGAACGCCTCTGGATATCGCGAAGGTCATCACAAAAAGCGTGAGTGGACACGGGATCAAGCCCGCCATGACGCCGACGGCTTCACCTTCATGCTTGTGGTGATGGCCATGGCTCAAAGCGCGCCAGAGCATCCAGACGCCGATCAGGCCGAGCAGGCCGCGACTGACATCTTCCAGTAGGGGCGCGCGGCCAACACTGCCCAAGGCAATCGATACCAACGGAAGCGAGAGCGCCGCGATCAGCACAGCAATCGTGACATGCGTGAAGGACAGCGTCATAGACACCAGAAGGCCGCGCGAAACCTTTGCGTCCGAACCGGCCAAATACGTTGCCAGAACGGCTTTGCTATGACCCGGCGTCAGGGCATGCGCCGCACCGAATAGCACGCCCATCGGCAGAAAGGCCATGAAGGCCAGCCAGCCGCCGCCGGCCGAAAGCAGTTTAATCTGCTCGGCCAGCGCCAAGTAGATCGTGCGCTGGAATTCGACAAGCATCTGGAACATGGCGATCGAATCGGCTCCGCGTCAACCACACGTCAACTCAAGACGTGTCGCGAAAATCTTGCCGAGATTGGTCCCCGTCGGGTCAGTGAAGAACGCTTCCGTCAGGCTTTTCTGGTTCTGCGCGATCGCCGTGTCGGGATCCGGACGTACGACGGCGCGTGAGCAGCCTTGCGGCAGACCAGCCACCGCAATCTTATCGTCGTCGGTGAAATCGATTGCCGTGTAGAAGGTCGGATCGTATACGCCGATGCTGACTTTTCCATCCAGGGCCAACGGGTCCTTCGGCTGCGTTTCGAACTGGACGACGAGTTGATCGTTTTCATAGCTGACGCTGAATTTCGGCGGCGGCGCCATCGTCACGTCCTTGCCGTTCAAGGTCACCATCTGAAAGTAGTTGTACTCGGCCAGCGAGGCATGGATGGTGAGAGCGACTTCATCGAGTTCCTTGGCGTCAAGGACAAGGTCGGAATTCTTGTCGAATTCCATCAGCACGGTGCTGGAAAAGAGATCGTCGAAACGCCAGAGATGTCGAAGCGACTTGACCGTCTTGTCTGGGCTGACGGTCAGATCCAGCTTCGCTTCGGCAAAGACATGCGGATGGGCGTTCACCATCACGGTGGAAGCTAGCAGCAGTGCCGCGCCTGATACCATGCCTGCCAGTCGCATTTTCACTCGCACTTCATCGTTTCCGGGTTCAGGCAAGACGTCTGCCATTGCAAGCAGGCCGAAATGGGACGGACTCTCTGCGTGCCATCCATGCTGCGTGACTTATACCGGAGCAGCTACCCAAAGTCGCCCTTCAGCGAGTGGTTGAGCACGATCACTGCGAGGCCGGCAAGGAATGCCAGCGCTATCATCCAGATGATCTTTTGCCTATCGCTCAACTTCCTGCTCCGGATCGATGCCGAGGGATGGTTCCTATCGCGAGTTCCTTGCAAACGCAAAAAGTCCGCGTCTCTTGCGAGAGACGAGCCACCGAGGATTGCGGACTGGAATTTCACACACCGTTGCTGCATATCGTCCACATGGCCGAACGGCGCGGAATACTGGCATTTGTGGTTGGCGCGGTCGTCGGTTCGCTTGGCGGACTAATTGGCCTTGGCGGGGCAGAGTTCCGGCTTCCCTTCCTCATCGGGCTGTTCCGGTTTGCCGCTCTTGAAGCGGTAATTCTGAATAAGGCCACCAGTTTGGTGGTGGTTGCGTCTGCACTGCCCTTCCGGGCCGCTACCGTGCCTTTAGCCGCGGTCGCGGCTCATTGGCCGGTCATTCTCAATCTGCTGGCGGGTAGCCTAGCCGGTGCCTGGTTCGGTGCGGGTTGGGCAACAAGGCTCAAATCCGAAACTCTCTATAAGGTGATTTCCGCACTGCTGCTGCTAATCGCCATCGTCTTAGTCTTCGGCCACGATCCGAGCGCAACAAACCTGTCGCCTCTCAGCGGGCCGGCCTTGATCATTGCCGGGATCATCGCCGGCTTCGCCGTCGGCGTCGTGGCGTCGCTGCTAGGTGTGGCCGGTGGGGAACTGCTCATCCCCACGCTCGTCCTGCTTTTCGGGATCGACATCAAGCTTGCCGGGAGCATGTCGCTTGCGGTGAGCCTTCCGACGATGATGGTCGGTTTCACCCGCTATTCGCAGGATAGAAACTTTGCCGTGATCGCGAGGAACAAATCATTCGTGATCCTGATTGCAGCGGGGTCGATTGTCGGAACATGGATCGGCGGCATGTTGCTAGGCATCGTGCCAGAGAAAGTGCTGCTGCCTCTGTTGGCTGCTATCCTCGTCATCTCGGCCTACAAGGTGTGGCGCCACGAGTAGCACCGTCTGAATCACTTGGTCGCCATCGGCCGCCTGTTCACCCCGATTAATCATCGGCTATCGAGCTTGCAATGATCATGCTCGACTTGATCCGGGACCTTGGCGACGTCAAATGGACAAGCTGCTTGCGATTGCCGGCAATCAATATGTAGAGTTTGGAGACTTGCGTTCCCTTTCTGTCTTCGCCGATTTTTTCCGCATCAGTCCGGGCGAAGAAACGCTCCTCGAAAGCCGCACGGTCGACATCGAACAGCCTGATTGAGCAGGTTTGCACGGCCCTGCCGTTCAAGGTGGCTTTTGTCACCGCGATCATGGTTCTGGCAGGCAGGTCGTCGCCAGTCGCCTCCCAGCCCTGGAAAGCATCTACCTCATCGACCGGAGCAAGCGCTGCGTCGCCGGACAGCGGTGTCCATCCGCGTCTTCCGGCTACAGCGGCGGTTCGCTCGAAGTCAGGCCCATGGGCAAGACAAATCCCGTGAAAAGCTTCCAACGCCAGATCGACATTATCGGCATGCGCCAGCGGCGATGTCAGCCACATAGCCGCAAACGCCAGGACAAAAAATGCCTTCGACATTCAGCGCGCCTCAGTCAGGAGAACGGAACAATCCACACGATCAAGATGGACCCTCTGGCAGTTTGGTCAAGAGAGCCAGCAATGACCCTCTTTCAGATCACCGGGCGGCGCGCGCTATCTGCAAGGTGACAGGCGGCAACGCCGCCATGCGGCACCGATCGCAGCATCGGTTCCTCGACCCGGCAGACATCGATCGCCACCGGACAGCGCGTGTTGAACCGGCACCCCGGAGGCGGCGCGCTGGGACTTGGCGGATCGCCGGCGAGAATGATCCGGCGGCGCCCGGCTTCGATGCGAGGATCGGGAGAAGGAACAGCCGACAGCAGCGCCTGGCTGTAGGGATGGGCCGGCTCGCGAAACAGCGGGCGGGTCAGGCCGGCTTCCGAGATGCGGCCGAGATACATCACCGTCACGTTCGAGCAGACCTCGCGCACGATCGCCAGATCATGCGCGACAATGACAATGGTCAGGCCAAGCTGTTTCTGCAGCGACGTGAACAGGTTGACGATCTGCGCCCGGATCGAAACGTCGAGCGCGCTAAGTGGCTCATCGCATACCAGTATGGACGGCTTCAGCGCGAGCGCGCGCGCAATCGAAACGCGCTGGCGCTGACCGCCGGAAAGCGAGCGTGGAAGCCGATCGAGCACCGTCTCAGGCAGCGCAACCAGATCCAGAAGCTCGGCGATGCGGCGCCGGCGCTCGACTGATGAACCGAAGCGATGGATCTGCAGCGGTTCCTCCAATGTCTGAAAGACGGACTGGCGGCGGCTCATCGACCCCAAGGGGTCCTGGAAGACGAACTGGACCTCGCGGCTGAACGACTTCCTGTCCGATTTCAACCATTCGGCGCGATTCCTTCCTCCAATCAGAACGGTACCTTCGCTCTCCTTCTGCAAACCGACGATGGTACGGGCCAGCGTGGTCTTGCCGCAGCCGGACTCGCCGACGATGCCGTGGAACGCGCCGCGCGCGACCGTCAGGTCTATGCCATCGACCGCCCGCACCGCGCCGGCACCCGAACGGTTGGCGAAATGCACCTTCAATCCCCTGACCTCGATCGCCGCGGCATCAGACATGGACGGCGATCCCCTCTCGTTTCAGCACGACCGGGCAAGCGACACGGTGCGGGCTTGTGGACGCGGATATCGTCTGCAGAGGCGGCCGGTGTAGCCGGCAACCAGCCTCGACCAGTTCGCAGCGCTCGGCAAACCGGCAACCCGGTTCCAGCCGGATCTGGTTTGGCGGCAGGCCCGGT
Organism: Mesorhizobium sp. M0983; assembly: GCF_040318975.1. Lineage (NCBI taxonomy): Bacteria > Pseudomonadati > Pseudomonadota > Alphaproteobacteria > Hyphomicrobiales > Phyllobacteriaceae > Mesorhizobium > Mesorhizobium sp. M0983. Next base: position 50,655 of record NZ_JAMYNH010000026.1, on the reverse strand, counting down.
ATCTCGCGGGTCGCCGCGCGTTCGTCGGCGCGAAAATCCGGCACCGATGCGAGCAGCCCGCGCGTATAGGGATGGACCGGCCGGGTCAGCACATCCATCGCCGTCCCCTCCTCCGCCACCTGGCCGGCGTAAAGCACGATGACGCGATCGGCGACGGAAGCGACCACGCCGATATCGTGCGTGATCAGCACGACCGCGATGCCATCCTCGCGCTGGATCTGACGGATGAGCTCCAGGATTTGCGCCTGGACCGTGGCGTCCAGCGCCGTTGTCGGCTCGTCGGCAATCAGCACGCGCGGCCGCGCCGCAAGCGCCAGCGCGATCATCGCACGCTGAAGCATGCCGCCCGACATTTCGTGCGGATAGCGGTTGTAGCGATCCTCGGGGTCCGGAATGCCTGAGCGCGCCAGAAGCGAAACCGCTTGCCTGCGCGCAGCCGCACGCGACAGGCCGGCGAAGCGGCGCGCCTGGCGTGCCAGCTGCGGGCCGATTTTCAGCATCGGGTTCAACGCGCTCATCGGGTCCTGGAAAATCACGCCGAAATAGCGCCCGCGCAGGTCCGACAATTGCCGGGAACCGATGCTGAGTAGTTCGCTTCCGTCGGCTCGCGCTGACCCTTTCATGTCCACGGTCACGCCCTCGGGCAGCAGGCCGAGCGGACCGAGCGTCATGACGGTCTTTCCCGAACCGCTTTCGCCGACGACCGCGACCGTTTCTCCGGGACGGACGTTGAACGACACCCCGTCCACCGCCCGCACCGAAACGGTGGTGGCGTAAAGATCGATGACCAAATTTTCGATCGCATAGAGCGGCTGATTGTCACTCATGCTGAAGTCGTCCCGGTTTCGACGGCGTTGCGTTCCGTCTCTTCACGGGCGCGCGCCAGTTTTCTTTTACGCAGCGTTCTGCCGCGAACCGGTCGTGGCACCTTTTGCAGCGCGAAGGCTTCGCCAAGCAGATTGAAGCTGACGACGACAAGTGTCAGTGCGAGCCCTGGCAGCACGACAAGGCGTGGAACCTCCTCGATGTAGCTCATGCCGTCGACGAGCATCTGGCCCCACTCCGGCGTTGGCGGCGCGACGCCAAGTCCAAGAAAGCTGAGGGTAGCGATGGCCAGGACAAGAGCGCCGGCGTCGGCGCTTGCATAGACGACGACCAGGGCAAGTACATGCGGCAGGATATGGCGGACAAAGATCCAGAGATGGCCGGCGCCCATGACGCGGGCCGCCTCGATATAGGGCTGCTGCAGCTCGGCGGTGACGACGGCGCGGCTCATGCGGGCATAGTTCGCCCACCACGCCAAGGTGAGCGCTGTGATCATCGACCAATAGCCCGTGCCCAGAATGCCGATCAACGCCAGCGCGATCACCAGACTCGGAAGTGCCAGCGCAATATCGATGATGCTGATAAGGACGAGCTCGACACGGCCGCCGACATAGCCGGCGAAGGAGCCGATCGTGACCCCGATCGCCAGCGCGGCGACAAGCACGATCACCATCGCCACCAGGGAAATGCGGGCGCCACCGACGATGCGGCTCAAGACGTCACGGCCGAGATAGTCGGTGCCGAGCCAGTGGCTCCAGCTCACGCCCTCCAGTGTCGCCGAATAGTCCTGCGCGCTTGGATCGTAAGGCATGATTACCGGAGCGAAGATGCCGACCAGCACAAAGCCGATGACGGGAAGCAGCACCAGCCACGGCCAGTCCTTGATGTCCCTGATAGCAGCAATGTTCATTGCCTCATGCTCCCCGCGCGCGGCGCATTCGCGGATCCGCGACGATGCAGATCATGTCGACGATGAAATTGACCATGACGAAAAAGACGACAAACAGCAGCAGCACCGACTGCATGCCTATGAAGTCGCGGAAGCGTATCGCCTCGATGAAAAAGGCACCGACGCCGCGCAATGCAAATACCGTCTCGACGACGATCGATCCGATGATCATCAGCGTGAATTGCGCCCCGAATGTCGTCAGGAACGGAATGGCGATGTTGGGCAGCGCCTCGCGCAGCAGCACCTGCGTCCTGGTGTAGCCCTTGGCAAAACCCGTTGTCGCAAACGGCCGCGACATCGCTTCCTGGAGGTTGACCCGAACGACGCGGCTCAGCACGGACGCCGGGAACAACGCGATCGTCACCCATGGCAGAAGCCACGAGGTGAGGCCGCTTGTCCCGAAGGTGGGCACCCAGCCCAGCATGACCGAAAACACGATGACCAGCAGCGCCGCCACGAAGAAGTTGGGGGTCGACGCGCCGATCAACGAAAATGCGTGCAGGAATCTGTCCATCACGCCGCCATTGCTGACGGCGCCAGCGATGCCAAGCGTGATCGACAGGATGAAGGCGAGAACGCCGCCGCCGGCAAGCAGAGCCGCCGTCATCGGAATGCGGGCGGCAAACTCCCGAGAAATCGGCTTTCCCGTTCGCAGCGATATGCCGAAATCGCCGGCCAGCGCGCTGGCCAGCCAGCGTCCATAGCGGATCGGCAGCGGGTCATGAAGGCCAAGCTCGTTGCCGATCTTGGTTATCATTTCGGCGTCCGCGCCGGGACCCGCCGCACGCTCGGCAATCAGTGCTGCAACATTACCCGGCGCCGCCGCAACCAGGGCGAATGTCAGCGCGGATGCTGCCAGGATCAATAGGCAGGCAAGCAGCATCCGTCGCAGGATCGTGCTTTTCATCGTCAGGCCTCGCTTGGGCTCGAAGTCTTCAGGCCTTCAGCGTTATCGCCTTGAACGGCAGATCATAGTCGGTCGCCGGGAGCGAGAAATTCTCCGCGCGCGGATTGTGGGCCCACAGTCGCTGGCTGACGACAAGCGGACAGATGGCGGTGTTGTCGTAGAGCCAGTCGTAGAGGGCCTGCATCTTGAGGTCGCGCTCGGCACCGCTCGCCTCGAGCGCAGCCTTGACCACGCCGTCGAGCGCGTCCGAGACGTAGATCTTGCCGTCAGGCCCGCTGTCTGCCGTCGAGACGAAGGCATTGCCAAGGGTTCCGTGAGGGTCATAGGGAGCGCCATAGGTGGTGAAGAAAGCGAGATCATAGTCGAAGGCCGGCCGCCGTTCATGCATGGTGGCATTGTCCACCGAGGACACTTGGACCTGGAAACCGACCTCGGACAACTGACCCTGGATCATTTCGGCGATGCGCCGCGACCCCGGCAGGGATTCTTCGGAAACCAGAAAGTCGATGGTCAGAGGAGAACCGGCCTTGGTCCAGGCGCCGCCGCTGTCGACCCAGCCGCCGTCGGCGAGGATCTTCTTGGCCACCGCCACGTCGCGCACCGGCACGTCATGCCGCTTGCCCGACGAAGGCACGTTTGCCGGGAAGAGATCGGCGGCCGGGTCGGCAAAGCCCTCGAACAGCACCTTGGCGATCGCCGCCCGGTCGATCGATGCATAGACGGCGTCGCGGACGGCCTTGTCGGCGATGATCTTCGATTTCGGCGAATAGCCGAGCAGCATCGTCGCGGTGCCCGGCTCGGCTACGACCTTCATGCCGTCGCTTTCCAGCGCACGGGCGCGGCGCGGCGACAGCGTCGCCACCCAGTCGCCACCGATGACATCGAGGTCGCCTGAGCGCAGACCATTGGCGCGAGCGAGCTCATCTGGAACCACTTTCAATTCCATGCGGCTGAAGAGCGGCTTCTCGCCCCAGTATTTGTCGTTGCGAACGAGGCTGGTGCCACTCGAATCATACTTTTCGACGATCCACGGACCGGTGCCGATCGGCGCCGTCTGCTTGCCATCCTTGTCGACTGCCTTGGGCGACAGAAAACGAACTGGGCGGACGATGGTGAGTTCAAGCAATGCGGCCGGCACCGGCCGCTTCAGCTTGACCGTCAACTTGTTCGGCCCGTCGGTGACGATGCTGTCGTACGCATCGGAGACGCCAATCCAGGAGAAGTCACTCACCCCCATCCAGCGCTTGAGGTTCCATTCGGCTGCGGTGGAATCGAAGGGCGTGCCGTCGCTGAAGGTCACGCCTTCACGCAGATCGAAGGCGATCGAAAGCTGATCGTCGGCGACTGTCCATTTGGTGGCAAGTCCCGGCTCAAGCGCACCGTTCTGGCCGTAGTGGATCAGCGCATCGAAGACGATGGTGTAGGTGCTCAGCGTTGAAACATTCTGCAGCAGGTCTAGATCGCCGGTCTCCGCAGCGATGGCAATCTTCAGCGTTTCATGCGTTTCGGAAAAGGCGCTGCGCGGAAAGGCGGCGACGAAGGCGAGGCCAGCGGTGGAGGCGAGAAAATTGCGGCGGTCGAGAGTGATCATTTTTCAGTTCCCCATTTTTGATTGATTTTGAATCATCCTAATTCGGATATGCGATATGTCTATACTTATTCGGTTTGCGTCGCTCGAAAACAAGGTCAGAAGCGATGGTCACGGATATGTTGCCACGAGCCGCTACATCCAGCTCAGCGTCATCGCCGCCAGCGCGAGGTAGCGGCCGACCTTCGCGATCGTGACGATCGCAAGGAAGCTCCAGAATGGCTCTCGCAGCGCTCCCGCCACAACCGTCAGCGGATCGCCAACGAATGGCAACCAGCTCAACAGCAGCGACCATCGTCCATAGCGCTGATACCATCGCGTCGCGCGCGTCAGCGCGGAGGGCTTCACCGGGAACCATTTGCGGTCGCGAAAGCGATCGACGCCCCGGCCGAGCCACCAGTTCACGATCGAGCCGAGCACATTGCCGGCGCTTGCGGAGGCGATGAGCGGAGTCGGGGCATAGCTTTCTGTCAGAAGCAGTCCCGCAAGGGCTGCTTCCGATTGCATCGGCAGGATGGTCGCCGCCGCGAACGCGGTCAGAAATAGACCAACATAGATGGCGAGCTCGCCAGGCATGTTGAGTTCTCAGCTTGTCTTGGGCCATTTCGGGTGCCGATCATCGACGACATAGCCATGCGAATGCTCGTAGCCTGCTTCCGACCATACCGCGTCGCCGATGTGCCGGTCGTCCTCAGGCAGATCGACATGCGTATGCACAAGCACGTCGGGATCGTGTTTCGGCCAGAGCCAGACTGCGGCAGCCAGGGCGACGGCGCCTATGACGCCGAGCAGAATGAATGTGAAAGGCAATCCCATTGCCGCACCGACGCGACCGGCAATGGGATAGGTAATCAACCAGCAGGCATGCGAAAGCGCGAATTGGGCAGCAAACAGAGCCGGCCGGTCGACGGCATCGGCGGAACGCCTGATCAATCGGCCCGAAGGCGTCTGCGCCAGCGAATAGCCGAGCCCGAGCACGAACCAGAGCGCCAGTAGCAGATAGTAACTGCCGGCGAGAGGTCCCACCAGCACGCCCACGACCAGGATCGCGGCGCCCGAGAGCATCGCAAGCCGGTCGGGGACGTTCTCGAGCAGCCGCGGCAGGGCAAGAGCTGCAATCATCGATCCACCGCCGAACGCTGCGAGCGCCAGCGCCGTGTCACTTTGCGAAAGGCCGAACTGTGCCTGAACCAGGACGACCGTGTTGACGATCACCATCGCGCTTGCCGCCGCGACGGCAACGTTAAGGGCCAGCAGCCCGCGCAACCGCGGCGTCGCCAGATAGATGCGCAATCCGCGCGTGGTACGATCGTAAACGCCGCGCTGCTGCGACGGTTTAGGGCTCGGCAGGACCACCGACACCACCAGCGCCGCCGAGGCGAGAAAGCCGATAACCGTACCGGCAAACAGGCTATGGAAGCTGATGACGGAAAGCAGCGCCGCCGCCAGCATGGGACTGACGACGCTTTCCAGGTCGTAGGCCAGTCGCGACAGCGACAGGGCTCGCGTGTAGTCCTTCTCCTCGGGCAGCACGTCAGGAATAGAGGCCTGGAAGGCCGGAGTGAAGCCTGCCGACGCCGACTGCAGGACGAAGATGAGAAGATATACCTGCCAGACTTCGGTGACAAAGGGCAGGAACACCGCGACTGCAGCCCGGATGAGGTCGAGCGAAACCAGCATGGTACGGCGTGGCAGGCGCTCTGCGAACGCAGCAGCGACAGGCGCCACGCCGACATAGGCGATCATCTTGATGGCAAGTGCCGTGCCGAGCACCGCGCCGGCATCGGCGCCGGCAAGATCATAGGCCAGCAGCCCGAGCGCCACGGTGGCAAGGCCAGTGCCGATCAGGGCGATGACCTGGGCCAGGAAGAGATGACGGTAAGTGCGATTGGCCAGGACCTGAAGCATATTTTGCCTTCTTGCAGCGGATTGGGGGTCGTCGAGCCAGGAAAGTAGCGCGACAGCCCGCCTGTCTCAGTGGTGGTGGCCTTCCGGCTCGACCATCTTGAACGGCAGCACCTGCTCGCGACCCTTCGCGACCAGGATCAACCTCGCCTGGAACTCATGCGGCTCAGCAGGGGCGACGGTGCTCTCAAGCCGATGATGGTTGTCTGCAACGGGATCGAGGGGAAGCGTCTCTGGCCCTTCGGGCCGGTCGACTATCACCGTCGCCGCCAAGTCATCGGCGTGACGATCGATAGTCAGCCGCATCCGCTCGCCCGCCGGTGTATCGACGATTTCCAATGTCCCTTCAGCCAGATCGCAGACTACCTTGAAGGGCTCCGGCGCATGATGGTGAGCATGAGAGGTTTCCGCGGCCGGCCCGGCCGGGCTCATCAGGCGGACATTGGCTTCCGCCAACGCCGGCAGGTGAGCGAACAGCTCCTCCTTGAGGGCTTCGGTTACGCCCAGCACGTCCTTGGCGGTTGCCATCCCCGGAACACTGATGGCGACGTCCGCATGCAGACGATGTCCGATCCAGCGCGCCTGCACGCTTTCAACGCGCCCGATGCCCGACACGTGTTCGGCGGCATGATGGATTTCGTCGATGACGCCGGGCTCGACTCCGTCGAGCATGCGGGTCAATACGGCTTTCGACGACTGCCAGACGATGGCGAAGATCGCCACGGTGATCAGCAGCCCGACGATCGGATCGGCAAGCGGAAAGCCCAGCCAGACGCCGATAGCGCCCAGCACGACCGCCAGACTGGTAAAGCCGTCGGTGCGCGCATGATAGCCGTCGGCGATCAGTGCCGCGCTGTTGATCTCGCGGCCGACACGGATACGGAACACAGCGACGGCCTCGTTGCCGATGAAGCCTATGAGGCCGGCGATGGCGACCCAGCCAAGAAATGTGATGGGACGCGGATTGATCAGGCGATCGATCGCCTCGTAGCCGGCGACGATGGCACTGAAGAGGATGATGAGAACGATGATGATCCCGGCCAGATCCTCGACCCGGCCCAGCCCGTAGGTGAACGTCTTGCTCGGTTTGCGGCGGGCCAGCGCGAACGCGATCCACAGCGGAATGGCAGTGGCCGCGTCGCCGACATTGTGGATCGTGTCGGCCAGCAGCGCCACGCTGCCGGAGAGGAACACGACCACGAGCTGAAGCGCTGCTGTGATGGCCAGAACGACGAACGACCATTTGATCGCCCAGATGCCACGTGTCGTCGTGGCGATCGTCGGATCGATAACGCCGTGTGTGTGGCCATGGCCACCATCACCGTGATCATGTCCGTGGCCCCCCATGCCATGCGTCATCGGGCCAAACCCGAACCAATCGCGAACTTTGTCCATCATGGCGCTTCTCACAGGTACTTGGTGATGTCCTTGAACTCGTCGATCGAGCGGCGCTGCTCGCGCGCCAGCGGCCCGACGACGTCTTCAAGGCAATGGTTGAGATGATCCTGGATCAGGGTCTTCTTGGCCTGCGAAATGGCCTTCTCGACAGCATGAAGCTGCTGGGCGAGGTCGAGGCAGGACCGGCCCGCCTCGATCATGTCGATGACGCCCTTGAGATGTCCGCCGGCCCGTTTCAGGCGTTTGACGATATCGGGATGGGTTTCGTGGATGTGAGGTTGCTCGCCCATGTTTCGATACTATCCTCCTGGAGTGGATATGCAAGTCTCAAAGAGGCCTCGATTCTGATGTAGCAAAACCATTCCTTAGGATTTTAGAGAATAATCGCCATTCATGTCGAATCGGATCCGCAGCACGGTTTTTTGCCTGGTCATCGCTTTAGCGATGATGTTCGGCGTGCTCCGTCCTTTCGGCTATTCGACCTCACACGATCCGATCGCGATTGCCACCGCGGTTGAACGTCAAGGCGGAGCCGCCGCACAGATCGAAGATCATGGCCACGCACACGATGATGGCGTTTCCGGCGAGCAGAGCTCGGACCATTTTCACGGGCACAATGCGGCAGACCACTCGCACGAGACGGCGAGTACGCCCGCCGACTTCGCACCGACCGTTCCACAAGTCGGGCGCGGCTGGCTGAACTATCCGCCGATTTTCGTCGATCCGGGCATGACATTTCCGCTCGAGCGACCGCCCAGACGATTCCTCGCCGCATGATCGATGTCGCTCAGGCGACAAACCCTCAACGACGAAGATTGGAAATTCTATGCAAGGATCCTTCGACCGGGGTCGGTCACGCTCGTGTCGCGAACGTTGGCGACCCACCCTGCCCCTGCTTATCGCTCTCATGACCCTGCCGCTCCTGGGCGGGGCTGCCTTCGCCCACGCCGTGGCCGAGGGCGACAAGGGCTACATCCAGGAAATCTCGGGCATCAACGTGCTGCCCTTCATCTATCTCGGCGCCAAGCATATGGTGACCGGATACGACCACATCCTGTTCCTGTTCGGCGTGATCTTCTTCCTCTACCGGATGAAGCATATCGGCATCTATGTCAGCCTGTTCGCGCTCGGCCACTCCACGACGATGCTGCTTGGCGTCTATTTCAACGTCGGCATCAACAGCTACATCATCGACGCCATCATCGGCCTGTCGGTGGTCTACAAGGCACTCGACAATATGGGCGCGTTCCAGAGATGGCTCGGCTTCCAGCCGAACACCAAGGTCGCGACGCTGGTCTTCGGATTCTTCCACGGTTTCGGCCTGTCGACGAAGATCATCGAATACAACATCTCGTCGGACGGCCTGGTGCCCAACCTTTTGGCCTTCAATGTCGGTGTCGAGATCGGGCAGCTCTTGGCCCTTGGCGCCATCCTGATCATGATGGGCTACTGGCGTGGGACACGTAGCTTCTGGCGCCACGCCTATACCGCAAACGTCATCATGATGACGGCCGGTTTCCTGCTGATCGGATATCAGCTCACCGGCCTGTTCGTCGCAGCATAAGGAACCGATACCATGTACAACACCGACCTTCCCAGCCGCGCCGATTTGCCGACGTCAGCGCAGCTGAAGCGCTCCACCATGATTGCCGCGCTGACGGCGCTCGCCCTGCTCGTTACGGTTGTCATGCCGTCCGAGTATGCGATCGATCCGACTGGAGCAGGCAGATTGCTCGGCCTCACCAGAATGGGCGAAATCAAGACACAGTTGCCAGCCGAGGCGGCAGCGGACGAAATGGCCAGCGCGAAGGCTTCGGCCGAGCGGATGACGCAAATGGTCCCTCCAGCCGAGTTGATGGCGCGCATGGACCGAATTGAAAACCTCCTCGTTGCGCTTACCGCCGAACGACCCGCGTCGCAGCCATCCCCAGCTGGGGAGGCCGTTGCCCAAGACAACGTGACAGTTGGAGAGGTTACGCCTGCCCAGCCCCTGCCAGTCAATCCGAGTACGGCGCCACAGGTCGCCGAAATCCCTGCGGAAGCGCCGGCCCCGACTACCGGAAGGCGAGATGAAATGTCCTTCACACTGACGCCGGGTCAGGGCATTGAGGTTAAGCTTGTGATGCGGCAAGGCGCCAAGGCAAACTTCGCCTGGGCCGTGGACGGCGGCGTCGTCAACTTCGACGCCCATGGCGATGGAGGCGGACAATCTGTCAGTTATGAAAAGGGCCGCAGCGTTCCTTCCGGTGAAGGCGTGCTGGAAGCCGCCTTCGACGGGAACCACGGCTGGTTCTGGCGCAACCGCGGTGACAGCGACGTGACGCTGACCATCCAGACCGAAGGCGACTACATCGACATCAAGCGTCTGATCTAGCGCTATACGGGGTCGCCCGGCTCCGCTCGGAGAGTCGGGCGTCACTTAGCGGTCTGTTCCACCGAAGATGCGCGTCCAAGGTTTGCGCCTAGACGAGGACGCGGTTGGGTTCCGTGTACCGCCCTTTGAAGGCAGCTCAATCCTACTGACGGATCTTTACCGCCGGCAAGCACCAGTCAGACGACAGCCTCGATAGCGGGGAAATGGAGGGACAGATCCAACAGGCAAGTCAGCGTCACCGCCAAGAAAACCATCATGATTTGTGCAAACTCAATGCCCGCGACCGGAATGCTCTGGAGATCGCGAAGGTCATCATGGAAAGTGCAAATGGACATGAGGTCGGCACGGCTCTGATGCAGTTTCTACAAGCCGCCTCGTTCGTTTTGCCGGCCGGAGCCTTGGCTGGTCGCCCCCTCCAGGATCGGCATGTGCTGAAATCCATTCGGGAAGAGACCAGCCGCGCGGACTTTGAGTGAGTTCGATAGCCTCCATCAGGGCAAGGAGCAGGGCCGACAACTATGCGGCAAGCGAAATCTCTCGTTCAGCGAACACACACAATTAAATCCTGACGCAACCCAAGAGCGTGGGGCCGTGAGATTCAAGCTTTGGCTTGAGCTGTCTACCATTCTGTGGCCTGGATACGGCATGCTGGATCGAGACCAGCGTCAGTCGATCGACGAATTCAAGGCCATCACCAAACACCGGGGCGGTCACTGGGGTTGGGCTCACAAATGCGATAGTTCCTTCGCCTAGACCTCGCTCGACAGCGCATTGCGCGCCGCATAAAGCTCGGCGATGAAATCGGTTGTCAACGTCGAGTTGATGCCGTCTGGGGGACGCAAAATCAGTGCTCGGAAATGCACGGCTGGCTCGAATGGCTTGGCGACGATGCCGTCGATCATGCGGTCGGCAATGACGGAAGGATTGACCAGACCGATACCCATGCCCTTCGCGGCAAGGATCGCAATGGTCAGACCGTAAGGTGTTTCGATCAAGACGCGCGGCCGCACACGATGCTCGGCAAAGATCTTGTCCATGGCGAGCCGCACCGTGTCTTCCGGCGACAGTGCCAGGAACGCCTCACCCTCAAGATCAGCAGGCCTGACCACGGGCTTGTGGGCCAACCGATGGTTCTTCGGCATCACGCAGACAGCGCGCGGGGTGGTGAAGATGCTGTGCAGCACGCCTGTCGTGTCGATCTCGTCGGCAGCGAGACCGATGTCGAAACTGCCAGATGCCACCAGATCGCGCACGACGTTGGACGTGCGCACCTGATAGCTGATGCGAACCTGTGGATGTTTGTTCGAGAAAGCCGCGATGGCACGTGGCACCAGACCGTGGCCGAGTGCCGAGAGGCTGGCAACGCGGATCGTCCCCGTCCCGACTTCCTTGATCTGGGCCGCGCGCAGCTTGAGCCGACCCAACCCCACCAGATTGGCCTTTACCTCGATGTGGAAAAGTTCTCCTTCCCGGGTCGGCACCAGCCTGCCGCGGATACGGTCGAACAGCTTGAAACCGAGCTCCGATTCCAGCTTCGTCAGAGAGCGACTTATCGCGGGCTGCGAAGTATCCAGCAGCGTCGCCGCTGCGCCGGCGCCACCCGTGATCATGATTGCGTTGAACACATCGATGTCGCGCGGGTTCATTGGCATTCCATATCAAAAGTGGATTACCTTTATCGCCACGGTCATAGATGGCAATGGGCGAGCCAGTTAAAGTCCGCCCATGACCCGACACGACGACACTTCACATATCCATCCTCCCAGGCGCTCGGAGGAGCCATTCAGGTCGTTGGCGATGCCAGTTGAACGCGCCTCAACGGTCGTCTTCGACGATCTGGATTCCTTCGAGCGCCGCGTCGAGCGACTGTACGATGGCTTCAGTTACGGACTTTACGGGACTCCGACCAGCCGCCAGTTGGAAGACCACATCGCTGCGCTGGAAGGCGGATCTCGGGCGATCGTCGTCCCTTCCGGAATGGCGGCCATAACGCTGACGACCATAACCGTCTGCCATAGTGGCGATCGGGTTCTGATCCCGGAGACGTTCTATGGGCCGGCACGCGAAATGGCCGCCCGCATTCTCGCTCCCCTTGGCATCGATGCGGTGACCTACGACCCCAAGCTCGATGGAAGCATTTCGGCGTTGATCGATGGCAGGACGCGGCTGGTCTGGGTGGAATCGCCGGGTTCCGGGACCTTTGAGGTACAGGACGTGCCGGCAATCACGGCTGCGGCCCATGAGGCTGGCGCGCTTGTCGCGGTCGACAATACCTGGGCCTCACACTTGCTGTTCAAACCACTCAAGCATGGTGTCGACGTCTCGATGCAGGCACTTTCCAAACATGCCGGCGGCCACGGCGACCTGCTGATGGGCTCGGTGGCGGTGAACGACGAGAGCTTGTTCCGGCGGTTAAAGGATACCGCGCGTTTTCTCGGTTACGGCGTTTCGCCGGAGGATTGCGCATTGTGCGAGCGTGGCCTGATGACCATGCCGGTGCGCATGCGCCAAGCCGACAGCACCGCGCTGAACATCATATCGTGGCTGTCTGAGCGCCCCGAGGTTGCGCAGATCCTTCATCCGAGTGAGCCCGACCATCCCGGCCACTTGACCTGGAAGCGTGACTTCGCCGGATCGGCAGGTGTCTTCTCGTTTGTGTTACAGCCGGAACTAGCGCCGCACCAATCCGAGGCTCTGCGTCGTATGCGACTGTTCAGGCTAGGTGCAAGCTGGGGCGGGGTGCACTCGCTGATCTCCGTCAGTGATCCTCGAAAGCGGCGCAGTGGCCTCGGCTGGCTGAAGCCTGGCCCAGTTTGGCGGCTCTCTATCGGCCTGGAGGCCGTCGGCGACCTTCTCGCCGATCTGTCACAGGCCTTCGAACACTTTGCGGAAACGCGACGAACCACAGTTGGCGACGCCAAGGCTGCAGAATGACAACAACTTCAACGAAAGGGGAATGGATATGAAATGCGAAGGGCATAAATGGCTTGCCGCCTTAGCGATCGGGCTGGTCGGCCTGGCGTCAAGCGCGGGAGATGCGGCCGCGCAAAGCGTCGTCGAAAAGATAAAGGCACGCGGCTACGTCAGTTGCGGCGCGAGCCAGGGAGTGCCCGGTCTCTCTCGACCCGACGAAAAGGGGTATTATCGCGGCTTCGATTCCGACATCTGTCGGACATTCGCAGTCGCCATACTTGGGGACAAGGATAAGATCCGATACGTGCCGCTCAATGCCGCTCAGCGACTTCCTGCGCTACAGACTGGAGAAATCGACATTTTGTCGCGCACGTCCACGATCACCTACACGCGCGACGCCGTGGTCCGTTTCGTCTGGATCAACCTCTATGACACGGATGGCATCCTCGTCCGCAAAGCGGACAAAATCACCGAGCCGAAGCTGCTCGACGGAAAGACTGTCTGCCTTCAAGGCGGCGGCAGCTTGACCGAGAAGGCGATCGAGGAAACCGAGGAGGAGTTCGGGATCTCGATGAAGAAGGTCTACTACGACTCGACCCTCCAGGCCCGCGATGCCTTCTTCGGCGGCCGCTGCGATTCCTACGTCACCGATGGAACCGCGGCAGCAGGGCAGCGTGCCTCGGTCGCAAAGAATCCTAACGATTACGACATCATCAAAGTCGGAAAGGCTGCCGAGCCCAATGGCGTGGCGATCGCGCGCGGCGATGAACAGCTCTTCGACATCGTTCGCTGGACGATAAACGCCCTGTTCTGGGCAGAGGCCAACAACATCACGTCGGAAAATATCGACGAAAAGCTCGCTGTGGGCAATTCGGAGGTCCAGCGAGTGCTGGGCAAGGAAGCCGGCTTCGGCAAGCCCCTCGGGCTGGATGACAATTGGGTCTACAACGTCATCAAGCAGACCGGCAATTACGCCCAGATTTGGGATCGCAATCTTGGCAAGGATAGCCCGCTCAAGGTCGAACGCGGCTTGAACGCCCTGTGGAAAGATGGCGGCCTGAACTACCCTTTCCCGTGGGATTGAGGTGCGTCGAGGGGAGCGCCTGGCGCGCTCCCTCGCTTCCGATAGCGATGTGGATCCGAGGCCAGCATGTTGAGTGACGCCAAAATCAGATCAATCATCATTCAGGCCGCCTTGGCGACTGCTTTCCTGGCGTTCGCCGCGCTACTCGTCAGCACCACATTCGCCAACCTTGAGGCGCGCGGTATCCCGATAGGCTTTGACTTCTTGTCCATGCCGTCCAGGATCGTCATCTCCGAGGCAATCCTCACATACAAGTCGCGGGATCCGTACTACTGGGCCATTGTAGTCGGGCTGACCAACACAGTCTTCATTTCCACGCTGGTCATCGTCTTCTCGTCCATTCTCGGACTGATCGTGGGCATCACGCGGCTGAGCAGCAACCCACTGGCTGCGGGCACATGTCGCGTGTGGGTGGAACTGGCGCGCAATTCGCCCCCTATCGTCCTTCTGATCTTCCTGTATTCGCTATGGTGGAAAATGTTGCCGCCAGTCGGCGAGGCGCTCAACCCGCTGCCTGGCGTCTACGCTTCCATGCGCGGTTTCGTGGTCCCAGCCGTTGGCATCGACGTAGGCATGACCGGTCTCCTCATGATCTTGTGCGCCATCGCGCTCGCTATCGCAGGCTGGATCGCAGTACGCAAAGGTTGGTCGCCGAAGGCTGTCGCGCCCAGTGTGCTGGCAGTTAGCGCCGCAGGAGTTTGGCTCGCTGACGCGCGGTTCACCATCGACTGGCCGGTCTTCACCGGCTCGAACTTTGAAGGTGGCAAAGAACTGACCCCGGAGCTCAGCACGATCCTCATCGGATTGACCCTCTACACAACGGGTTTCGTAGCAGAAATCGTGCGTGGCGGTGTCCTGTCGATAGGCCGCGGCCAGTGGGACGCTGGCCATTCGCTTGGCCTTCCGCGCGGCAAGATATTGCGCCTGATCGTCATCCCCCAGATGCTGCGGGTAATCGTGCCACCGCTCAACAGCCAGTACATCAACGTCGTCAAGAACTCGACCTTGGCAATCGCGGTTGGCTACCCGGATTTCCTTGCAGTCATGAATACAGCCATCAGCAAGTCCAGCCACTCCATCGAAGGCGTCTTCATCATTCTTGGCGTCTATCTCGCCCTCAATCTCACCATGTCGGGCGCAGCCAACTGGTACAACCGCCGCATCGCCATCGTGGAGCGATAATCATGAAGGCCGTTTCTCTCCCGTTACCGGTCGATCCCCTGGAGCGACGTGTTCGCTTCCCAGTCCTGCAGCGTTCTGCCGGGCTCCTATTCGGTACGCCTTTCAACGCCGCATTGACGCTGGTGTTTGGCACTCTGCTGATGGTCACCGTCCCGCCAGTGCTGCGCTGGCTCGTCGTGGACGCAGTGCTGTTCGAATCCGACCCGAACGCCTGTCGTGCGGCGGCTGGAGCCTGCTGGAGTTTCGTATACGCCAAGTCCGGCCAACTCCTGTTCGGCATCTATCCGATTGATGACCGCTGGCGTCCCGCCATTGTGTGCCTACTCATCCTCGCGCTGCTGGGCTGGTCTGTTCGCCCGGCTAGCTGGAGGCCCCGATTACTCGCGCTCTGGTTGGCAGCATTCGCGTTGATCGTCTGGTTGATGGGTGGTGGCCTTGGCCTGGTCGAAGTCCCCACGTCCTTATGGGGCGGACTGCCTGTAACGTTGATACTGACCGTCGTTGCCATCGGTGTCGCCTTTCCGGTCGGCATTCTGCTTGCGCTGGCCCGACGCTCTTCCATGGCTGCGGTGCGGATCGGCGCGGTGGTACTGATTGAATCAGTGCGCGGCCTTCCCCTCTTGTCTATCCTGTTCGTGGCATCGATCATGATGCCGCTCTTCCTGCCGGAATCGCTGCTACCCGACAAATTCGTGCGCGCGCTGGTTGCTCTGACCATTTTTGCTGCGGCCTATCTGGCCGAGGTCATCCGCGGCGGGCTTCAGGCTATCCCCAATGGGCAATACGAGGCCGCCGCCGCGCTCGGCCTTCCCTTCTGGCGCACCCAGTACCTCGTTATCCTGCCACAGGCCATCCGCGTGGCCATCCCTGCACTAGCCAACACAATCATCGTCATGATCAAGAATACCAGTCTTGTCCTCGTCGTGGGCCTGTTCGACTTGATCAGTTCCGGCAAGGCAGCGCTTGCGGATCCCGAATGGCCATCGCCGGCGGCCGAGACCTTCCTGTTCATCGGCGCGATCTTCTTTGCGCTCTCCTTCTCCTTCGCCCGTTTCGCCGACTTCCTAGAACGGCGCGGTCCGACATCGCACTAGGAACAAGAACATGTTGTCATCCACCCCTCGCACGCGACATGCTAAATCTGGATCTTCTACTGCCGAAACGGCTGCCGTCGAGATGATTGGCGTCAACAAGTGGTACGGGACCTTCCATGTCTTGAAGAACATCAATCTCACCGTTCGTCGCGGCGAAAAGCTGGTGATCTGTGGACCGTCTGGGTCTGGCAAGTCCACGATAATCCGTTGCGTCAACCGGTTGGAGGAGCATCAGAAAGGTCATATCGTCGTAGATGGCACTGAGTTAACGAACGATCTGAAGAAGATCGATGAAATCCGCCGCGACATCGGCATGGTGTTTCAGCATTTCAACCTCTTTCCGCATCTGACCGTGTTGGAAAATTTGACGTTGGCGCCAATCTGGGTGCGTAGACTGCGGCGGAAGGAGGCTGAAGAGACAGCCATCCACTATCTCGAGCGCGTAGGGATTCTCGATCAGGCGCACAAATATCCGGGTCAGCTCTCTGGCGGCCAGCAGCAGCGCGTAGCCATTGCTCGCTCACTCTGCATGAACCCGAAAATTATGCTGTTCGACGAACCGACCTCGGCACTTGATCCCGAAATGGTCAAGGAGGTGCTAGATACAATGGCGTCGTTGGCCGATGATGGCATGACAATGCTGTGCGTCACCCACGAGATGGGATTCGCCCGCCAGGTTGCGGACCGCGTTGTGTTCATGGACCAGGGCGAGATTGTCGAGACGAACACTCCGGTCGAGTTCTTCACAAGCCCGCTTCATGAACGCAGCAAGCTGTTTCTCAGCCAGATTCTGAATTAAGCAGTTGAACGCGTCTGCTTTGACGAGTTCAATTACTCTATGTCGATTTGTTCGCACATTCTGCCAAAATCGGTCCCGACGTAGAGACGCTTGCCGACAACTGGATTAGCATCCGCTGTGGGCGCGTCGGCCGATGGGTTGATAGCATCCTAGACGACCGGCTTTGTTTGTATTGGCCGATGCTGAAATCCACTGTTAAAACCCGTTACGGCAAAGGTTTTCAAGATCGGCTTTTGCCATTCCCTCGATGCCGACCGCAGGAAGAATATCATTATCTGCCTTGAGATCGCGACCACAAGCTGCCGATAATATCGAAACTCCGGACTCGTGGAGTATCGCCGGTTTCCCCGTTAGTTTCCCCAGTAGTACGGTCGGCAGCAGTCCGAACGGAACATCCTCTAGAATATAGCGGCTTTCGATGGTTGTCGGGCCAAAGCCGCCACGGCCTTGGCGCTCCATCTCCTGGTTCATCTCCGAAACGGTTCCCATCGGAACATGGAACGACAGTGAAAAATGCTCTCTGACGGTGCGAACGGCGATGCTGAAATGGGCCGCGATGGCCAGCCGTTCGGCATCCAGAGCCTCGATAAGACGGCCGACGGCGGGAGTGACGTTTCCCCCCTGGCTCCATTGCTCGGCCTTCTCCATGCGTGTCAGGTTAAGAAGCGCAATACCTAGATGGTTTTGCGGGTTGAGGTTGCTGAGCGCGATCGCAAGCATCCCGTCGCGCTGGACGAAACGATCGCCGAACAAGGTCGTGCAAAGTTCGTGTCCTTGATCCTGGTAACTGAAAGGCAGCGTCGCCACGTCAAGCTTCTGGCGAATGGTGGTGACATGGACTTCGGTTGGTCCGAGCTGGCGGCCAGTCAATAGTGTTGTGCCCCAAACGACGATCGGCAACGAGACCTTGCGTTCGGCCAACCGCTTGGAGAGATAAAGCGCCGAGAACGAACAATGCGAACTGATGATGACCGGGATTCCATCAATCAGATGGGGGGCGGCGGCATCCATCACCATCTTGTGGCCGTAGGCCGGAAGCGCAATCACCACCACGTCCGCGTTGGCGACGGCATCCGTGCAATCCTTGGCAACGCGCACCAGCACCGTCGCGTCTATATCCCCTGTGGCTTTCAATAATTCACCCGCAGCCAACGCCCTGGTGCGCTGTCCCGACGGTGACCAAAGCGTTGGCGAATGTCCCGATCCTGCCAAATACGCGGCAAGGCCATAAGCAATCGCTCCGGCGCCCAGAATACTCACGCGCATAATATTCCTCCTGTTGCTGGCTTTGTGGTTCGAGAATCCTTGCCGTCGTCACACATGAAAGTTTTCATCAGGAGGTTCCGCAAGCCGGAGTCGCGTCTGCCGTCCTCGTCCGCCTCCGCCACGGATTCCGGCTCTGAAGCCGGCCAAATGCACAAAGCCGCAACGAACATTAGTTTCCGCTTGACATATATCAAAAACGAATGAGACGATGTCAATCATACGGATTGCGCATGAAGGAGACCATGGAAACCCGGGACCTTCAGACTTTTCTTGCGGTTGCCGCCAGCGGCAGCATCACCAAGGCGGCTGACATGCTCGGGCGCTCCCAACCTGCGGTGACACGCACGATTCAGGATCTCGAGGCCGAGCTTGGCTTCGAATTACTGCACCGGATCGGCCGACGGGTGCAGTTGTCTGAAGAGGGAGTCGCCTTTGAAGAGGAAGCGCGGCGCCTGCTGATGTCCTTCACCGAACTCGCAGCGCGAGCCAAAATGATCGCCGCCGGCAGGGGACGGATCCTGCAGATTGTCACAACATCTGCGATCGGGACCGGCTTGATCCCGACGGCCCTGGCCGAGCTCCAAGGTGCCGAGCTTCCACACGAGACGCATCTCGGGCAATTTCTTCCTTCGATCGTAGCCCAGGAGGTGCGCAGCGGACGCGCCGAGATCGGGTTTTCAAGCCTGCCGCTCGATACGCCCGGTCTGGATGTTCTACGGCTGTACTCGGCGCCTGACGTCGCTGCCGTGCGGGAGGACGATCCGCTGGCTGAACTTGATGTCGTGCCGCTTTCGGGTTTTGCCGGCCGCCGCGTCGCCACGCTGCTCAATCCACTGCGTTTTCAGTTGCACGTCGCCAAAGCGCTGGCGGCTCGCGGCATCGACACCGGCCCAGTGATCCGGACCAATACTGCCTATGGCGCGTTGCAGATCGTGCGTCAGACTGGGGTCGCGGCTGTCATCGATCCCCTCACGGCATACGGCGTGCCCCTGCCCGGTGTCGTCATTCGCCCTCTCGACGTAACCGTTCTCTTTTATTGGGGTGTTGTGGCTGCCGCAAACCGTCCCCTTCGTCCAGTTGCGCAGGCGCTGATGGATGCGGTCGAAGCGGTGGCTGAACGGTCGATCGCCGGTTTCAGGAAACTCGATCCAGCTTTGGCCGGCCAATTGGTCACCGATCCCGCCTCGGGCACAAATAACGGGACGGGAATATGAAGCATATTCCCACCCCGGCAGCATCGAGCGGCCTTGCCGCGCTGGAAGCCCAGCTCGCGCAGGATCTCGACTTTCTCGAGCTGCCCGCCAAGCCTTGGGTCCCCAAGCGCACGCACGATAGCGCCCCGGTCCGTGACGTCGTTGTCATTGGCGCCGGCATGTGCGGACTTGCTGCTACGGCAAAGCTTGTGCTGACCGGGATAACCAATGTCGTTGCCTACGATGCGGCTCCGGCCGGGCTCGAAGGACCATGGGTAACTTTTGCGCGTATGCAGACGCTGCGCTCGCCGAAAACCCTCCACGGTCCGTCGCTCGGGCTGCCGCAGCTCACGTTCCGCGCCTGGTTTACGGCACAATGGGGACCTGAGGCCTGGCAGTCGCTGGACAAAATCCCCAAGGGCCAGTGGATGGACTACCTGGTCTGGTACCGGAAGGTTCTTGGTCTGCCGGTGCGCAACAGCGTGCGCATGACCGGCGTCGCAGCCGTTGGTGATCTGATTGCAATCGATATCGAGGGCGCGGAAGCCGGCCGGGTTCTCACCCGTCGCCTCGTTCTGGCCACCGGTCGGTCCGGTCTCGGCGGTTTTGCCGTGCCCGATTTCCTCAGGGGCATCCATCGCGCCTATTGGGCCCATTCTGCCGACGACATCGATTTCGACGCACTGAAAGGTAAGCGTGTGGCGGTTATCGGCGCCGGTGCCTCTTCGATGGACAATGCCGCGACGGCGCTCGAGGCCGGAGCCGGCTCGGTCGACATGTTGATCCGGCGCAAGGAAATGCCGCGCATCAACAAGCTGACCGGCATAGGCAGCCAGGGCGTTGTACATGGCATTTATCACCTGCCCGATGCCTGGAAGTGGAAATTCTTCGACTATACCGCCTCGACCCAAACACCGCCGCCGCGTTCATCGACGCTTCGGGTGTCTCGTCGTGCGAATGCCCGGTTCTTTCTCGACTGCGGCATAGTCGCGGTAAAGGAAGATGCCGAAGGCCTTCTGGTCGAAACCACACAAGGGCCGATGCGCTACGATTTCATGATCGCGGCAACCGGCTTTTCAAACGATTTCAGCGACCGCCCGGAATTTGCAGCACTCGCCCCACACATCCGCACCTGGTCGGATGGCCGATATACACCGGATATGGGGCCGGCTCGTACAGGCATGTCGGAGGCGCCAGATCTCGGTCCCGCCTTCGAATTTCGCGAACACGTTCCCGGCTCCTGCCCGATGCTAGCACATATCCACTGCTTCAACGACGCCGCCATGCTGACCCACGGCAAGGTCTCCGGCGATATCCCGGCCGTCAGTGCCGGTGCCGACCGTCTGGTCCGCGGCATTGCCGCGTCGCTGTTTGCCGAAGATGTCGAAACCCACTTCGCCAATCTGATCGCCTACGACACGCCGGAGCTTCTGGGCGACGAATGGGTCGATTCAACACCCTTGCTGCATAAGGAGGCCGCGCTGTGATCGACGCAATGGACAAGGCCGCCGGTATTTCGCCGAACGATGCACTTTTCGCTGCGCGGCGGTTTCGGCCCGAATTTGTGCAAGGGGCGGAGGAATGTCGCCTCTCCGTCCTGCAGCCGGCAAACGATCAGGGGCTGGCGTCGAATTTGAGGGTTGCTCTGGCCCGTCGCATGGCCGCTCTGAATGCCGATCCCGTCCTGATGGCCGAATATGATGTGCAACTGGCCCAACTTGGTCCGACAGAGCAGCTCAGGGCATTGGCTCGGGGCGAAACGGATCTCGATGAGCCATTGGCGACCATCGCCCGTCACGTCGACCTGATCACGCTGATGCCGAAAAAGGCGGAGGCGAGCCACATCGCCCTCCTCGCTGCGGCCGGACTGAACAATCCTCAGATCGTCGCGCTCTCCGAACTGATTGCGTTCGTCAATTTTCAGACCCGAGTGGCGACCGGTCTGCGATTGTTGAGGTTGGCATGATTTCCTCTGTTCGCCTGAAGCCGCTCAATTGGCATCCCCACATCGCACCGGTCGAGCTCTCCGAGGCCACGCCGGAACAGCTCGAAGCGATGAAGGTCACGCCATCGGCCAAGAAAGTTTCGGAGTATGTGCGCACCCTTGTGCATGATCCCGAGAGCTATCTTGCCCGCACCGTCTTGTTCAACGCGATCATGTATGTCGAAGGCGGGCTTGCCCGTCCCGACCGCGAACTTGGCGCATTGGGTGCCTCGATCGTCAATGGCTGCAAATTCTGCGCCGTTGTTCACGCCCGCCGCCATGCAGAGCTGACCAAGAGCGATGATGTGGTCACCGCGCTTTATCTCGACAAACCCGAGGCGCTCGGGCCGCGCGATGCGGCAATCTACAGCTTTGCCCGCCGTCTGTCGGCGGCGCCGTCGGAAGCAACGGTAGACGACATCGCCTCGCTGCGTGCCGTCGGCATGAATGATGCCGAGATCATCGACCTTGTCCACGCCATAGCGATCTTCGGCTGGGCAAACAGGCTGATGCACGTTCTCGGCCACGCGGAGAGCGGATGATGACGCCGCATACGGTCAAAGCAGTCCGTCCCCCACTCTGAAGGACCAACCAGAAATGCTTGAACTCAAAGATGTAAAGCTGTCTTACGGAAGCACGCAGGTCCTGAACGGCGTCAATCTCTCGGTAAAGCGGGGTGACGTGGTGTCGATCATCGGCCCCAGCGGCACCGGCAAGACCACGCTGCTGAAATGCATCAACTACCTGGCCAAGCCGTCGTCAGGAACCATCGCGTTCGACCAGATTCGGATGGACTACCAGCGCGCCGACAAGACCGCTGTCCAGGCGATCCGGCTTCGCACAGCGATGGTCTTTCAGCAGTTCAATGTCTTCAAGAACATGACCGTCCTCCAGAACGTGATGGATCCGCTGGTCGTCGTGCAGCGCAAGTCAACGGACGAGGCGCGTGAAATCGCGCTGCGAGAGCTTGACCGGGTCGGTCTCTCAGCGAAGCGGGACAGCTATCCGTCCCAGCTGTCGGGCGGCCAGCTCCAGCGCACCGGCATCGCGCGTGCGCTGGCGGTTCGTCCCAACGTGATGCTCTTCGATGAGCCTACGTCATCGCTGGATCCTGAACTCGTCGGTGAAGTTCTGAAGGTGATCAAGGATGTCACGTCGTCAGGGATCACTTCGCTGCTTGTGACCCACGAGATGCAATTCGCAAAGAACATCTCGAACCGGATCGTCTTCATGGATCGTGGCGTGGTTGCCGCCGATGGCAGTCCAGCTGAGATCTTCGATGCACCATCCAGCCCACGACTTGCTCAATTCCTGCAGTCAGAACTCGCTTTTCAATAGCTCAACAAGAAGGGAACCTAAGAAATGTCTGCAATCACATCCAGTTTTTCCCGTCGCGCTGCCCTGGCTGTTGCCGGCGGCATCGCAATTGCTCTTGCAACCGCGGGGATCAGCAATGGTCAGACCGTTCGCACGATCAAGATCGCGACGTCTGCCGAATCCAAGCCGCTGGCATGGGGCGCGATCGGCGTAGAGCCGCAAGGCTATGAACCCGATCTTCTGAGAGCGATCAACGCAAAGCTGCCGCAGTATAAGTTCGAAATGGAAGGTGTTTCGGATATCGCGCAGGAAACCGGCCTCGCCACGGGCAAGTACGACATCGCCGTCGGTGGCTACTACAAATCCCCTGAGCGCGCCAAGCAGTTCTTCATTCCGGAAAACCCCATGGGCGCCAGCCTGATGAAGATCTACAGCAAAAAAGGCAGCGGCATCAAGGAAATGAAGGACCTGGTCGGCAAGAGGATCGTTCCGACCACGGCCGGCGGCGGCACCTACAAGTTCATCATGAACTGGCAAAAAGAAAATCCACAATACAAGCTTGATGTTACGGCATCGAGCGCCGGTATTCCCTATCCCAACCGACTGGACGAAGTTCAGAACGGCAAATTCGACGCGCTTGTTCTGCCTTCGAATCTCGGTGAGCAGACCGTCATCGAGGAAAAGAAGCTCGATATCGTGGCATCCGATCCGGTCTTCAGCAACAACACCTACATGCTGATTCATAGGTCGGACGAAAACAAGGTTTTAGCCGACGATGTGAACAAGGTTCTCAAGGAATTAAAAGACGATGGCACGATCGAAAAGCTCTCGCAGAAATGGTTCGGCGAGGACATCGTCAAATACATGAAGTAACAGGACCTTTTCCCAACCATGTAGCGATAGCCAGCGGTAAGGCTGAATTGCAAGAAGGAGCGTTTCAAAGTGGATGTTTCTGCTATGATTCCCGAGTTGCTCTCGGCGTTGCCGCTGACTCTCGCCATCACCGTTACGGCCATGGTCGTCGGCTTTTGCTTGGCTCTCGTCGCGACAACACTCCGAGTTCAGAGGATACCGGTGATCAGTCACCTGACTGACCTCTACGTGTCCTATGCCCGGAGTGTTCCCGTCGTCCTGCAGTTATTCGTCGCGTTCTACGGGCTGCCCTTGTTGGTGATCCTGTTCGGCGCCGAGGATTTTATTTCTGCAACGATCGCTGCGATGGTGGGGCTGAGCCTCTATCATGGAGGGTATCTGTCGGAAGTCATGCGACCTGCATACCTGGCCGTCGATCGCGGCCAGCATGATGCGGCCGACAGTCTGGGATATACCTTCCGACAGAAGATCACCCGCGTAGTCGGCCCGCAAGCGGTGCACTTCGCATTGCCGGGCTATGGAAACGCCATCATCTACCTGATCCATAACGTTGCGCTGGTCATGTACATCGGGGCAGCGGATGTGATGGCGACCGCGCACTTGATCATGGAGCGCGACTATAACCAGTACCAGTTCGAAACGTACCTCGTGCTGGCGGTTATCTATTCGCTGATGTGCCTCGTCGCGTGGCTCATCGTGCGCTTCTTCGAGCTTCGCTCGCCAATGCAAGCGCCAGAGGCGACGACAACAGCTCAGATCAAGAACGCGGCCGTCGCGAGCGTGTGACGTAAGGGGTAATCCGACCATGTTTGATACCGATATTCTGCTCCAGGACTCGCAGGAAATTCTGAGTGCCGTACCCGTGACAATTGGAATGGCGCTCATGATTTTCGTCCTGTCGACGATAGTCGGCAGCATATTCGCGCTTATCGAATACAGACGGGTGCCAGTGCTGCGAGAGCTCATCATGACTTACAAGATCGTCTTCAAGGGCGTTCCGATGGTCATCGTGATTTTCCTCGCCTATTTCGGTCTGCCGCCCGCATTCCAGTTCCTGTTCTCATTGCTGGGGATCAACTTCAACGCCCACGAAACCCCCAATTGGGTCATCCTTGTAGTTGCGATTACCGGCTGTGTCGCCGCGTTCCAATCGGAGATTATCAAGGGAGCCCTGAATGCATTCGACACCGGTCAGTCGGACGCAGCCCATTCGCTGGGCTATACGGGCGGCCAACTGTTCCGACGTATCTTATTTCCCCAGGTGGCCCTCACGGCAATTCCCGACCTAACAACTTCGATGATGGTCATCATGAAGGCTCTTTCTCTCGGATTCGCCATCGAGGTTGTCGATATCTTCGCCCAGTCCCAGCTGACCGCAGCGCTGAACTACTACTACCTCGAAGCCTTCGTGATCGCCGTCGTGATCTACATGGTGATCGCCTATATCGTCACCCAGATTGCCGACAGGCTGGAGCAGGCGCTGAGGGTGCGGACGTGAGGGCAAGTGTGTGGGTCAGGATCGCCAAGCTTCGGATATCGAGCCGCACCTGGGAGACAATTCTTTTGGGGATGAAAAGCTTGAGGCGAACCTCAAATAGCCGATGCATGTACCGGTGATTTGACGCGGTTCCATAGACAGCGGTCCCCCGCTATCACCATCCCGCGCCACGACGTGCATGCATAAGCGTTCGCCGTGCCTATTCTGAGGCTCGAGCTTAAAGCGATCGAACGAGCGTGCTGAGTGCTGCCTTCGGGAGCAACGCTCATCGGTTGCGCTGAGGTGCCCTCACTCGGGCCCCCACACGTGAGCGAGCGCGCTGCTTGTGGATCGCACCGTGATCAAACTGCCGGGAGCATCTCCAAGAGCGACCGCGTTGATTAAGAAGCTAGCTAGGCCCTCAACGCGTTCCGATGCCCGGCTCTTTTATAAGCGCCCGCAATTCGGCTGGAGGGGCAAGGCAAAAAGTTCGAAAAGCTTCCAAGAACCCCAGTCGATCCCCAATTGTAGAACCGTAAAAAGACCGCTTTGGACCGAATCTGACTCGCGCAGCGCGATGTGAACGGCGGCTTTGAACCTCTTTGCGGCAATGGGAACAGGACCTCGGGCATGACGAGGCGCACACGCTGCTCAGCGATATCCTTGACCGAGAGAAGGTCTAACAAGACAAGTTGATGACCCGGCCTTCCGAGGCGTTAACAGTCATCCCTTTGCTTCTGCGGGGCGGTTTCGTAGAATTACTCGGGCTGAACGTGACGGCCGCTCGATTTGCCGCCGACAGAGAGCGATGGTCGGGTGTGCTACTCAATCGATCACAGGCAAAAAAAGGTCATGACCGCGCTTGCCTTCTATTCCGTCGGGACATGGCGCGTTTGTCTTTCCACTCGTAGAGTGAATAGACGATCGGGATGAACCATGGCTTGCCTCGGTAGAACGGCACTGCCTTCGGCGGCGGATCGAAGTCGAAAGCCGATCGGGCCTTCTCCATCTCGCCAAGAAGTTTGAAGGCTGCTTTCTTACCGAGCCAGCGCGCCCAAACCACGCCTGAGCCGCAGAAGCCGGTGGCGTAAACGGTGTCTCCCACGGTAAACATGCGTGGAACCATGTCACGGTTCATTGCGACCTGGCCGAACCAACTATGCGTAAGACCAACACCCGCCAGTTCGGCGAATATGCGGCCAAGTTCGGAGCGCAGGTGTGTGGTGGGGGCGAGCGGGTCCCCTTCCGTCGTGCCGTCGCGCCCGCCAAAGAGAATGCGTGAGCCGTCTGGCGATGGACGGTAGTAGTAGCTGAGCTGCCTCGTGTCGCCGTACATCATCCGCTTCGGCATCAGGCGCTCCATAACGCCGTCACCCAGGGGCTCAGTGGCGACGATGCGACTTCGTACCGGCACGAGTCGACGGCGAAGCCAGCGATCGAAGCCATCAGTATAGGCATTGGTGCACACCAGCACCTTCTTCGCAAACACCTCGCCCCGCGATGTGGCCACGCGCACGCCACCCACCTCCGCACTTGTCCCCAGAACCGCGGTGTTCTCATGGATGACCGCATCTGTCGCCTGGGCGACTCGCAGTATGCCGGAAAGCAGCTTGGCGGGGTGAAGCCCGCCGATATCCATGCGCACGAAGCCACCAGAGTAGAAGTCAGTTCCGATGTAACGCGATACGTCCGCGCGGGCGACTGGATACGCCTCAATCCCGAGAAAACGTTGCAACAACTCGGCATGGCGGCTCAATTCATCGCAATCGTGCTGATTTATCGCTCCATCGAAAAGGCCAGATAGAAAGAAGTCACAGTCCACCTTCTCTTCTTCAAGAAAGCGCCAAAGATCCTCTCGCGCAGCCTTTCCCTCCATCAAGATGCCGTTGGCGCGCGCTTCTCCAAACCTCCTGATCAATTGTTTGCGGCCGGGCCTTATGCTGCCGCTGGCCATGCCGCCGTTGCGGCTGGATGCGGCTTGCCCAATCGAAAGGCGGTCGAAAAGCTGAACGCTGCGGCCGGCCCTTGCAAGTTCAATGGCCGCCGACAGCCCAGCATAGCCGCCGCCGACAATGGCGACGTCGCATCGAGGGACTACCGGCCGCACTGGCAGGGGAGAAAAAGAGCAATCGTCCCACCAATACGGCATGGACTTGAAGGGGCGTGTGGAATCTTCGATATCCATGACGTGCATCTTGATCCAATCAGCTCACAGGTGTTCCGCTCAATCGCGGGAGACCCATAGCTTTCGTGTCGTTTCGATCACCCGCCAGACGCCCGTGAACCCGGGATGCATCACGAAAGCATCGCCCGCCGCGATTCGACGTGGCTCGAACCCGTCCTCGATGAGTTCCGAGACCCCCGAAAGGATATAGCAGAACTCGAAGGTTTCGCCCTTGACGGAACGATAGGCGCCGGGCGTGACCTCCCATACGCCGGCCTGCACCTGTCCATCGGCGGTTTGCGCGATATCCCAAGTCAGAAAACGCGGATCGCCTTCCACGCGTCGTTCCGGCAGCGGTTCGCCTCTCCTAGGTTCGGGGAGATTGTCATGGTCGACGAAGGTAAGCTTTGACATGGAGGACCTTTCAGCGTGCGGAGCGCGTCTCGAAAGACAAGCGCCTTTCGATGACATTCAGAGCAGTCAGACAGACGACGTTGATCACGAGATAAAAGACGGCGGTGATGACGAAGATTTCCATGATAGCGAATGTCTCGCTCATCAGCCGCTTGGCATAGCCGGTGATTTCAAGGACCGTTATGGTGGAAGCAAGACTCGATTCCTTGACGATAACGGCGACCTCAGTGCTGTAGGAAGGCAAGGCCTGCCGCAGCGCCAGGGGGAATTTGATACGCTGGAAGATCACCCACGGGGACATGCCGCAGGCCTCCGCCGCTTCGATCAGCCCACGCGGCAGCGAGAGAAGAGCGGTGCGGAAAATTTCCGCCGTGTAGGCACCCGTGTTGAGAATGACAGCGAGGATGGCGGCATGCAGACTGTCGCCGATCAGCCACCAGATGATCGTATTGTGGCGTATGAAACCGATCTGGGCGAGGCCGTAGTAAATGACGAAGATCTGCACGAGCATCGGCGTGCCCCTGAAAACCGCGCAATAGAAATCGGCGCATCTCCGGATCGTGCCGACTTGAGATGTACGGGCTGTTGCCAAGAGAATGCCGAACGGCAACCCAATGCCGATCCCGCAGATTGCAATCAGCAGAGTTGTCTTGGCGCCAACGAGGAGAAATGGAACCGCATAGGTGATGATGCCGAGATCCATTTTACCCTCTATCGAAGCCGCGATTGAAGTATTTTTCGGCGCGGTTGAACAGAACCTGGCTCACCGCGGTCATGGCAAAAAACATCGCGGCGGCAAGGCAATAGAACAGAAGCGACGAACGGGTGATGCCGGCGGCGACAGCTGCTGTGCGCATCAGTTCCTGCATGCCGACGACGGAGACGAGCGACGTATCCTTGATCGTCATCTGCCATACGTTGTTGATCCCGCCCAGAGCAAGTCTGAGGGCTAGCGGCAGCGTCACACGAAAAAAGGTCAAGCGTGGCGTCAACGAAAGCGATCGAGCCGCTTCCAGCAGGCCAACGGGTACGGCCTGCAGTGCGCCTCGTATGACTTCAATCGAGTAGGCGCACGAGATGGCGGCGATTGCGATGATACCGACAATGAGCGGATAGGCGTTTTCGGCGCTATTCGCATAGCCGAACGCGGAGGCAATTTTCTGTACCCAATCGACCGAGCCGAAAAACAGGAGATAGATAACCAGCAGTCCCGGAACGCCGCGAATGACGATGCTGTAGGCATCGACAACCTGCGACAGGACAGGCAGCCGGCGCCAACGAAGGATGGCAAGCGGTATTGCCGCCGCCAGCCCTAGGACCACGCCGAGAAAACCGATCAGAATCGTAACGCCGGCGCCGCGCATCAGTGCAAGGGCCCAGCCCTTGTCCACCATCAGCACCCAAATCTCGTTCAACATGAAAAACATCCCGGGACCGTCGCGGCAAAGCCGCGACGATCTGTTGATTGTCGGAAGATCACTTCTTGCACGGGATGGTGTAGTCGTCCTTGAACCAGTTTTGCGAGGTCGCCTTTACTGTACCGTTGGTGATCATGTCACAGAGCGCGGCGTCCAGCTTGGCTTTGAGCTCGGTATTGCCCTTACGCAGGCCGACGCCCATGCCATAGCCCAGCGTTTCGTGATCGTCCGCACCGGTGACCTTGACGTCGATGCGGGCAAAGTTGGCTCCGTCCGGCGAGCCTAGGAAGTCGACCCAGGTCGGGGAATCGCCAAAGGCGGCGTCGAGCCGGCCTGTCGCCAGATCGGAATTCTGCTGGGTAGTGGCATCGTAGGTCTTCAAGTCCGCGGTCGGAATATGTTTCTTGATGAACTGTGCGTAGGTGGTGCCGTTCACTACACCTATGGTTTTTCCGGGCAGCGCCTTTTCAATTTCCGCAAGGCTCTTCAGCCCCACGAGAGGAGAATCCTTGGGAACCACAAAATACTGGGGCGTGGTTGCGTATGGAATGGAGTAGTCGATCTTCTTCATTCTCTCGTCGGTGATGCCGAGACCCGAGATGATGACATCGAAGCGATCCTTGTCCATCGACGGAACCAGCGAACTGAACGTCTGAACCACGAATTTGCACTTGACCTTAAGTTCGGCGCAGATGCCGTTGGCGATATCGGCGTCGAAGCCGGTGACGTTACCGTTGGCATCGGCCATGCTGAATTGCGGTGCATCGCCCTCGGTGCCGACACGCAAAACGCCGTCCTCGGACCGTGCGATTCCCATTGTAGTCGTCAGGATTAGGCAGGATGCGGAGACCGAGCTAAATAGGTTCTTTGCGAGCATGTAATTTCCCCATTTCTTGCTTTTTGGTTGCCGCTATCAAGCGGCGGTTGAAATAACGCTGGAAAGAAACCGCTTCACCGCCTCTGATGCGGGACTGCAAAACAGTTCTTCCGGCACGGCATCCTGCTCAACGGTACCTTTGTGCAGGAATATCATTCGGTTCGACACCTCCCGTGCGAACCTCATTTCATGCGTGACGAGGAGAATGGTCGCCCCCTCGCCGGCAAGCGTTCTGATGACCTTCAAGACCTCGCCGACCAGTTCGGGATCAAGCGCCGAGGTTGGTTCATCAAAAAGCATCAGTTTAGGCCGCATCGCCAGGACACGCGCGATTGCCACGCGCTGCTGCTGGCCGCCCGAAAGCTGGCTTGGATATCGGTCGCGAAAGTCGGCCATGCCCACCTTCGAGAGGGCGGAGAGCGCTGTTTCTTCCGCTTCCCGCTTGTCCTGCCGCAGCACGTAAATCAGTGCTTCGGTCACATTTCCGAGCACGGTCCGATGGGGCCACAGATTGAAGCTCTGAAACACCATGCCAATGCGGCGGCGAAAAACCCTGATATTGGCCGCGTTGACGATTTCCGTTTCGTGGCGTTCGTTCTGGACGACTGAAATCGCGTCGCCCATCACCTTGATCTCGCCCGAGCTCGGGGTTTCAAGGAAATTAATGCATCGGAGTGCGGTGCTCTTTCCCGAGCCGGAAGA
Source organism: Mesorhizobium sp. M0983 (assembly GCF_040318975.1). Lineage (NCBI taxonomy): Bacteria > Pseudomonadati > Pseudomonadota > Alphaproteobacteria > Hyphomicrobiales > Phyllobacteriaceae > Mesorhizobium > Mesorhizobium sp. M0983. Next base: position 19,952 of record NZ_JAMYNH010000026.1, on the reverse strand, counting down.
GCCAACGAGGGAAATGACCTCGCCCTGCCGCATCTGGAAGCTCACCCCGTTTAGAACACTGGTTGAGCCGAAGGCTTTGCGAAGTTCGTGAACTTTCAGAACAGGGGCCACGCCGTTTCCATCCACTCCACCGTTGCTCCGCCGCTTCAACCTTCGATCGTTTGGGCGACCTCGTTTACGGCCGCCTTGGCGATCAAGACCATCTCATCGATTTCGGATTCCGTCATAACAAGGGGCGGCGCAAACCCTAGAATGTCTCCATGCGGCATGGCACGGGCAATGAGATTGCGGTCGCGCGCCGCCTGAGAGATGCGGATCCCGACCTTCAGGGCTGGGTCGAATGCCTCTTTGGTCTCGCGGTCCGCGACGAATTCAACGGCGGCCATCATGCCGACCCCACGCACTTCCCCAACAATCGGATTCTGCTCGAAGGCCGCCTTAAGGCTCTTGAGAAGGTAGGCGCCCCTGCTCGCGGCCTGTCCGGGGAGATCCTCACGCTCGACAATGTCGAGTACGGCATTCGCCGCCGCCGCCCCGATCGGATGCCCCGAATAGGTATAGCCATGCGAGAAGGGCCCGACTCTAGGCGTCGCCTCCTCCATGACTTGGTAGATTTCCTCGGAGATGATAGACGCCGACAGCGGCGCGTAGGCGGAAGTCAACCCCTTAGCGACGGTAACCAGATCGGGTTCCATCCCATAGAGATCCGAGCCGAACATGGCCCCGGTTCGGCCAAAACCGCAAATCACCTCGTCGGCGATCAGAAGCACGTCGTATTTCTTCAATACGACCTGTATCTTGGCCCAATAGCCCGCCGGCGGGGGCGTGAGCCCGCCAGTCCCGAGCACCGGCTCGGCTATGAAAGCAGCGACGGTGTCGGGTCCTTCGGCAACGATCAGCGCCTCCAGCTCATCCGCGCGGCGCTGCGAGAATGCCTCCTCCGTTTCGCCCGGGAGGGCGCCGCGATAGAAATGCGGCACACTCGTGCGGAGGATGCCGGAAATAGGCAGATCCATATGATCGTGATAAAAACTCATTCCCGTCATTGAGCCGGACACCACCGAGCAGCCGTGATAGCCGCGCTCGCGGGCTATGATCTTCTTCTTCTTCGGTCTACCGCGCAGATTGTTGAAATACCAAACGATCTTGGCCTGTGTCTCGTTGGCGTCGGACCCAGAAAGCCCGTAGAAGACTTTCGACATGTTACCTGGCGCCATCCTGACGAGCCGATCCGACAGGCGGGCGAGTTCTTCGGTCGTGTGCGCAGCATAAGAATGATAGTAAGCCAGCTTATAGGCTTGGCGCGCAATGGCTTCCGCGACTTCAGTTCGACCATAGCCGATATTGACGCAATACAGTCCCGCAAAGCCATCGATATATTCCCGTCCGCTGGCGTCCCGGATGCGGACCCCTTTGCCGGTTTCCATGATCGTCGGCTCATTCGCGCCCGAAGCAAAATCTTTCAAATAAGTGAAGGGATGCAGAACCGAACGGCGGTCCATTTCAGCGATATCGGCAGTAGTTGTCATCCTCGGATCCTCAAGCGGCCTTCAGGTCCATGAAATGCCAAGGGTGTTGACACCTTTTCGCCCCTTGGCCGCAGCGACTGCGGCGTCTGCATCAAATCCGTTACTGATCGCGTCCCGGGAGATTTCCCGTCCCGTCGCCGGATCGGCGTTCCCCATTTTTTCGGCTGCATTCTTCGATGAACAACTGCGAGCGCAGAAGCCCGGACATGAACCGGGCGAGCTCTGGCTGCGCCCTTGTTGCGTATTTCGTTTTCCGTTCCCGACGATTGCCTTCATAAGGTAAGGCTATTGACATGAGACAAAGATTTTCGGCTTATTCAATCCAGAATTCGCAGAAATGCTGCTTGTTTGAAGCCAATGCGAGGAAAAAATGCGAATATCTCTCAAGCTTGATCGGCTGGATTCTCGCTTGCTGAACATCCTGCAAACCCACAACCGCTCCAGCACGGAAGAGCTTGGGCAAATGGTCGGTCTCTCGGCAACGGCCGTCCAGCGTCGTCTCAAGCGGCTACGTGACGGGGGTGTGATCGAAGCTGATGTCTCGATTATCAAACCTAAAATGGTGGGCCGCCCTGTTGCGATGTTAGTGCTGGTTTCGCTCGAGCGCGAACGGGCTGACATTGTCGACCGTTTCAAGCAATCCATCCGCCAGACGCCTGAAGTGATGAACGGCTACTATGTGACCGGGGAATCGGATTTCGTCCTCATAGTGACATCCCGAAGCATGGAAGACTACGAGGCCTTCACGCGGAAATTTTTCTACGAGAACCCAGACATTAAGGGATTCAAGACGATGGTCATCATGGACCGCGTGAAGGTCGGATTCTCCATGCCGATCAATTTCGACGATTTTTAATAAGTGATGCCTTCGTTGGATGCCGATTTGCGGATCACAGAAGATGATTAGCCTTCGGCCTGGGGATTCGTGCTGACGTTCACGACCAGGGAGGGCACGCGCCAGAAAGTCGTTGCCTCATCAAATTCTTTCTAAAACCGAATCTAATGTCCCAAGTTGTCCTGTAAGCGCACGCAATTCGGGCTGAGGCGCGACCCAGAAAGTTCGAAAGCTTCCAAGAACCCAGGCAAACTGGACGCCGCGGCGGACAATGAGGTTCACGGATATCTCGGCGAGCAGCAGCATTGGAACGGTAATATCGCCGGCAGAAGAGCGTCCGAAGGGGCTGTCGGCGACTCTGTCGTGGAAACGAAAAAAGAAGAGAAGCAGAACTTTCGTGTGCATTTTTTGCACACAAGTCATCATAACCATCTGATTTTGTTCATCTCTCTGCCCCATCCATCATAGGCGCCGTGGCAATTCTTCTCTCTAACGTCTTAATTTCCTTGTCTTTTTTATGTCTCAGTCCGTCCAATACCCCGTTGGAAAGACAGAGCAATTTGGCCTGAGCCACCCGCCCAAACGTAACCCAATTTACGATTATTCCGCCACAACGGAAGCCCATTTGGCCATATCGAAGTTCTCAATGCACACATAGTGCACACGAAAGCGTTTGGTCTAGTGCCACTCCGGAGCGGTTAGCGACGCCACACAATGCGTGAACCCGGTCGACCGGGCCGTCGTCCCAGGGAAGGCTGAGGGTCCCAGCCTTCCCTCCATTGCAACGCGGATCAGTAGATTTGTTTCGAGCTAAGTCTGTTTTTCGGTCTAGACTTCGAAATTAACAGGGATAGTCTGCTTTCGCCGGTGACAATAGATCACAAGCATTGGCGGGGTGGGTTGGCATCGAGCTACCATCCGGCTGGAGTGAGCCATGATCAACCCCAAAACGTCCAAATTGGGAGTCGCTCATCGCAGCGACCTGATCCTTTTGAAGCGGGTCTATAACCGCATCTGCCGCGAGCAAGGAATTGCCGAAGGCAGTCATCGGGCGGCGGAACTGAGAGCGAGCGCAATGGCGCTTATCTCGGTGGGCAAGCTCGACGAAGCATCTCTTTACGAGCGGCTTCGACGGGTCGAATACCCCGCCCCCAAACGTTAGATAGTAATGCGACCGGTTGCAACGCCGTAGACGCCAACGAGGCAGCCAGCTGCCGCAGCTGCAAAGACGAACCGTTCCCTGCCAACCAACACCGGCTTGTTCTGCTCCCGTCTGACCTGAACAAAAAGCAAGGTGCCGGGTGCGTAGAGGATGGACGACAGCAACAGGAATTTCAGGCCGCCTGAATAGATCATGAATGCGGCATAAAGGGTGGCGATACCGGCAATGATCAGGTCGCGAGATCGCTCCCGCGGTCTGGCGTCGTAGGTCTCATGGCGCACCGCGAGAAGGAGGCCGTATGCAGCGACGAGCAAGTAAGGAACCAGGATCATAGCGCTGCTCAGCTTCACCATCAGCGCGAATGCGTCTTCCGAAAAAAGCGTGCTGACAAGAAACAATTGAATGACAATATTGGTCAGCCACAGGGCGGCGGCTGGTACTTTGTGACGGTTCTCGCTTGCAAAAATTCTTGGCATGTCCCCGCTCTTTGCTGCTGCGAACAGCACCTCCACGCAGATCAGCGACCAGGCCAGATAGGCTCCGAGCACCGAAACAATCAGTCCGATGCTAACGAAAATTCCTCCCCACGGTCCGACAAGGGACTCCAGCACGGAGGCCATCGAGGGCTGTCTCATAGCCGCGATTTCCGTCCGCGCGAGTACAGCGTAAGGCAGCAGCGTAACCAGAACCAGCAGGCACAGCACGCCGACGAAACCCAGGATCGTAGCGGCGCCGACGTCCGAGCGTTTCTGTGCGTAACGGGAATAGACGCTTGCTCCTTCAATTCCGATGAAAACAAATACCGTGATCAGCATGGTCGCTCGGATTTGTTGGAAGAGACCGCCCGGCGACACGGGCTCCGTGTCCCGGAGGTTCGCGACGAAAAGGTCGGCATTGAACGCGCTGATCAGAATCACGATAAAGACAAGGATAGGAACGACTTTTGCGACGGTGACAACGGTGTTGATGATGGCAGCTTCTCTGATCCCGCGCAGGATCGTGAAATGGAACAGCCAGAGTCCGAGCGAAGAGACCAGGACAGCGGGAACCGTGTCGCCGTTGCCGAAAAAGGGGAAGAAAGCGCCAAGCGTCGATTTAATCAGGACCCAGTAAGAGACGTCGGCGATACAGGCGACCAGCCAGTAACCGAAGGCCGACAGAAACCCGGCATAATCACCGAAACCGGCTTTTGCGTAGGCAAAGATGCCGGCATCGAGTTCGGGCTTCCGCTCCGCGAGTGCCTGGAAGACTCGCGCCAGGGTGTACATTCCGGCCCCGGCGATACACCAGGCGATGATGGCGCCAACCGGCCCCGTCGCGTTGGCGAAAGTGCGCGGGAGTGAAAATATACCCGCGCCGATCATCGATCCGACTACCATGGAAGTTAGCGCGGCCAATGAAAGGGATCGCGGGGTCTCGGATGTCATGGTCGCGTCCTAAGGAGGGCGTTTGCTTACCCCGGCTGTGAGCTTTGCTGTCGCATTCCAGACCATCTTTTCGCCCGCTCCAACGCGGTCAGAGAGGCGATGAGGTCTCGATGCTGCATCGACGTCGTCGACAAGTCTAGCCAAGGTGATGCTCTGGGACGCCACAAGTCCCAAATAGAGACTTGGTGCCAAGCCGTGAGATTCCCAGCTAATTTCACGCCCATTTCAAAGGCATAGATTTACTTCGCCCATTGGTTGCGGGCTCGCTTGGTCGCCCATCACCGGGAGAGAGACGTGACGAGTAAATCCGAGCAGAAGCTGTCCTTATTCGCGTTGACCGCAATGGTCGTCGGATCGATGATTGGGGCCGGCATCTTCAATCTGCCGGGCAGGTTCGCCACCGCGACGGGCCCATTCGGCGCCATCATCGCCTGGGCCATAGCCGGAACCGGCATGTACATGCTGGCCCGGGTGTTCCAGGCGCTGGCCGAGAAGAAACCCGATATCGACTCCGGCGTCTTCGCCTATGCCAAGGCGGGATTCGGCGACTATATGGGCTTCCTCTCGGCGTTCGGCTATTGGCTCGGAAGCTGCCTCGGAAACGTCTTCTACTGGGTGCTGATCGGATCGACGCTCGGGCGCTTCTTCCCCGAGATTTTCGGGGATGGCAGCACCGCGACCGCGATCATCGTCTCGCTGGTTGGCATCTGGGCCTTCCATTTCATGATTCTGCGCGGCGTCGAGCAGGCCACCTTCATCAATAGCGTCGTAACGGTCGCCAAGATCGTACCGATCATCGTGGCGATCCTCGCCATGGTGTTCGCGTTCAACTACACGCAATTCTCCGAGAACTTCCTCGGCGGAGTGGGCATGCCGGATAAGACCCTGCTGGCGCAGGTGCGCGACACCATGCTGATCACCGTTTTCGTGTTCCTCGGCATCGAGGGGGCGAGCGTGTATTCGCGCTTCGCCGAGAAGCGTTCTGATGTCGGCACCGCCACCATTCTGGGTTTTGTCGGCGTCACCGGCCTGATGGTAGCCATCACCCTTTTGCCCTACGCCACGGCTCCGCGTGCGGCCATCGCCGGAGTCCAGCAGCCCTCGCTTGCCGGCGCGCTCGAACTGGTCGTGGGACATTGGGGCGCGGTGTTCATTTCCATCGGCGTGCTGGTGTCAGTGCTTGGCGCCTATCTCGCCTGGTCGCTGATCTGCGCCGAGGTGCTGTTCGCCGCGGCGAAGTCGCAGGACATGCCGAAGCTTTTCGCGGCGCAGAACGGCAACCGGGTTCCTGCCAACGCGCTTTGGCTGACCAATATCGTCGTCTCGCTATTCGTCATCTCAACCTACTGGTCGAGTGACGCCTTCAACGTCATGCTCGACATGACAAGCGTGACGGCGCTGCTGCCCTACCTGCTGGTGGCGGGCTATGGCGTGCTGATCGCCCGCCGCGGCGAGGGTTACGAGACCACGCCCGGCGAACGCGGGCGCGACCAGTTATTCGCCTGGATCGCCGTTGTCTACACGCTCATCATGTTTGTGGCCGCCGGCTTGAAATACGTACTGCTGGTGGCGGTGCTCTTCGTGCCAGGAACCGTCCTCTACCTCTGGGCGCGGCGCGAACAGAACGCGCGGTTCTTCACATCGGTCGAACTTATCATCTTCGCCGTCACCTTGGTCGCCGGCCTCGTCGGTTTCGTTGGCCTGCTGACCGGCGCCATTACACCTTGACGAGAAAGGCACAAGCCATGGCGATGGAAACGAAATTCGGCGTGCATTCCGAAGTGGGCCAGCTACGCAAAGTCATGGTCTGCGCGCCCGGCCGCGCTCACCAGCGTCTCACGCCGAGCAATTGTGACGCGCTTCTGTTTGATGATGTGCTCTGGGTCGACAACGCAAAACGCGATCATTTTGATTTCATGACCAAGATGCGCGACCGCGGTGTCGAGGTCGTCGAGATGCACAATCTGCTCGCCGAGACTGTCGCCATTCCGGAAGCGAAGAAGTGGATTCTCGACAATCAGGTGGTGCCGAACCAGGTCGGCCTTGGTCTCGTCGACGAGGTGCGCTCCTATCTGGAGGGGCTCTCCAACCGCGATCTGGCTGAGACGCTGATCGGTGGCCTCTCGACCCACGAATTTCCCGAATCCATCGGCGGCGAACAGCTCGAACTGATCCGCGACGCGGCCGGGGTGAACGAGTATCTACTGCCGCCGCTGCCGAACACGCTCTACACCCGCGACACCACCTGCTGGATTTATGGCGGCGTCACGCAGAACCCGCTCTACTGGCCAGCGCGGCATGAGGAGACCATTCTCACCACCTCGATCTACAAGTTCCACCCCGACTTCGCCGGCAAGGTGAACGTGTGGTGGGGCGACCCGACCAAGGATTGGGGCCTCGCCACGCTGGAAGGCGGCGACGTCATGCCGATCGGCAAGGGCAATGTGCTGATCGGCATGAGCGAGCGCACCTCGCGTCAGGCCATTAGCCAGCTCGCGGCGGCGCTGTTCGAGAAGGGCGCGGCCGAGCGTGTCATCGTCGCGGCGATGCCGAAGCTGCGCGCGGCGATGCATCTCGACACAGTGTTCACCTTCGCCGACCGCGACTGCGTGTTGCTCTACCCCGACATCGTCAATGGCATCGAGGCATTCTCTTACCGACCGGACGGCAAGGGCGGCGTCGAGCTGCACAAAGACAGGGGTACCTTCGTCGAGACGGTGCGCGACGCGCTTGGCCTCAAGCAGATGCGCGTCGTGGAGACCGGCGGCAACGCCTATATGCGCGAGCGCACCCAGTGGGACAGCGGCGCCAACCTCGTCTGCGCCTCGCCGGGCGTCGTGTACGCCTACGACCGCAACACCTACACAAACACGCTGCTGCGCAAAGAGGGCATCGAGGTCATTACCATCATCGGCGCGGAACTAGGCCGCGGTCGTGGTGGCGGCCATTGCATGACCTGTCCGATAATCCGTGACCCGGTGGACTACTAGCTAGGAGGCTGGCGATCATGGCAGGACTCCTAGCTAGGCAATCGCCAACGAGTGGGGTTTCCAAAAGGAAAAACGATAACCAGCGCCGCGTAGCATCGCTGCAGTCGAAATGGGGCTGGTTTCTGGTGCTGGGTATCGTCCTGTCGTTGTGCGGAGTAATGGCCGTCGCGCTTCCGGCGATTTCCACATTTGCGGCAAGCGTTGTCCTCGGATTCGTCCTTTCGCTCGCGGGCGCTGTTAAGATGATCCAATCCTTGCAAGTCAAGGAGTGGAGCGGATTCATCTGGCAAGAGCTGACCGGCGCGGTCGAGCTGGTTGGAGGTATTCTGATATATTTCAACCCTTTGAAGGGCGCTCTTGCGATCACTCTGGTGATCGCCTTGGTGTTTCTTGTACAGGGCATTCTTCAAGTCGCGCTCGCGGTCCGGGTGCGGAAGCAAGCTGGTTGGCAGTGGTTCGGAGTTTCGGGCCTGGTCGCACTGGTCGCCAGTGCGACGCTCGCATTGAAGTTGCCGTATACCAGCATTTACACGCCGGGCACGATTGCGGGCATTTCCCTCCTTGTCGCTGGCGGCGCGTACATCGCCATTGCCCTCACTATGCGCAGGGCCGGGTCATGAACATCTCGCGCAAAACATCTGGGCAACATCGTTCGGTTGAGAAGCTGAGATGATCAGACATTTCTCTTGTGCTTGCTTGATGATTGCTTGTTTGGCGGGCGCTGCGACCCCTTACGTCAGTTCGATTTCCTTCGCCCAGCAGCCTAGCGCAGGACAGGGAGCTCCGCCTCCTGCTGTTGTCATCGAACATATCAAGGTTCAGCAAGTGAGCAGTCCCGCGCAATTTACTGCCCGTGTCGAGGCCATCGAAGCAGTGGACATCCGCGCGCGCGTCACCGGCTTTCTGCACTCCGTCAATTTCAAGGATGGGCAGACCGTGAAAGTTGGGGACACGCTGTTTGAGATCGAGCCAGATCAGCTTGATGCCTTGGTCGCGTCGGCGCGGGCGCAGGTGGCGCGTGCCGAGGCGACACGCCGGTCGGCCGAACGGACCCTAGCGCGCAACCGGGACCTGTTTGCTCGAAGAACGGTCTCGCAGGCCGCCCTGGACGAGGTTCAGGCGGCGTTCGATGTCGCTGTCGCCGATGTGCAGGTTGCAGAGGCGGCCCTGCACACCGCCGAACTCAACCTTGCCTATGCCCGCATCACTGCACCGATCTCCGGCAACATCGGCCGTGCGACATTCACGACGGGCAATCTGGTCGGATCGGATTCCGGTTCACTGGCACGAATAGTCAGCCTGGACACGGTCCGCGTGGCGTTCGCAGTGACCGAGGGATTGCTTGTGACAATCCGGCAGCAGGAGGCGAGTGGCAGCAACATCGATCCGAATTCGCTGAAGCTTTCACTGCGTCTTGCCAACGGGACGGACTACGACGCGCCCGGTCGAATCGAATTTGTCGAGAACGAGATCGACCCGCAGACAGGTACGGTCGCGGCTCGCGCAGTTTTCCCCAATCCCCGACACATCCTTCTCCCGGGACAGTTCGTCACGCTCCATGTGCAGCAGAAAGACGTGCCCACTTTGCCGGTAGTCCCCCAGACAGCGGTGCTGCAGGATCGCGAAGGGCGCTTCGTCTATCTGCTCGGCAAGGACAACATCGTCTCGCAACGGCGCATCGACACCGGCACACGCGTCGGCAATGGATGGGCGGTCAACACCGGCCTGAATGGTGGCGAGCAGGTCGTGGTCCAGGGAATCCAGCGTCTCGCCGAGGGCATGACGGTTCAGCCGAGCGAAGGCCAGCCCGTCGGCGGCGGCTCATGATTTCCGATCTCTTCATCACCCGGACCCGGATGGCAATCGTCATTTCAATCGTCATGTCGATCGCCGGCACGATCGCCATCTTTTCGCTGCCGGTGCAGCAATACCCTGAAATCACGCCGCCCACGGTTACGGTTTCCGCCACCTATCCCGGCGCCAGCGCGGAAGTGATCGCCGATGTCGTCGGTGGACCCTTAGAGACAGCCATCAACGGCGTCCCCAATATGATGTACATGTCGTCGACTAGCTCGAATGCCGGGCAATATTCGCTGTCCGTGACGTTCGAAGTGGGGACAAATCCCGACATCGCACAGGTCAATGTGCAGAACAGGGCGCAACTGGCGATTTCCCAGTTGCCGGCTGCGGTCACCCAGCAAGGCGTGGCGGTGCGGTCACGTTCGCCCGATTTTGTGCTCGGCATCGCCTTCTATTCCCCGGACAGCAAGCTCGACGTGTTGCAGATCACCAACTTCACTTCAACGACAATCGCTGATGCGATCTCGCGCGTCGCGGGCGTCGGCGAGGCTTCCGTCGTCGGCGCGTCCGAATACTCGATGCGTGTGTGGATAGATCCGGCGCGCATGGATGCGCTCGGCATAACGGCCGATGACGTGGCTGCTGCCATTCAGCGGCAGAACATCCAGGCCTCGCTCGGCCAGACCGGCGCCCCGCCGGCGCGGGAAGGCACCGAGCTACAATATACGCTCGTGGCTCGTGGCCGGCTCTTGAGCACGGGCGAGTTCGGCGACATCGTCGTGCGCACCGGGGAGGCTGGAGCGATCGTACGGCTGCGCGACATCGCCCGCATCGAACTGGGCGCCCGGAATTATTCATCGAGCGCGAGCTTCGCAGGGCATGACACGGCGATGTTGCAGATAAACCAGGCACCTGGGGCCAACGCGATCCAGACCGCCAATGCCGTGCTTGCAGAGCTCCAGCGCCTTTCACCGGGGTTCCCGCCCGGCCTCGAATACCAGGTCGTCTACGATGCAACCCGTTTCGTCCGGACGAGCCTTTCGCTCATTGTCCGTATCCTCGGCGAGGCTTTCCTCATCGTGCTCGTCGTCACGTACCTGTTCCTGCAGGACTGGCGCGCCACCTTGGTTTCGGCACTGGCCATGCCCGTCTCGATGCTGGGCGCGATCGCCGTCCTGCTGGCCTTTGGATACTCGATAAATTCGATCTCGCTGCTCGCGCTGGTGCTGGCTATCGGACTGGTCGCGGATGACGCGATTCTGGTCGTCGAGAATGTCAAGCATGTCATGGAGGACGACCCCGCGATTGAATCGGCTGAGGCCGCCCGCAAGGCGATGCGGCAGATCACGGGTCCGATCATTTCCACCACGCTCGTGCTCCTCGCCGTAGTGACTCCGACAGCTTTTCTGTCGGGCATAAGTGGACAGCTCTACCGTCAGTTCGCGGTCACGTTGTCGGCGGCGCTCGTTCTCTCGTCACTTGTCGGTCTGACGCTCAGCCCGGCGCTCAGCGCGATCCTGCTGAGACGTGGACAGCGCGGATACCGGCGCGGTCCACTCGGCTGGTTCGCGCGCCTCCTCGATGCGACGCGCGTCAGGTATGGCCGAATGGTCGGGCTCCTGGTGCGGTTTTGGATCATCCCTCTCGCCGCGCTTGCCGCTTGCTTCCTGGGCGCCTACCTGCTGCTTAGCAGGCTGCCTACCACCTTTCTCCCGGACGAGGACCAAGGCGCCCTGTTTGTGGATATCCAGCTTCCGAACGCAGCCTCGCTTGATCGCACGAGGGCGATTGTACGCGAGGTTCAACAGACGTTGTTGGCGACGAAACGTGTCGAAAACGTCATTTCGGTCGCCGGCTTCAGCATCGTGCAGGGGACGCAATCTCCCAACGGAGCGATGATTGTCGCGGCATTGGATCCTTGGCAGCAGCGCGCCACGCCGGACCTTCAGCTCAACGCCATCCTGGCGCGGCTCCGCGCGCAGTTCTCGACCATCCCTGGCGCAAATGTAGCCGTCTTTTCGCCGCCGGCCATTTCGGGCATCGGCACGGTCGGCGGTCTCGACCTGCGCCTACAGGCTTTGCAGGGGCAGTCGCCGGAGGAGATCGCGGAGGTGGTGCGCGGATTCGTGACGGCGGTCAACCAGGCGCCGGAAATCGGTGGCGTTGCGACAACCTTCAGCGCCGATGTGCCGCAGATTTATGTCGATGTCGACCGAACCCGCGCCGAAGCACTTGGCGTGAGCGCGTCCGACATCTATTCGACGATCGGCGCCAGCTTCGGGTCTCGTTACGTGAATGATTTCACGCTGCAGGGACGGGTCTTCCAGGTCAATCTTCGCTGACGCCGAGCACCGGGCGGATGCCGAGGACATTCTCAACCTTCATGTCCGCAGCCGGACGGGTGCAATGGTGCCGCTCAGGGCGGTGGTGTCGACCAGCACCGTGCTCGCGCCCTTCGTCATCTCCCGCTACAACCTCTCGGTAGCGGCACCGATCAACGGGCAGGTCGCGGCTGGCGGCAGTTCCGGAGCGGCGATGGACGCCGTCGAACGCGTGGCGGCTCAGGCGCTGCCGGCTGGCTATGGGTACGAATGGTCCGGCCTGTCGTTCCAGGAGCGGCGCAGCAGCGGCCAGGAAACCGTCATCTTCGGACTGGCCTTTCTGTTCGCCTATCTGTTCCTTGTAGCGCAATACGAGAGCTGGACCCTGCCCATCGCGGTCATCCTGTCGCTCGGAGCCGCGTTGTTTGGCGCGACCGCGGCGCTTACGCTCTTCGGACTGCAGAACAGCCTCTACGCGCAGATCGCCATCGTGCTGCTCATCGGGCTGGCGTCGAAGAACGCCATCCTGATCGTCGAATTCGCCAAGGAGCGCCGTGAGGAGGGGCGGCCGATCGCTGAGGCAACCATGCTGGGTGCCGAGCAGCGCTTCCGCGCCGTCATGATGACAGCTCTGTCCTTCATTTTGGGCATAGTGCCCCTGGCGGTGTCCACCGGCGCCGGCGCTGGCGCACGCCAGGCGGTGGGCGCGACAATCTTTGGTGGCATGTTGGCCGCAACGACGATCGGCCTCTTTGTCATCCCGACCCTGTTCGCGGTGATCCAGCGTATGGCGGAATGGGGCTCTCCACGCCCGAAAGCAGAAATGGAACCACCGATGATGAGTTAGTCCCTCAATCGAGGAGGAAGCTATGGCCACCTATGAGAATGGAACAGCATCGACCGCGCCGCCAACTTCAGTTCGTCTCCTGCTGGGCCTTATGCTGATCATTGCCGGAGTCTTCGTTTTGGGCGATATAGCGCTGGCTACCATGATCAGCGCCATGATCATTGGTGTCACTGCCATTGTTGTGGGTGCGTTCGAAATGATGCATGCCTTCTGGATGAAGGGATGGGGCGGCTTCGCAGGGCAATTCGTCCTTGGTATATTGTACGTCGTCTTCGGCGCGACGGTCGTAAATCAACCTGCGTCCGGCGCACTGGTCCTGACTTTCGTCCTCGGACTGCTGCTCCTGGCCTCCGGCATCGTGCGCCTCTTTATTGGCATCAAGCATTGGAGCGATACCGGCTGGACACTCGTGCTCTCCGGAGCATTCGGCGTTCTGGCTGGCGTCATTATCCTGACTGGTTGGCCGGCGACAGGTCTTTGGGTGCTCGGATTTCTGTTCGGCATTGACCTCATTTCGCACGGCGTTGCGTGGTTGGCGTCGGGATGGCTGGCGCCAGCACGCGGCGAGGCCGCTGCGTAACCTGCCCGATCGTTCGCAACCAGAGCGAATTCCAGCAGCGCATTAGCAAAGGTGCCATGTTTCCTGCTCGTCAGCGACGGCACATCCACCCATTCTGGATGTCTCTGCCACAGGCCCGAATACGATACATCATGGACCGCATCGATGCCGGGTTTTCACGGTTGACCGCGCTGTGATTTGCGCGGCTGAAGTCATGAGCATGGCAGTTATCAGCAGGCACAGCTGAGACGGCTGGAATGCTGACAGGATCTTTCTCAGACGAACCGAAAGCCGGACCACACCAGATCTCCACATGTCTGGAATGCGCACCGCGTCCGGATTGCGCCGCGATCATGCCTGCAGCCTATGCAGCAGCAGGCCCAATCGCTCGCCAGCAGCAGCGTTCTGCTCGTCGTCGGTCTGCCAGTTCGAGGGAGCGCTGTTGATGCCCTCTCGCACGTCACTCGGGCAATATCCGAACTCGCGTTTGAAAGCGCGGCTGAACTCCGCCCCGTCACCGAAACCGTGTTCCTCCCCGATGTCAAGAATTCGGCGACGGTCGGTCGGATCGGCGAGCGCTGCACGGGCGGCCAGCAGGCGCCGGTGCTGAATATATAGTGCCTGACTCCTCCCGACGCTTCAAAAAGGCGGTAGAGCCGGGAACGGGATATTCCGAGTTCGCGACGCAATCCCGTGGCATCCAGACCTGGATCCAACAGATGCGCCTGCACAAAACGACGGGCGCGCTCGAGCATCGCAGCGGCGATTGGCTCGTGGGCCTCCCCGATATTTTCGGCGGACGGCGCGAAGCAGGCAAGGATCATCGCTCGCGTGGCAGTGACCAGCCCAGGAAGGTCGGCCACGTCCAATGTCGGAAGCCGCTGAGCGAGGCTCGTCAGATAGTCGGCAAGCAGTCGCCCCATACCTCGACCGAGCACAGAGAACTCGGCGGCGTCGAGAACGTGCGCCATATCGCGGCAGAGGTCGCGCGGCACAAACAGCAAAAGCATTTCGCTGTCCGTTACATAGCCCTCGAAAGCCCTTCCAAGCGGGTGTATCTGCACCGAACCGGCATCCCCCGCGAATGTACCGCGTGAAGTGGTTGTCTGCGCGCCGCCTTCGCGGAGCAGGGTCAACAACCAATGGTCGATCGGATTTCGGCGGATCCGGCCAGCCAGGCCTGCGAAACCCAAACTCTTGGTACTGACCTGAGCCAAGGCAAGCTCACCCAAATCCCAGACGACCTGCGTGCCTGCGAAGCCGGTGGTGGTGTCGTTCAGCTCGACGAGCTCGAGCATGGCAGCAAAACTCTGGCGCCAAGCCGCAAATTGATCCCTAAGAGGGAATTCCCGGGTCGAGAATTCAAAGTGGGGAACCGAAATGTGTTCCGGGACCACCGGAGGCGGCTCAATTGTTGCGCGAACCGCTGCTAGTGGCGCCGCATGCCCCGCCAAGACCACGGGAGCCGTCCGCGCTACATTTGTGATCACAACGGCGCTCCCGACGAAGCATCCGATCTCCGTCCTATGCCCCAGTCATGAACCTCCGTGCATATTAGCAATGCATAATATTTATTACTTTTCGCGCAATCGCCATGTGTCACTGACAGCAAAGCCATCAGAGATACCCTTTCCTCTAAGAACATCTCCCCGCATGAAATCATTTAACTCATTTCAGCCTGCATCTCAAGGTGGTGTAAGAGTCTTACATACTACCGATTCATCTATTATAGTTAATCACCCCGAGACAAAGCGCGTGCGCGTTGACCTCCGGACAGCAGAGCTGCAATCCAGCGTTTTGACGGTTCGTGCGCGCAATATGTAACGACAACGATCAGAATCGGCACGCCAATGAACGCCCCCGGCAGACCCCACATGAAACTCCAGAAGAACACGGCAAACACGACGGCGAAAGGCGATATTGCCAATGATGCGCCGGCAAGCGACGGTTCAAGATAGCTGCCGATCACGAATTGGATGACATTCAGACCGATGAAAACGACGAGCGCCAATTGCCAGGAGCCAGACTGTGCGATGGCGAACAAGGTCGGAAAAATCGTCGCCGTAAGCGGTCCAATGAAAGGAATATAGTTCAATGCAAAAGCCATTGCGCCCCAAGCCGTTGCGAGCTCAAGTCCGGCAACAAGCGCGAACATCCAGACTACAACGCCAGTGAAGACGGACGCGATACTGCGAATAATCATAAAGCGACGAACCTTGCTGCCGATTTCGCCGCTGATCTGCAGGAGCAACTCGCCATATGGCTGAGCCGAAGCCAAGCAGAGGCGATTCCGGAAATCGTCGGCTTCCAGCAAGCCAAGCATTACAAATATGCAGGCAAGCAGGGTGAGGCCAGCAGTACTGTTCAGCCGACCGATCAGGCCCTGGGTAACGCCGACGAGCCAGGTCACGTTGAAATGCTCTTCGATTGCACCGGCGACGGCGATCCCATGGCCCTCCAACCAGGTCGCCCAGTTGGCGTAGATCGTCTGCAGTCGGTCGCTGTTATAGAACAGCCATTGCGCAAGCTTGCTGAACCCCCAGACGATTGCGGAACCCACGACCACGATAACTGTGATGGTAAACAGCAGCGTAATCAGCAAGGCTAATGGTCGTGCTACCCGCTTCTGCAAGGCCGCCTGAATTGGCCAAACCAGTGCGATCACGAACAATGAGAACGCAAGCGGCATGAAGATCGCTCTGGCAAAATACACAAGGGCGACGACAAGAACACCGGTCACCAGAGGGTTGACCATCGGGCGATCGCTCGGTTCAGCCATCTGAGTGCCCTACTCTCGATCCAGCGCGAACCCTGCAATCATCGTCGAGCTTTGGCAGCCGGTTGCTTCACCGGCAGCGGCCGGCGTGAACGAGCCGGAAGCCGTCGGTACGAGCCAGGCAGGCATTCGAGAAAGTGCGCAGGCGCCCGGCTCTAGTCGCGCATACCGGGGCAAACTGGCGAGTGCAGGCGACTGTCTGTATCGGGCGCGATATGCGACACTCGCCATTTCTCACGATCTGGAAGCCCTGCGCACGAGCCATGCATGCATTGCCGAACGTCTGCAGCCTGTCGCCGCGCCGGCCGCAAACGGGCGCATGCTGGAAGGTGCAGGCCTGCGGCCGCGGCGTAACCGGACGAGGCTGATCGACGGGCACGGTGCATGCCGACAACAATGCAGCGACCAGCAACCCCATGGTCGGGCCGGCGAACAGGCATTGAAGCTGCTTCATTTACGCAGCCTCTGATGCCTGACTGAGCGCGTCACGCAGTGTCTGCTCCTTCGTGTCGTCCAGCGATGTCTTGAGCACGACGCCACCAAATCCCTTGATCGCGTTCAGCACTTTGTCAGCGGTCATTCCGTGGACGAGCACGAACAAGGCAGCATTTCCTGGCTGCAAGCTGGCCGACAGATCTTTCATGAAAGCATCGTTTATTCCGACGTCGGTCAGCGCGCCGCCAAGCGCGCCAGAAGCGGCGCCAATCGCCACACCGACGACGGGATTGAGGAAAATGACGCCGATAAGCAAACCCCAGAAGCTACCTGACACGGCACCAGCGACGGTCGTGTTCATGATCTGATTGAGCTTCACGTTGCCGGCTTCCGTCTTGGTCGCGATCACGGCGTCACCGATGTTGATGAGGTATTCCTTCTGCAACGCAAACAGGCGCTGGCGCACCTCTTCTGCCTTCGCCTCTGTGGGGTAGACTAGGACGATGAGATCGGACATGGGACCTCCACTGCGAAATCGATGGGCTCTAGACGTCCACGGTTTGCGACATCTCACTTTATGTCTCTCTCACAGCGAAGAAATCAGCGGAGAATCCCATCCCTTTGCTTTCCGTCTCTTTTTGATTGTGGTCGATGAGGACTGCAGTCCCTCGACTTGCGCTCGGTCGTCGTAGGCTATTACGTCATCTCGACAGCATTTAACCGGCATATACTGGAGGCCTGCATGAGGCGGCACTGGTCGATCGAGCTGTGGCGTTCACTTTCCCCCGGCGGCTTGATTCTCGGGACGCTCTTCTTTGCCGCGTCACTCACCCCGACTCTGCTACCCCGGACCTTTCTCACCCAAGGTGTGCTTTCGGGATTCTCCTTGGCCGCCGGATATGGCATCGGCGTGTTCGGGCGGTGGCTTTGGATTTATCTGGAGTTGCCGGCGCCCCGAAACCTACGTGTCACGAATCTGCTCGCTGCCGTCGGATGTTTGCTCCTCGCCTCGATCTTCCTCTGGCGGGCTGCGCAATGGCAGAATTCCATCCGGAAGCTGATGGGCCTCGACCTGGTCGAAAGCGGACATCCAGTCAAGGTTGGTCTGCTCGCACTGGGGACATTCGCTCTCGTTATCGCCCTGGCGCGGCTCTTTCAGCTGACATTCCGTTTCGTCTCGACAAGGGTTGGCCGCTTTGCGCCGAGAAGGGTATCGAACGTTGTCGGCGTCGTCGTCTCGGTTGCGCTTTTCTGGTCGATCATCAGCGGTGTGCTGTTTCGCGCAGCGCTTCACCTCGCAGACTCGTCCTATCGGCAATACGATGCGCTGATCGAAACGGAGACTGTGCAGCCGACCGACCCCAATAGGACTGGCAGTAGCGCCTCGTTGCTCGACTGGAATGAGTTGGGACGGGCGGGACGAGAGTTCATTGCCACGGGGCCGACGGGTGAGGAAATACGCGCCTTTACCAACAAGGAAGCGCTGCAGCCCATCCGCGTCTATGTCGGGCTTCGATCCGCTGACAGCCCTGAAAAACGGGCGCGGCTCGCTCTGGAGGAGTTGATACGCGTGGGCGGCTTCAGGCGCTCGGTGCTGGTCGTCGTGACGCCCACCGGAAGCGGATGGGTCGATCCGGCGGCGATGGACAGCCTGGAGTATCTTCAGAACGGCGACATCGCGAGCGTCGCAGTACAGTACTCCTACCTTGCCAGTTGGCTGTCGCTGCTTGTGGAGCCCGATTACGGAGCCGACAATGCGCGCGCCCTATTCCGGGATATCTACGAGTATTGGACCAGGCTTCCCAAGAATGGCCGCCCGCGACTCTATCTGCACGGTCTCAGTTTGGGCGCGATGAACTCCGAACGATCGACCGACCTGTTCGACGTGGTGGGAGATCCGTTTCAGGGCGCGCTGTGGAGCGGACCGCCTTACCAGAGCCGCCTTTGGCGTTCGTTTACGAGGGACCGCAATCCGGGGTCGCCTGTCTGGCTTCCCCGTTTTCGTGACGGATCGATTGTTCGGTTCATGAACCAAGATGGCGGGGCAGCGGCTCCGGGCTCCAGCTGGGGACCAATGCGGATTGTTTATCTCCAGTATGCGAGCGACCCGGTGACATTCTTCGATTACCGCGATGTCTATCGCGAGCCGGATTGGATGAAGGCGCCGCGCGGTCCTGACGTCTCACCTGAACTGCGGTGGTACCCGATGGTGACGGTGCTGCAACTCGCGCTCGACATGGCCATGGCGACAACCGCGCCGATCGGGCACGGACATGTCTATGCGCCAGGCGATTACATCGAGGCCTGGATTGCAGTGACAAATGTTCAGGGGTGGTCCTTGCAGCAGATTGCGGAATTGAAACGACATCTAGGCCGTTTGCCCTGACGCGGCCGGGATGCATCTTGTTGGCCGTATAGAGCACGCGCCGGTAGTCGTTGTTTCCTCGGTGAGTTCTTCGATGGCGCTTACAAAACCCTTCATGACGATTTCCCACGTGTCGTTGGGCTGACCGCCGGCCTGCTTTTGTGGATTGCGTTCGCTTGGAGTGGCGGCGCTCCAGCTACGCCGTATGCCATCTTCAACATCCATCCTGATGCCGTGAGGCACCAGGTTCGGTCCGAGGGAGTTCCCCGCGGGTCAGGCGTCGTTCGCGCCCTGCGAGCGTCACGGCGCGGCAAGACACGAAACGCGATCACCTACATCGCGCCTCGAAGATTCGCCCGTTCCGATCCCGGTATCGACAGTATCCACGGCGGTCGGCGGAACTGTCAGGAATTCTGTGCGCGAGGCCGGTTTCGTCATTGGCTGACGAACCTTTCGCCGAAGACGACGGCGAACTGGGTCTTGGCCTCGAACCATTCGCGCGGCGGTCGTTTCCATTCCTCGGCCGCGTGGTTCAGCACCAAATATAGCAGCTTCATGGCCGCATCGTCACTGGGGAAGTGTCCCCGGGTGCGGACGGCGCGGCGCAGCTTGGAGTTCAGCGCCTCTATGGCGTTCGTGGTGTAGATGATTCGCCGCACGCTTTCGGGATAGGCAAAGAATGGGACGACGTGCTGCCAATTGCGCCGCCAGCTTTGGGTGATCGCCGGATACCGCTGCCCCCAGTAGCTGGCTTCGAAGTCCTCAAGAGCCTTCATGCCGGCTTCGGCGTCCTTGGCCCGGTGGATCGCGCGCAGCGCCGGCACGACGGACTTGCGGTCCTTCCAGGACACGAACTCCAGGGAATGACGGATCAGGTGCACGATGCAGGTCTGGACGACAGTCTGG